>DBZZ01000038.1:7697-16576 GCA_002311315.1 Methylococcaceae bacterium UBA1147 | reverse complement strand
ATCGCTGGGCCAGATTTGCGGCAGCTCCGCTTTCGGTTTTGATCTGTTCAACCTCATGATAGAAGTTTTTAACTAGGTCTACGTCCATGTTCACGAGCTGGTAGCTGGGTTTTGTTTCATGGGCAACCGCCATTGCCTCAGCTTCGTTCCACTCTTGTCTCATGCGTAGACTCTGGCTGCCGGTACGGAGCCTGGATAATTTTCCCATATGACTCTTTAGCCAGTCAGGAATGGGTGCACCCACCAGGTCCCAGTTGGGATTCTGAACGGTCGAATTCTCGCGGATGAAAATGAACCGGTTCAGGGTCCCGCCATGCAGCATGTCGGTATCGATGACCTTGAGTAATTTCTCGTTCGTGGTTAAACCAACGATTGTTAGTGAAGGGTGTTCGATCGGTTTCGATGCGTTGTTTTCACTTCGCCCCGATGTGTTGTGAGCCATTTCCGTCGGAGACGATGTCATCAGTGTTTCGGAATACAGTTCTTTCAGGGCAGAGAATCCTCCAGCCATATGGGAATTGGCATTCCTTCGCAGCTGTAATCCGAGTTCCATTTTGTCTCCGAATTCGTCGATGACCATGATCCGGGTTGGGTATTTGACCAACATATTGCGAATTCCTGGTTCACTGCTGAACCGGCCTCCACCCAGCAGTTCGCCCATTTCGCACTCGGTCAGGACTCGCAGGATCATTTCTTTCACGGCGTTTTTTCCAACCCCGCTGGGGGCTGAAATACACAATGGGAGTGCGGAGGTCGTGGATATCTGACGGGTTTTGAAGACCCTCCCGGCCACCACGCTGGAGAGTCCGATGACGCCGCCCTGAGCAATCAGCGGTGTCGTGCTGAAACATCCTCTAACGAAATAGTCATGAATCCTCTGGAGTGTTTCAGTTGGAAACGCCAGGAGATATTCCGGGATCGGTTCTTCTTGCTCGTCAATCGGTAGTTCAGCAGCACTGGATTGTTCCTTTAGCCTTTGGATTGTCTCCATTGCCTGAATCATCTCTGGATCGTTGTCCCCGCGTGCTACGGCATCGGCAATCATGAGGTCATGCTTTTGTTTGACGTCCTTTTCCAGCTCATCCCAGAACGCAGGATCATCGGGCCTACCGGTTCTGACTCAGGATCATTGAGCCAACTGTCATCGCCAAGACCGTAGGCTTCAACGATCTTCACCGCCTTGAGGAAATCTCGGCGACTCTTTTCGGAGAAAGGAACGCTCTGTTGAATCCATCGACTTCCAATCTGTACCGTGTATTGGGCCAGTTCCAGTAATTCAGGGTTAATCGATGGCGCGGATGGGACGTAATTACCTGAGTTACCGGGGAACAAGTCACGCAGTTCCAGCCCAATCGCACCAACGATTTCAGATGTACTGCAGCCGGCCCAGCATTTCAGAAGAACTGTGCCGTCATCCGTTTCGGTAATCTTCAGGCTGGGATGGTGGTCATCGTGGGCGGGGCAACGAGCGAGGAGGGCGTTTCCCTGTTTTCGCATGCCGTGAAGCTGTGCCACGACGTTTGACAATGGGCAGCCAGCCATTATTCGGGTTTGGTGAATGAACCGGCTGGGCCATCAACTCGGCTACTTGTAATCTGCTGTTCGATCCAATTGTTGATGTCGGATTCGACCCACCCAACCGCTCGGCTACCGAGGGAAATGGGTCTGGGGAATCGGCTTTCTGAGATGCGCAGATAAATGGTGCTGCGGGACAGGCCAGTGCGAGCCTTTACAGCGGGAAGTCTAAGGATTGAGTGAGCCATGTTCCTGCCTCCTTGGGCGTTATTGAATATGGCTCCTACGATAAATGGGGAGAATTTATGTCACATCCCGTGTCATATGACACAAGACGTGACACGTGTATCTCATTGTTTTATTTAAGCTCCGGAAAAATGTCTGTCATAATTCTCTTCAGAATTTCTGCCTCTCGGGTGTTTGCGCCAATGTCTTTTAATAACCAGTCATGGAGATTCCCTGTTTTCTTAATTCCGTCTTGTATTTGAGTTTGACGCCACTTCGGGTAGTCTGTGACCGCTTGTGCGGCCTGTTGCGAGAACTTGTTCCAATAAGGACTTCGCTCAAGCAAAGATTTCCCCGGTTCGAGCGAAGCCAGCGTGTCTGACCAATCCTTAATTACGGCACTGTGCTTTTTTACAGATTGAACCAACTGCTTTGGCGGGCTGATCATATTTCTATCAGCCCATTCGAGAAAGATAATTGGAGACAAAGGCTCTCGCAGTTCCTTTATCTTCCTGGCTCGGTTAGCCAGTTCAAGGGTTTTTCGATATGTTTTAGCGAGATCCGAGACGCCATGGTATTTTTCGACAGCCTCTTGGGTTACGATTTTCGGTTCTTTCCCAAGAGTGAGTGCGACTGCTTCATTTAGGGTCCAATATGCAGCTTTGCTCCAGTGTTCCAAATCTGCTTTTGCGTCAGGGCTTTCGAAGAATGCTTCTGCCTTTTCTTTGAGAGAGGCGTTCTTTTCTTGCTCGTAAAGTGCCAACAGTTTTTCGTAAGGCAATGCCGTTAATTCAGCCCGGTAAGCTTCCATTTTCTTTTTAATTGTTGCCGACGGCTCCTCGCTCAGTCGCCCTGCTAATCGGTTTAATAGGCTTGGCGCATATCTAGGATATTCTCGTTCAATCAGGAAGTTAATTATTTGCCCAGTGTTAACAAACGTCATGGTACTTCCTCGATATTTCCTAAATGGCTTTTAATTTCCAGGGCATGATGCAATCGTGATCACCGCCTTTATGAATGGATGATCTTTCCAAAACTTAGGTTGGTCCAACCGACCTGAAATCGACGATATGGGATTCGTTGCTGATCCGTACAATTCGTTTTAGTTCTCGCTCCCACTTCATTAGGCCGGCTTGTTTTTCATCGAGATAGTCATGGGCATCATAATGGGTGTCTGCAATATCGGTCAGGGCGTGATTCTGTATACGATCTCGAATCTCTTTCATCACTTTAATGCGGGCCATATGGGACTTGACTGTTCCTCGGATCTGGCGCGGAGAGAATTTCTGTATTTCACTGCGTTCACAGAGTCGATTTACTGCTCTTGACAGTGATCGCCATTCAAGAGGCTTGTCGGGGTCATTTCTACCACTGAAAACTGCTTTGGCCGGTCGTGTTTTCCCTAGTCTATCGGCGTACTGAATAACAGGTTGCCGCTTTATGATCTCCTCCATCATTGGCGTGATGGGCAGTATGTGTGGTTCGTTTCGCTTCTTCCGGGTTTTGATCCGAACCGGTGGAATGCTCCAGAGCATGGTTTCCCAATCGATTTCCGCCCACTGCATTCCTGATACTTCTTGGACCCTCTGACCCGTCAGAAGCAATAGACGGAGAATGTCCTTCATGGCAGGTTCCATCCCGGCATAATGCTCCAGGATCTTCCACAGGTGTCTGATCTCCTCAACGGACAAGATTCGTTTGTCCGGATCAGTGTCTGCGGGCTTCTTTACCTTGCCGACTGGATTGACCGCCCACTGCTCAAAGAAAGGCGAATAATCATCCTTGATGGCGAGGTTGAAAGCAGCGTGAAGAAAAGTGTGTAGATGCCTTGCTGATACCTGTGCACCGCGCTTTACTACATCTGCAACAATGGGTCTGATGTCTTTGTCGGTAACCTCTGCGGCGATCATATTGCCAATCTTTGGGCGTACCTCTTTGGCAAATTTCTGACGAGCGTCGTTACGGGTATTCTTTTTATCTAGATGAGAGAGGTAGTAGCCAAGCAATTCGTTGACTGTTGTTCTGGACTGCTTAGCGTCCAGTATTTCGCGTTCGAGCTTTTGGGCGTCAAGTTTTTTCTGGCGTTCCAGTTCAGGGTCGAAACCCGCATCTATTAGTTTGCGGATTTCACGGCAGTCATCTCTTGCGTCTGCCAGGGTGAATTTGCTAGATAGCAAGCCGAGATTGTAATACTTCCTCCTGCCGTTAAAGGTGTAGTGAACATAGAAAGTCTTAGTGCCTGCTTTTGTAACCCGAACACAGAGTCCTTTGATGGATGCATCATTGGACTTCTCTCTAAGCCATTGGGTCCTACCATTGGACTTGGTATTGACTATTGCTTTGTTCGTTAGCATTCGTGTCTACGTTGGTGTCTACGTTAGATGTTAGCTTGTTATGGATCTCCTTGGATTGCAATGGAATAATAACATAAGAAAAACAACAAGGTAAGGAAACATGACGGATCTTGTTGAGTGGCATTAGACCTAGAAAAACCTGCATGGGGTGCAGGTGGTCGGAGGTTCAAATCCTCTCGCCCCGACCAATAAAAACAAAGGCTTACCTGTTATTCTAGGGTAAGCGTTATTTGTATGACAAGGAAATATTCTTCCTGCACCCACACTGCACCCACATTTTTAAACGTTAGTGTGGTTCTCCGCCAAACGGTTTGGTCACAACACTGAATATCCAGGCGAGAAGAGGAACCGAGCTACATCGGTTTAGGATCGCGTGGAATCCTGATCTCAATATCCGGGTACAACTCTCTCGGGCTTTTCAACGTCGGCTTATCCAGCCCATGCAGTTTAGCCAACGCCCAGGTTGCCCCGACTGCTGCTGCATGACCTGTCTGTATCGCTAGGCCATAGGCGTCCTGTACTGCTCCGTCATTGAAATAGCTCGTTCAAATACTTATTATTCGCTAATGAACAAAACATTCTTTTATCGCACAAGCACATTTCTTCTCTTGTTACTGTCGGTTTCATTTCTCCATGCGGAAACGTTTTCTGTGGGAGGGATTCAGTTTGAAGGGCCAAAGGGCTGGCAGACTCAAAACCCTTCATCGTCGATGCGTAAAGCGCAGTTCGCCATCAAAGGGAAAGATGGCAAATCGGCTGAGGTGGTTTTCTTCCACTTTGGCCTGGACGGAGGGGGTGATGTGGCCGCAAACGTGAAGCGTTGGCTTAGCCAATTCAAAGAGCCGGCCGATCAACTCAAAGCCAGGACAGTGAATGAGACCGTTAATGGAACTAAGGTCACTTACGTCACCGCGGAGGGTACCTTCATGAAAGGCCCGCCGTTTGGCGGCAACAAGGTTCCCGTGCCCAACAGCGGCCTGCTCGGCGCGATCATCGAGGGCAAACAAGGCTCTGTATTCATTAAAGCCACAGGCCCCAAAACCATCGTCAAAAGTGTCGAGAAGGACATGAAGGCACTGATCGCCAAAGCGTTGAAAAAGTAATTCTGCAACCAAGGTCTTGGCCACGAGTTACCAGAGGATTTTATTAACTACGTTGCTGTGGACATCGGTCAGGCGATAGTGGCGGCCCTGTAATTTGAAGGTTAATCGTTCATGATCGATCCCACGCTAGTACAGCATCGTCGCGTGCAAGTCGGACAAGTTGTGGATTGCAGCTAGACCTGAGTCGGTTGCAGCATTTACCCGAACCCGCAGGTTGTGGCGCTTTGCCGTGAGCCTCAATCGCCTTGTAAAACGTCGTTTCCGCCAGCTTTATGAGCAAGGAGGCGAACAAGCATCAACTGAGGCAGTATGACACGGTGGACTTCAACTGCAGGTCAGTTGCAAGGGAGGTGCCAGACGCTCAATTCCTTGGCTGGGGCTCGTCATAACCTTCGATTACCTGACGTCACCCTCCATGAACAAGGAGTTTAGCCCCGTACTTGGCGAATGTTGAGGCCTTGGCATTCAGGTAGTTCTTGTATGTCTTGAGATCGACGTCAACAATTTAATAATCCTTCGATATGGATTCTTTCTGCCACATGGGCTAAGCGAGCATTTCTACTAAGTTCTGTCGATGTTTAAAAGAAATGCTCTCGCTAATGGCCCAAATGTAACAGTAACTACTGTTATATGAAAAACCAGTTGACCCGTTAACGGAAAAGCCTTCCGGTTTCTACAGGAACTGGATCTTGCCCCTGAGCTGAGGGGTGACAACGGGATTGCCCAGATCGACTTCATCGATGGCCCGTGTACGGGGAGTTTCCATGTATGTCGATGGACGATTCAGCCAGACGCTCTTCGGTTTTACAGAAGCAGAGGCAAAAGGAATGGCTGCCCGATAGAACAAACCTAGAGAAGGATGGGTTGGATTCCTCAGGGTCTCAGTATCCCCTGCATCAAATGTATCTGGAGAGACATATGGGGTCAAATCCTGAATTTCTCGAGGGTCAGTGGTATTGGGTAAGTAGCTCTGTGACGGAAAGCAAAAACCCAGTCAGATTCGAGTCTGGCGGGGGTTTTATCAAGCTTAATCCTCAATGAGCTGATGTTGGTAATACTGTTCATGTCGTGTCAGGCCGATGGGGATTCACACGATCGTTGGGTCTGGCAGATATCCGGCGTATATTAGACGAATCCGATGGGTAGAAAGTCCTTCGAGGCACTTCTAATAGGGAATAATAATCATGAAAATGAGAATAATATCGTCATTTGTTTTTTTGGTCTCGGCTCTTGGTATTAATGCAAATGAGGCATCAGCTTTGGAAAGCGAGCAAGCAAGTGAAACAACGAACCAAACAGCGAGTGTATTAAGCGACACCGATATAAAAGAAATCAAAAAGAGGCGCATGCAGAAACGCATGGCACGGATCTGTATAAAAGCAGCATGGAAGTTACAAGAAGACCAGGTGGAAATGTGCAGGAAGTACAAACCCGGCGATTGACAAAATGAATATTGGCAGACGCTAGGGAAATGTTTAAACGAGATGTTACGTCGAGCAAACCATAACGGAGGCAACGCCCCACGTTGGGCCAGGTCGCCATCAATCTTAGTTACTGACAGCATGGACGATCAAATACCGTCTGAGATTTTCCTTGCGGTTGACCTGCCCTCCCAGTCCACCGTGTAGCTAGCGGTGCCATCGGGTGACGTACTGCCTGAGACGATTCTTGTCGCCTCCTTGTTCATCAAGCCCGGCGCGAACGTTCCACGTAGATCGATGGCCAAGGGGTGGTTGCCATACTTAGCCAGAATTCTCCGTCGGATAGATGGGATATCGGATGACCCGTCGGGGAGGTCGTACTAGCCATACAGATGCCTTTGGTGATTGCAATAGGGGAGCCTAATAAACGCATATCCGTCACTTTGGAAAATCCACCAATTCTGTAGTCTACAAGGACGGTCAGTTGCTCAAACAGCGGGTTAAGAATGAAAAACTTCTTGTCAATATTTTGTCTGGTTCTTTTTCTCGTTTCCTGTTCAGGGGGCGATTGGTGTCTTCTTTGTAAGGAAAAGGGGTGATCTATAGACAAGACAGAAATGGATTGAAGTTTTAACTCAATCAGGAGAAACCCTTCACCGGTAAATATGTTGAATCCTGGAAGGATGGATACGGACAGAATCAGGGGGAAATAAACTACAAAAATGGTAAGCCAGAAGGACTTTGGACCAAGTGGCATAAAAATGGACAGAAGGCAACGGAAGGAAGCTTCAGGAATGGTAAACGAGATGGGTTCTGGACTTTCTAGTATGAAACGGGATGGAAGAAAGAAGAAAACTACAAGGAAGGTAAACCAGACGGGCTTTGTGGGATAAAGACGGAAATATCACTAAAACCCAAAGTTACAAGGACGGTGAGTTAGTCGAAAAGGCATCTAACCCCAAGGGAAGTGAGGCTGTGCATTAAATTGTGTAATTGCTCATGGACCAATATTCCATCAAGACCCGCTTGGGTTCCTCTGCATGTTCTGCCTTCTCTGGACAAGGACAATTTGCGAATCCGCAGAAAGTACGCCAGGAAGCCCGCCAACTTGGAATCGAGGTCAGGCGTAAGTTGAAGACAGGCGGCATTGCGGTTGGGGGCGTAACGTTAAAATCTCGACAAAATTCTCCATCCACAATTGTTAATGGGTACACAAGAAGTAAAGGGAGTGAAAAATACGTAGAATAGGCGAGCAGAAAAAAGCGCTCTATCAAAAAATACATATATTTACGTTATGCAAAATGGAGGCGATACTGATGAGGTTGAACAATAGTTTGAGAATTGGGGTGTTTGTGGCAGTAATCTTGGGACTGAGCGGTTTTTCCCTATTTGGGAAGCCAAGCTATTGCCCAGAGATCATGGACTGGGCAAAAGTAAGCAACGGCACCGCTGGGGCCGTAGAAATGAAAGCGTTTAAAATCTTCAAGGGGGAGTCAGAGTACATGTGCCGAACTGAATTCCGTTATACCCAGAGCGGAAAGGCAAAATTAGTGAAAAAATGTATAGAAGAAAAATACGAGGAATGTGGAGTGCCAAGTGACCTGGCGCAGAAGCACTTTGATGAGGCATCGGGCAATAGATGACAACCGAATAGTGACCAGGACTCGATAAAAAGAAAGGTAAAATAGAAACGGGGACAAAAAGGTGGGATGAGACTCCTCAGTAAAGATTTGTCGTCACAAAGCCATGAGCAGAGGTATTCCAGGGCATCATCCATGCCCCTTTCCCGTTGGTCATCGACTAGCGGGCAAACGACTTCGGGTAATCTCCAGCCGCCTGAGAATGTAGATCCTGTACCGCTTGATCTCTCTCCCTCTATCCGAGAATCCAGTCCTGTTTGGAGCCGGATTCAAAATGGGGCGGTGTTTCTGCATTGGAAAAGTAAAACGATCGTCGGTGTTGTTTTCGGCGAGGACTACGGATTCATGCGAGGTCTTCTTTTTTAACACCACGGTTTGATGGCCATGTTAGAATCGCAGGATCATAAATCAATACAGGTAAGAGGGTCGTTATGTCCAACACTCAGTTTAGCCAGACATTAACCGATGAAATCAAGGTGTCCCCTGAGGCCATTCAACAACTCATGAAGATTACTGAAAGTGAGGACGATGTTGCGGGGGTGCGTGTTTTTGTACAAGGTGGTGGTTGCGGAGGAATGCAATATGGCATGACCCTTGTCGAGGAAACCAGTCAATACGATT
>DBZZ01000038.1:6394-7455 GCA_002311315.1 Methylococcaceae bacterium UBA1147 | reverse complement strand
TATCTAAAAGCCGCAAAGCAAATCGGCCTTGATGTGCTGATCGCCTCTCGCGGTGAGCATTCGTTGATTTCTGAGGTCCATGATGGCCTACACATCGATTTAAACGATGCCGACCAATCACTGGCTTGCATTCGCCGGGAAGCTCAAAAAAGCCCCTTTTCCGCTGTACTCGGGACCGATGACAGCACTGTTGAATTGGCTGCATGCGCTGCGTATGAGCTAGGTCTTCCGCACAACCCTCCTGCTGCCGCACGGATATCATGCCGAAAAGATTTGGCACGGACACACTTATCCCGTGCTGGATGTCCGGTGCCTGTTCATGCCTTGATCGATCTCCGACAGCCGTTGGATCAACAGCTCCGCGGGTTTCCGTGGCCATGTGTGATCAAACCGTTGCACATGTCGGCAAGCCGCGGGGTGATTCGTGCTAACAACAAAATTGAATTGACCGCTGCCTGTCAACGGATAAAGGCCATTATTGCTACATCAAACGATGATTTTGAAAGAAATCATGCACTGGTGGAAGAATACATCGATGGTGTTGAAGTCGCCTTTGAAGGATTCTTGGATAACGGTCGGTTGACGACACTGGCTCTTTTCGACAAGCCAGACCCTTTGGTCGGTCCGTATTTCGAAGAAACCATCTATGTCACACCGTCAGTGCTGGACCATGCAACGCAGGCCAAAATACAACGACGCGTCGCACAAGCCTGTGATTGTTATGGCTTAAAAACCGGTGCGGTTCATGCGGAACTGCGAGTCAACGAAAAGGATGCATGGATACTGGAAGTTGCTTCCCGAACCATTGGCGGGGATTGTGCTCGTGTATTGGACAACGGCAGCGATTGCAATCTGGAACAACTGACCATCGCCTTGGCGATGGGGCAATCGGTTAAGGTCCAATCACCTGGCGATGCGCGCGGGGTGATGATGATTCCAGTCAAGAAGGGGGGTGTTCTCCGGCGGGTAGAAGGTCTGGCCAATGCCCGCAACACGCCAAACATTGAAACGATTGAAATCGTTCTTCGTGAAGGACATGAGTTGATCCCGTTACCGGAAGG
>DBZZ01000038.1:5483-6111 GCA_002311315.1 Methylococcaceae bacterium UBA1147 | reverse complement strand
AGACTATTTTCATTGATGATGGTGGTTAACCGTTCAAGCCACTGCTTCCACCCGTTCTTGGAAACGTGTTCGAAGATTCTTTTGCCCAATTCACCTGGATACATTGGTTTATCCAAGCCTTCTGATTCTTCCTTTAAAACCACACAGTTCACTGTTCTTGCCATCTTGATCTTCCTCGCTTTAGCCGGCGAAATTATGCCATTGTAGCCTGTTCGTATTTTTTCACCACGATGCCTTCTTCACCACAACATTTTGCTGCACACTTCTTGATCTGATGTAGGTCCTCACTGCGGCTGTTCAGATAAAACTCAAGCGGTTGATTTTCTTCCGCACAGTCGCATCCCTTGTCGTTGTAGACGTAGACATTGTTCAATCCGGCCCGCTCGGCGGCGGCCTTGGCTTCGAACAGCGACCGCTCCGGTGTCGGCGGTATGTCGCTTAGCTTGTAGGCGGGGAAAAACCGGGTGATGTGCCACGGGCTGTTTATACCCAGGTTGTCTCGTACCCAACAAGCAATCTCGTAATACTCGTCCGGATTGTCATTTTTTCCTGGAATAATATTGGTTCTGGTTTCCACATGGATACCGAGGTCCTGTGCTTTTTTGATCGCGTGCAAGATTTGTTGCAC
>DBZZ01000038.1:3847-5414 GCA_002311315.1 Methylococcaceae bacterium UBA1147 | reverse complement strand
TTCCAAGGCTTCGTCGGTAATGAAGCTATTGGAGACGTAGACCGTGTACAAACCCGCTTCATGCGCTAACTGACTGACATCGATCACATATTCCAGCCAAACCGCCGGTTCAGAATAAGTGAAGGCGATTCCCTGTACACCGGATTTAAGGGCGGTCTGTACGAGCGACTCGGGGGGTACCCAGGCTTGCTTGGATTCACCCTTGGCCAGATCATCCAACGCACTCACGCCCCAGGAAATTTCGAGATTGTGGCAGCCTCCACAACGAAAACTACAGCCATAACTACCGACCGAAAGAACCCGCGTTCCGGGTCGAAAATGTTTGACGGGCTTACTTTCGATGGGATCGATATTGATGGATGACACGATTCCATAAGAAAGGTTATAGAGTGTGCCATTGCGATTGACGTGCGCATGGCAGAACCCCCGTTGGCCATGGCTGAGTTTGCAGCGCCACAAACACAGGTTGCAACGGGTCGTTTGGTTTGAAAGCCGCTCTTGCAAACGGGTTTCGACGAGATGGTATTGTTCTGGAGATGTCATGGAAATCATTAAAATTACAGAGTAGGATTGGACAACAGATGGGGTTTGGAGTTATCGCTGATTCATTGAATCCTTCGCTTTAATCGGCTAAAACCCGCGCGATGACATAGCCCTGCGCACATGGAATGGTGACCGTAGTCGAGGTGGCGACCATTTTAGCGCTACCATTCTCTTGATAGGTTATCGCTTTTAGTAATGGGTAAACATGGGCACCCACAGTGCAGGGGTAGATTCTGCCCGGCTCATTCGTTGCGCGAATAAAGTTGAACAGTCGCTTTGCTGTCCACTGGTTGCTAACGGCAAAATCCGATTTTGAAGGAAAACCCTGATAGCTCGCGATGCCCTCGTCCTGTGGAATCTCCTGAACCGCTGCCTGTTCAAAGTCAGCCAATGCTTGTGCGATCAATTGATAGCCTGCAGTTGCCAGCAGGCTATTTGCCTGCTCTATGGTAACACCATCAGGGATGGTTACTGGTAATTGGCCGATGATGTTTCCCCCATCCAGCTGCAATGACATTCTGTGCAGCGTAACGCCAAATTCGGTTTGGCCTTCCCTGAACTGCCAAAACAAGGGCGCCGGGCCACGATAGGCGGGAAGCAACGAAGGATGTAGGTTGAAGCATCCGACTGTCGGGATCGAAAGGATTGAATTGGGTAGTTTTCGGGGAAAACAGGACACCAGAATGACATCGGGCTCAAATTGCTTAATCTCAACCAGGCTTTGAGAAAGATCCAGTGGTAATCTGATCACCGGGATCTCGTTGGATCGAGCGAGAGATTCGATCGATCCAGGACCTTCTAGAACAATCGGGAATCGAGGGTCTTGCGCACGGTCTAGACTGCCTTCTGCAACCGAAATTGCGCAGATCGAATGGTCGGAAATCAACAATTGTTCCAACGGTATCAAAGAGAGCGAGCCCGATGAACCGATGTAGATGATCTTCACCCGGTTGCCATTGAGACGTCTAATCGAAAAATAACGACATGGCGTGGAGCATCGATCAAAGAGCAGTGTTTATTAAAG
>DBZZ01000038.1:0-3599 GCA_002311315.1 Methylococcaceae bacterium UBA1147 | reverse complement strand
CTGGTGAATTCGCAGACGGTCCTGAGCGAAGATCGTCGCACAACCCGCCATGTACAGTTTCCAGATGCGTGCGCGGGCTTCCGAAGAGGTGGCGACGGCTTCGGCCCAATTGTTTTCCAGGTTTTTTACCCAATGCTGGAGCGTTAACGCATAGTGTTCACGCAGGTCTTCCATGTGCCGAGCCTCGAATCCAGCCTGCTGAAGTGATGAGATCACCGTGCCAACCTCGTGAACCTCTGCGTCTGGGAAAACGTAGTGGTCCATAAATCCCCCACGCATCATCCGTGCTTTCTGACCCGGCCAGCGGCTAATGGCGTGATTCAATAACCGACCACCGGGCGCGAGGAGGGCATAAATGCCGGAAAAATAGTCACGGATCTGCGCCAATCCGACATGCTCAAACATTCCAATCGAGCTCACGGCATCGAAGGGACCGTCGTCAATTTTCCGATAATCTTGTAATCGAATTTCTACTTGCTCGGACAAGCCTTCTTCAGAAACCCGTTGCCGGGCCAATTCCATTTGATTTTTTGACACCGTTACAGCAACAACGTTTACGCCGTAATGTCGGGCGGCATGTATCGCCATACCACCCCAGCCACATCCGATATCCAGTAGTCGTTCACCCGCCTTCAAGCTTAATTTTTTGCAAATCAATTCGTATTTGTTTTCTTGAGCTTTTTCCAGTGTGTCCGATTTGGATTCGAACACGGCACAGGAATAGGTCATGCTCGGGCCCAGGACCAGGCGATAAAACGCGTTTGACACGTCGTAGTGGTGAGAAACCGTGGCCGAATCTCGTCGCAAACTATGGCGAAATGCCCACTGTTTTTTTATTTCTTCCGGAGGAGGGGGTAATGGCCTTAGATTGGAAAGCCCCAAGATTTTTAATGCCTTGATAAACTGGGCAAAGTTCAGCTTGACGATTGGCAGGCGGGATTGGATGTTGATGATTTCATAAATATCGCCTTCAAGGTCAACTTCGCCGGTGATATAGGCTCTTGCAAAACCAAGCTGTCCGGGGCTGGTTGCTATATAGCGCAGAGCTTTACTGGAATGAACAACAATGGATGCGGTGGGATTACTCGGCCCCATGCGAGAGCCATCATAAGCTCGAAACCCAATTGGGAGATCAGCGCCAAGCAGGTCTTCGGCCAGAGATTGCAACTTTATCATACGGTTCGTCCAATGTTTTGGTGAACTTCCTTACCTGGAAGTCTAAAAAATTTGGCTAGAGGATACCATTAGTTAACGGCTCTCGAAAACGTAAGCTTCCCTGAACGATGAACAATTCAGAAGTGGTGTTTTATGGAAAAGTCGATCCAGAAGGCTTCGATCGAATCGTTATGATTCAGCGAACTTCTGATTGTCTTGATCCTGAAAGAGGCCGAGACCGGGACGGCGGTTGGGGATATTTTTCGTAAATAGGGCATTTCGGAGACGATCACCCCGCAATTGGTTGTATCTTGCTGTACCTTTGAGAAAGGTTTTGTGTGCCTTAGCTCGATTTGCAAATCCGATGATCTGTTTTTCGGGAAACCGATTCTTCCTCTTCCGGCTCGCCTCCACTTGTGGGGATGCACTCTACGAAGCTCGCGCAGGCGGTAAAACCGGGAAGTAGAACAGATGCGGTATCGGGTGTTTCTTGGGTGCGTAGGGTACGCATTTGATGCGCTTTTAATGAATGGCCCTATGTTGTGCCGATCTAACGATTCAGATCTTTATCCAGCCACCCTGCCAGTTTAACAAAGCGTTGTATTCACGTTCAGTATTTGTTCTAGATATGAATATCGACTATAATAAAGGGCTTTTTTAAAGGCTCTGATTACGTATTCATGAACTTCATGATCAACCATTAGCAAGCCAAAGAATTCATCCAGGCAATGCACCCACCGGACTGGAAGATATCAACGATTTCTGGTTACCATGATCAAGCTAGATCGCAGCATGGATGTTGCCTTTCAGAGGGCCTTCTCGGTTGGGTAACCAAATTATGATGTGGCATCAAGGCGTATTCATGAAAACTAAGAAGTCAATCCTAACCCTGTTATTTCTGGCTGCCGGTGTTTCTCTTTCAGGATGGGCATTGGCCGAGGGGGCGTACCCTGCGGCGAATTTCGAACCCTATATTGTCTATCAGTCACCTGAGATTGCCGGAGACACGGCCGCCGGGAGTGAAGAGAAAACCT
Organism: Methylococcaceae bacterium UBA1147; assembly: GCA_002311315.1. Lineage (GTDB taxonomy): Bacteria > Pseudomonadota > Gammaproteobacteria > Methylococcales > UBA1147 > UBA1147. The sequence continues at coordinate 1,410 of DBZZ01000038.1, read as the reverse complement.
CCGAGGATAGTGTTTCTGTGGTTGAGGAGAAGGATCCTTATCCGGCTGCACATTTTCAACCGGTGATTGTTTACCAGGCGGAGGAAGTCATTGCCGCACAGGAGACACAACCGGAAGCTGAACGTGTGCCGGTAGCAACGGTGACTGTCGGCAGATCAAGTCCATCGAAGGTTACATCGGAGGCGGCTTCGGTCCTGGAGGAAAGCGGCGTTCCGCCGACCATGATGATTGCGATTCTGGCACTGCTGGGTTGGGTCGTTTTGCAATTTAGGAGCGGCGGGACAACGGTGGTTGAGGAAGAGCCGGCAACAGAGGAAGATCCGGCAAAGGACGTTATTGACGAGATCAAAAGCCTTGCCGCTTCGATAGGAGCGGAGGTGGAAATCACCCGCGGCGGGCGTCAATAGACAGTCCCGGCCGATCAATCTTTTGGCGAAAAGTATTGATTGGTTTGACAGCCTAACAGTCTCGATTTCAACTAGATAACATTAATGAATACAAGTATGGGTAAAACTTTCCTGATCGTTGTCCTCATCATGACGGGCCTAACCGGCTGTTCTGTAGAAAGCAGTTTAAGTGAGGTCCAGCTAAAGAACGGAAAGATGTTTGACAGGAAAACTTCTAAGCCCTACAGCGGTTCAATCATGCAGTACTACGCAGAAAACCAGCCGAAGAGGAAATCACGGTATCGTGATGGCCTGGCCGAAGGCAACTGGAGTATCTGGTACAAAAACGGCCAGCAAAAAAAGCGGCTCTATTATCGAGATGGCAAGAAAGAGGGCCCAGCTACTTCCTGGTACCCAGATGGTACAGAAAAAGAGGAAGGCCGTTATGGGCGCGGTATGAAAGATGGCGTCTGGACGAAGTGGTATCCGAATGGCGTCAAAAAGGAAGAAAAATCATTCACAAAAGGAAAGCGGAATGGGCCATACATTCGATGGAGTGAAACCGGTGAGCTCGACAGTCAAGAGCAATATGCAATGGGCTTATTGGACGGAAAATCCGTTCACAAGTACCAAAATGGCCAACCCAAGGCGGTAGTGAACTTTGTTGACGGTCAAGAAGAAGGCACGGTGACTCTATTTTACCCAAACGGAAAGAAAGAGAGTGAAGGCACATTTGTCAATGGGAAGTTACAAGGAACGCTGACCTATTGGTACGCGAACGGTCAAAAGCGAGAGGAAGTCGGTTATGCAAATGGTTACCGTTCAGGAGGTTGGCGAATGTGGAATGAGGCTGGAATGGTCATTTATGACGGCTTGTTTAAAAACAGAAACCCGTTTCCGAGCGGAGTATACGATAGAACAAGTGAGAGGAAACCCGGAATCGAGGGTTTGTTCAATCGAACCGAGCGCAAACGGAACGCAACTTGAATTTGGTTATCAAGTTTAGATCGAGGGAAAGGAATGT
>DBZZ01000070.1:5469-5618 GCA_002311315.1 Methylococcaceae bacterium UBA1147 | reverse complement strand
AAACTAGACCACTACATGATTCACCTGGCATACGAATCCGTCGATGAATTCATAAATAAGCAGAACACTTATTCTAATCTCTATCCCAAACAGCCAAGTCTATTCAAGGCTCTAATCAGTCCATTCTGGACCTTCTTCAACCTTTACAT
>DBZZ01000070.1:0-5383 GCA_002311315.1 Methylococcaceae bacterium UBA1147 | reverse complement strand
AGATCCGATGCACTCAAGGTCTGCCTGGACTCTTTGTCTGTCCAGAGCGAATCGAATTTCGAAGTCATCATTGCAGATGACGGCTCCAACGCCACCCATCAGGCTAAAATTCGTACCTACATAAAAGATTCATATCCATTTCCAATTCGATACATCCACCAAAGTAATCAGGGCTTCAGAGCAGCAAGAATGCGGAACAAAGCAGTTGCTCAGAGCAAGGGCAGCTATTTGCTCTTTGTTGACGGAGACTGCATCATGCTCCCGGATTTCATCGAACACCATCTACGATTGTCCGAAAAAGGATATTTCATCCCGGGAAATCGAATCCTTCTCTCGAATCACTATACGCACAAGGTCCTTCAAACAAGCATTCAGCTCTATCTCTACTCCAAACTGTCCTTTCTACAGCTGTTCATAAGAAGACACATCAACCATTTTGGGAGCCTGTTACGAATACCACTCGGTGTTTTCAGAAAGTGGCATCAAAGGCGATGGGAAGCCGCAAAAACATGTAATCTTGCTATCTGGAAACAGGACTTCTTGGCCATCAACGGATTTGACGAGTCATTTGAAGGCTGGGGTTATGAGGACTCGGACCTAGTGATCCGGCTGATCAAGACAGGTATTTATCGAAAAAGCGGACGTTATGCGGTCCCGGTCCTGCATTTATGGCATCCGACACATGATCGGACTCAAGAAGATAAAAACCGGATTAAACTGCAAAACAGTCTCAAAAAAGACGGCCGGATAGTCATCGACAAAGGAGTCAACCAGCACCTAGGCAGTCAGACGAAGACCGAAACGCTGTCCATGCCATAATGGATCAAAAAGCAACGAATTCCAGTTGCCAGCTGGTAAAAAGCATGGGTTTGTTGGTTGTCCAACGCACTTTCGGCTCAGAAGACTATCCGACCATTGATCTCGAAAGGACTTGCTTTCGTAACAAGACCGTGAAGATATTCTGACTGCAAATCATTCTTTATCGCCCATAAACCGTTGGCGAGTAGACGCTTGAATGCGCAAGCGTATGGACAAGCGAATAGGGCTCAGGGATACTTTCCCTTCATCAATTACAATCAGTGTCAGAGGGGATAAACAATGGGCTTTATGCAGGGTAAACGTGTCTTGATCGTCGGATTGGCAAGCAACCGTTCCATCGCCTGGGGAATTGCACAGGCCATGCACCGAGAAGGAGCGGAACTGGCGTTTACCTACCAGAATGACAAACTGAAAAGCCGGGTCGTGAAGATGGCCACAGAATGCAACTCCTCAATTACCATCGAGTGCGACGTCGCCAGTGATGAACACATCCAGAACGTGTTCGACGCCCTGGCCACGGAGTGGGACGGGCTCGACGGGATCGTTCATTCGGTTGCCTTTGCTCCCCGTGATGCACTAAATGGTGAATACCTGGATGCCGTTACCCGCGAAAATTTCCTCGCCGCCCACGATATCAGTTCCTACAGTTTCTCCGCCCTGGCCAAGGCAGGACAATCCATGATGGAGGGCCGGGCCGCCGCATTGCTGACCCTGAGCTACCTCGGGGCTCAAAGGGTCATACCCAACTACAACGTGATGGGTGTAGCCAAAGCGAGTCTGGAAGCCAATGTACGCTACATGGCCAGCAGCCTGGGTCCCAAAGGGATTCGGGTCAACGGTATTTCCGCCGGTCCTATCCGCACCCTGGCCGCCTCCGGGATCGCAAATTTTCGCGCCATGTTGAGCAAGGCGGCGAACGCAGCTCCGCTGCGGAAAAACGTTTCAATCCTGGAAGTCGGAAATGTTGCGGCGTTCATGTGCTCGGATCTAGCATCAGGTGTAACCGGGGAAATTACCTATGTCGATGCCGGATACAACATCACAGGACTCGCCAACCTTAGCTGAGAAACATTGGCCACATCTGGAAACGGCAGGGTCGCCAGACCAAGATCGAACGGGTTGGCTGATGAGCTTTCGGTTTCGGCGGTTCAACCAGTATCCCGGCTTGCGTTTCCCTCGGCCAGACAGTGACTCATCTACCCGGGCAAGAAATCAAGCAAAACCAAGCGTTGCTGTCGGCAATCGAAACTGCCCCTATCTATGCCTTCGTTAGAAGATTCTTGTCTGTTGTCCCCCACTGCGAGACCGTCAGCCAGCAAGAACGCCTTTCTCCCCTTCACTGCGGGCAATGATCACCGCGCCGCAGGAATCACTAAACACGTTGACAACAGTGCGGCACATGTCGAGGACCCGGTCAACCGCCAGAATCAGCCCGATTCCCTCCAGAGGCAAGCCAACAGCAGACAGAATGATACTGATTGCAACTAGGCTGGCTGCCGGGATTCCGGCAACCCCGATCGAGGTCAGCAATGCGGTCAAAACAACCGTAAACTGCTCCACAAGACCCAAATTCAAGCCATAGGCTTGTGCAATGAACATCGCGGCGATGCATTCGTAGAGAGCAGTTCCATCCATATTCACCGTTGCCCCAAGGGGCAGGACGAAACTGGTCGTCCGATTCGAAACCCCGGCCTGATGCTCTACGCAATCCATGGTGATCGGTAAGGTTGCGGCCGACGAACTGGTTGAAAAGGCCGTCAAAATGGCCGGCAACATGATCCTATAATGCCGTACAGGGCTGATTCCACCCATAAACCACAATAACCCGGGCAGAACGATGAAGAAATGCGCAGCCAGAGCCCCCAGGACGGTGAAGAAAAAATAGGCAAGCGGTACGAAAACCCCGATGCCCGTCGATGAAACCACTTTCGCCACCAAACCAAACACTCCGATCGGTGCAAACTTCATGATCAGGTTGGTCATGGCCATCATGACATCAAGCACCCCGTTCCAGAACAGAGTTAGAACTTCCCGTTTCGAGCCTTCGATCCGGGTCATGAGGAATCCAAACAGCAAGCCGAAAAAGATCAGGCCCAGCATCTGACCTTCGGCCGCGGCCATTACGATATTCGGCGGGAGCATCCGAAGAAAGATTCCTGCGATGTCTCCGGCACCCCGCCCTCCGATCTTCTCGGTGATCTCATCGGTTTCCGCCGACAAGCCAATTCGCTCCCTCGCCGGTTCCCCGTCAATGATCCCGGGGGATAGGATGTTCACGAACAACAGACCAATCAAGATCGACAGCAGGCTTGTCGTCATATAATAGCCGACGGTTTTCACACCCAGCCGACCGACCCCGCCCTGCTCACCAATGTTTGCGATCCCGCAGATAATCGATGACATGATCAGCGGAACAATCAGCATCTTGAGAGCGTTCAGGAATGCCAGCCCGATGAAATCAAAAATCCGGTAGGCCAGAGACGTCTTGGATGGATCAAATGCGAGCACCCCGGCAACAATTGCTAGCAACAATGCGATCAGGATCTGCCAGTGCAGTTTCATTCGACGCCGTTTCTACTGTTTGTCTTCCAGAATCGAAATCTCAGCATCTTCTCGGAACTGGTCCAAAAGGTCACTGAATTCAGCATTTCCGACCTGACCGATCAGCCACTTGGTTGCCATATCCTTTTCTTTTTCATTCACCACTTGTCCGACCGGAACACCGTTTTTTACCTCCAGTAATACTGCGACCAGTTGCTCTCCCGTGGGCAAAGCCACCTGGATCGGTACCGGGTGTCCGTTTTCGGGTTTGGCGGCCTTGAACACTTTCTGAATCAGTCGCCGTGGCGCCTTGTCGTTATCTCGACCAATCGCGCCCGGTTTGTACAGTGTCAACTGATTACTCTTAGCCAGTTTCAAAAGCGATTTGCCGTTCTTCAATGCATCCATCAAGTCGCTGGCCTGATCTTTTGCACCATCCATTGCGTTCTGAATACGGATCTGAGCCACCACTTGGCCACGCACTTCATCCAGCCGCTTCGTGGTCGCCGGCCGATGCTCCTTCATGCGCAACACCATCACTCTGTCAGCCGCGATCTCGATCGGATCACTGTTTTTTCCTTCCAGGACCTGTTCGCTGAATGCGGCCTCGACAATCTTTTTGTTGGCTCCGAACCCTTCCTGTTCATTGCGAGTAAACAATTCGGACGATTTGACTTCAAGATCCGCATTTTCCGCCGCCGGCAACAAACTGTCAGGATTCTCGTAACTGATTTGGGCCAGACTCTCCCCAAGCTCGTAGAAGATATCCTCGGCTTGCTGACTGCGATAAGATTTTTCAACATCGCCGCGTACCGTGGCAAAAGGCCTGACCTCACCCGCCTCAAGTTCTGTTACCTTGATTAGATGATAGCCAAAGCCGGTTTTCACGATACCAGAGACTCCGCCGAGATCGAGTGCAAATGCTGCTTTCTCGAAATCCTTATCCATGTCACCGCGATTAATCAGTCCAAGATCGCCCCCCTGCTTTCTGGAAACAGGGTCATCTGAAAGTTTTTCGGCCACTAAAGAAAAAGGCTCGCCTCTCTCTAGAGCCTCTCGTGCTTCCTGGATCCTTCTCAGAGCCACCGCGTCAGCGTCCAGATCATCCTGAGAATTGACTGCGGCAAGGATATGACTGACCTTGCGCCGTTCTTTCCGGGTAAACAAGTCTTGCTGCGATTCGTAGTGTTCAACCAGCGCTTCGTCGCTGATCTCTATCTTTTTACCAAGGTCTGCGATCGCCAGTTCGACGTATTCGACCGAAACCTGCTCGGCATTCTGGAACGAGCTTTCATGTTCTCGGTAGTAAGCTTCAATTTCGCTGGCGGACAACTCGGACTCGGACTCGGTCAACGAAACCTTCAGGTATTCAATCGTTCTTTTCTGATCCCGCAAGTTCAGGAATCGATTAAGTTCTGTCGCTGTCGAAAATGCCGAACCGGTGACACCATTCCTTAGTTGCCCAATCCTCATCCTCTGCCGCATCTGGGCAATAAAATAGGCTTCGGACATTCCCTGAGTTTTGAGGCCACTTTCGTATTTGTCTTTGTCGAACCCGTTTGCGCCACGAAAATAAGGTATCTGATTTATAGTTTCTCTGATTTGCCCGTCACCGATCACGTAGCCTTGATCCAGTACTACCTGCTGCAGCACTTCCTGATCAATCAGGTTCTTCAGTGCCAGTATTCTTAGGGTCGATTCATCAAACTGCCCCAACTCGCCCATGCCGGATGCCATCATCTGGTAGGCTCGGGTCACGTCTCTCTGAAACAATTCCTTGTCACCAACCACGGCGATTGGCTGCTCTTCGCCCCCGTCAATATAATTCTGTATTCCCCAGAAAAGAAAAGGTATGCAGATCAGAATGAGAATGATCCATGCAAAAACACCCTGGGCTCGATTTCTTATCGATTGCAACATACGCAAAATGCCTATTGGTCAGGTAATAAAGGGGCAAAAAAAACCCCGGCACAAGAGGCCGGGGTTTTCATTAATCTGGATGGCGGAGTGGACGGGACTCGAA
>DBZZ01000049.1 GCA_002311315.1 Methylococcaceae bacterium UBA1147 | reverse complement strand
CAGAGGCTCGGGCTCGTAATTCAATAGCCAAATTGCAGTAATGACTGGTCGGCCGCGTCGACTACGGGGAGTGGTTGCTCAGAAAAGCTGCTTGGCCAGGAACGCATTTGTCTGTTCCCAAGACAGTTTAGCATTCGCCTCGTCGTACCTGGCACTAGAGGGATTGGCGAAGGCGTGGTCCGCCTCGTACCAGTGGGTTGTCTCGTAGGTCGTGCCGAGTGCGGCTGATTGTGAACCGGTGCCTAAGTTGCCCCAATTGTATTGTAGGTTTAAGTAAGACAAGACCGAAAAACTGGAGTCATTGACAAAATCGGACTTATGGAGGGAAGTGCCAGATGGACAAAAAAATCACTTTATATGGGACTGGTACTACCCGATCGAGTCGCTGCAGATGGACATTGTTGGAGCTCGGTTTGGATTTTCATTACGTAGATGATGGCTCCCTTATCGGCACTACTGAGTTAAAGAAGATGCAGCCATTAGGAAAACTCCCAGCAATAGTAATTGGTGGCGAGAGTTTCTTTGAATCTACGGCTATATGTACGTACCTCTGCGACCTTTATCCCGAGAAAAATCTGATCGCCACTGTTGGTACTCGGCAGCGGGCGCTACATGAGCAGTGGTGTTCTTTCGCGCTCACGGAGATAGAGGGGTACTTGTGGAGTTCGTTAAAACATAAGTCTGTTTATCCTGCCGAAAAGCGTGTTGCCGCAGTTTTACCCGTCAATACCGAGGAAATAATAGCTGGTCTGACAGTGCTAGAAGACACCTTGAACACGACCTCCTACCTGACGGGTCCTAGTTTTTCAGTAACCGACATTATCGTTGGTTTCACAGTGAATTGGTCACGGAGTGCGGGCCACTTGGAAAAATTCCCTGTCGTTTCTGCTTATTTAGAAAGGTTGCATGAGCGCGAACTGTGCACTTTCAAACCGAATTAAATTTCAACCAGAAATGGACTCACGAAGCTGGTGGAGTTGCTCCCACCCAAAATACCCCGTAATTTCACGGTCGTCGAAGAAAAGCACTGGGCCGTCACAGATAAAAAGATATTCGGTATCCTCAAGTGCAGTGGTTTCCTCATGCACCATTCCATTCGGCTCATACACATAATCTCCTGGCTCTAGAATCCCATCGCGTACACGAAGCCTCCCCGACAACACAAATGTATGCGCAGCAGAGAGATGTTTGTGAGGTGGCGCTACATAACCCTTCCGCCATTTAAACAAAACCGCCCAACGTCCGGTCTCGCTACCCAGCCAAAGAACTTTGACGTAAGTTTGTCCAGGCCGTGTCTCAATCCACTGCACCTGTGAAGACCGGGCAAGATGATCAACAAGTTCACTATTTACCGGTGAGATATCCTGTGACATGGGCATTATATGGCTCCTAACATTGTTCAGATGCTTCTAACCCCTCTCACCAATCGAGTCACGCCGTCAGACTGGTTACGGGCCAAAGCTATCGCGATTTAACACCTTGGGCCGGGCCTTGTTTGGTTATCTGGCGAAGCTTATTGTCTACTTCACGTGGGGGGGTTCCATGACCGACGACCATCCTCACGCCGAATGGTCTGGCGTGATGTTTGCTATGTTGCGAGATGCTGGCATCAAGCTGTTCTGCTACATCCCGGATGCTGGTAATGACCGGCTGGTTTCGCTCGCCGAGGCCGACAACGAAACCCGCGCCGTGTTATTGACAAGCGAAGAGGAGGGGCTTGCCGTGTGCGCGGGAGCTGATCTCGTTGGTGAACGCGGTATTCTTTGTATGCAATCGAGTGGAGTTGGTAATTGCCCCAATTATTTGTCTCTGGCTGGTGGAGGAGGGTTCCCGTTGTTAATGATGATCACCATGCGCGGCGATTATGGCGAGCAAAACCCCTGGCAGTACCCCATGGGCAAGGCTGTCGAACCGATTTTGGAAGCTCTGGACGTGCTGACATTCAAGGTTCAGCATCGCGATGATCTGGAAAAATCCACGCTGGCTGTTTTGAATGCAACTTCCAAAGGAGCGCAGTCTGGAGCAATTATTTTGAGCCAAAAATTTCTCGGTGCGAAGCGGTTTTAATCAGATGAATACTTTGTCTTTGCTACCAAAAGCTAATCTAGATCGCCGTCAATTACTCGCACAGTTATTTTTCAATCCGGCTGACTGGCTCTTCGTCAGCGGCCTTGCCGGAGCGTCAAAAGACGCTGCCGCTTTGACGGACGATGGTGCTAATCTTTTTTCCATGGCTGGGACCATGGGGGCGGCTGTGCCCATGGGATTGGGCCTCGCGCTTTCTGCGTCAGCGCGAAATGTCGCCGTGATCACTGGCGACGGTGAAATGTTGATGGGTATTGGGGCATTGGCGACCGTTGCGTCAGCGCGGCCCAACAAACTCGCGATGGTTTGCCTTGACAATGCCATGCACGGGGAAACCGGCGGACAAACTGGTCATACAGCCCGTGGGACGAACTTGGAGTTAATTGCCCGGGGCGCTGGTATAGATGAGACTATGACGATATCTGAACCGGAGCAGATCGCTGATGCAGCGAAGTTCCTTGTTCAGTCGCCTGGTCCTAAATTCTTGGTCTGCCGTGTTATGCCGACGGCTCCGAGCACGTACAAACGGAACATGAACCCGCTGGAATGCCGGATGCGGTTTCGTCAGGCCTTTTTGTCGGCAGGTTGAGTAATGACTAATCTGCACACGAACGTTGGCAAGCGGGAACCTAATTGCATAGCGATTGGCCCACGCCAGTTCTCACGGTCCACGTAGGAGACTTCAATGGCGAACTCAGCATCGTGGCGCTTTTTGACGATGTATCGGGTTTTGACGGCGTAAATATTGTTTAGGTCCGACTGGACGTTCGCCGACGCGATTTTCTTAGAAAACCGGGACGGCAAACGGATAGAATCAACGGCGAATAGCAGCAGGCTCATAACCTGAAGGTCGGAGGTTCAAATCCTTCCCCCGC
>DBZZ01000022.1:29548-31373 GCA_002311315.1 Methylococcaceae bacterium UBA1147 | reverse complement strand
GGAGCGTCGGGGCGTTTCTTCCGGGTGCAGCATGTTCCAGCGTTGCGCTTTGAGAGCGTCGTTTCGAAGTTTCTTGTAGCTGGTCGCACTCCAGACATCGGCCGAAACGTCATAGTTCGAGGCCAGTATCTCCTGAGCCCGCAGAGCGCATTGCAATATCGGACCACTGCCAAAGATGTGGGTCTTGTGGGTCTTGCCCTCCGGTCCGGTCCGGAACCGGTAGAGTCCCCCGACGATGCCGTCGCGGATGTTCCCCCAGTCCGACGAAGGCATGGCTGGCATCGGGTAGTTTTCGTTGTACAGGGTCATGTAGTAGAAGACGCCTTCGTTCTCCTGATACATCCGGCGCATCCCATCCTGGATGATCACGGCGAGTTCATAGGCATAGGTCGGGTCGTAGGCGATGCAGTTCGGGACGGTCGACGCGACCAACTGGCTATGCCCGTCCTGGTGTTGCAAGCCCTCCCCGGCCATCGTCGTGCGCCCGGAGGTTCCCCCCAAGAGGAAACCCCGGGCCTGGGAGTCGCCGGCCGCCCAGCAAAGGTCGCCCACGCGCTGGAAGCCGAACATCGAATAGAAGATGTAGAATGGAACCATCTGCACCCCGTGGTTGCTGAACGAGCTGCCCGCCGCAATCCAAGAGCTCAGTGCACCCGCTTCGTTGATGCCCTCTTCCAGAATCTGACCCTGCTTGTCCTCTCTGTAGTACATCATCTGTTCGGCATCCTCCGGTTCGTAGAGTTGCCCCACCGAAGAGTGTATCCCGTACTGCCTGAACAGCCCCTCCATACCAAATGTCCTCGCCTCGTCCGGCACGATGGGCACGATGTATCTGCCGATCTCTCGATGCCTCAACAGCAAGCTAAGTAGCCGCACGTAGACCATGGTCGTCGACACCTCGTGGTCGCCATTACCGCGTGTGATCGTCTCAAACAGGTCCAGCGAAGGTATCTCCAGTCCCGGGACAGTTCGGCGTCTGGAGGGGAGAAACCCACCGAGCGATTCACGGCGTTGTAGCAGGTATTTCATTTCCGGACTGTCCGGTTCCGGGCGGAAGAACGGAAAATCCTCGAGTTGATCGTCGGCGACCGGAATGTTGAACCGATCGCGGAAGGCCCGAATCTGTTCGAGGGCCATCTTTTTCCGAGAATGCGTCGTGTTCAACGCTTCACCCGCTGAACCCATTCCGTAGCCTTTGACGGTCTTAGCCAGGATAACGGTGGGTCGCCCTCGGTGTTCGACCGCGGCATGGTAGGCCGCATAAACCTTGTGCGGATCGTGACCACCCCGGTTTAGCCGCCAAATGTCCTCGTCGGACATATTGGCCACCATTGCCAGCAGTTCGGGGTATTTCCCAAAAAAATGCTGACGTGTGTAAGCCCCGCTCTTTGCCTTGTAATTCTGGTATTCGCCGTCCACAGCCTCCTCCATTCGCTTACGCAGGAGACCCTTGATATCCACCGCCAGCAAGGGATCCCAGTAGGAGCCCCAGATCACCTTGATCACGTTCCAGCCGGCACCGCGGAATGCAGCCTCAAGTTCCTGGATGATCTTGCCGTCACCGCGAACCGGNNCCGTCGAGGCGCTGCAGGTTGCAATTGACCACGAAAATTAGATTATCCAGCCCTTCGCGGCCGGCCATACCGATCGCCCCCAGGGATTCCGGTTCATCCATTTCACCGTCTCCGACAAAAGCCCAGACCTTCCTACTCTCGGTATCGACGATCTGCCGGTCGTGGAGGTATTTCATAAACCGGGCCTGATAGATTGCCATCATCGGTCCGAGACCCATCGATACTGTCGGAAACTGCCAGAAATCGGGCAT
>DBZZ01000022.1:2311-29455 GCA_002311315.1 Methylococcaceae bacterium UBA1147 | reverse complement strand
AGCCTCGGATGTGGATAGGAAGATAGACCGCCACCATCCACCTCCTGACGGAAACGAAGCAACTGATCCTCGCTCAAACGACCTTCCAGGTAGGCCCTGGCGTAGATCCCGGGCGAAGAATGCCCCTGGAAAAAAACCAGGTCTCCGCCATGCTGACTCGTTGCGGCATGGAAGAAATGGTTGAACCCCACGTCGTAGAGCGTCGCCGCGGAAGCGAAGGTTGAAATATGCCCGCCGTATTCAGTGGACTTCTGGTTGGCCCGAACCACCATGATCATGGCATTCCAGCGAATGTAGGATCTCAGCCGGTGTTCGATCTCATGATTACCCGGGCTGACCGCCTGTTGCTGTGTCGGGATGGTGTTGATGTACGCGGTAGTGGCCGAATAGGGAAGGTTGGCGCCGGACCTGCGAGCCTGGTCGACCAGTCGTTCGATCAGGTAGTGAGCACGTTCCAGTCCATCGGTCCGGATAACGGACAGCAAGGCATCCAGCCATTCTCTGGTTTCCTCGGCATCCAGGTCATCATCACTTGCCCCATGATGAACGATGTCGCGTTCTACGGACATGGATTTGCACTCCGAAGCTCAGGAAACAAATCATTGAAAAGCTTGACCGGAAAACCGGTCTTCGACAGGCCTTTAGCCGCCAGTTACGCTCATATGCCTCAATATAATCGGCTTTTTCTGAAGGTCAAACTCATGCTTCTCGGGTTTGATCGCCATCGAATCGACGATAGCTCGCTTGACCCTATCCAGATCCCCGGGATAACTGCGAAGAACGCGTTTCAGGTCGATCGAATGCTCATTGCCGAGACACAGCAGAAGCCGCCCTTGAACGGTTAACCTGACCCGGTTGCAGGAAGCGCAGAAGTTATTGCTGTGGGGAGAAATAAATCCGACCCGGCTGTCGGTACCCAAAACCCTGAAGTATCGGGACGGACCCCCGGTCGAATCGGTAGTCGGTACCAGCTCGTAACCGTGCGCCAGGTCCGCTTTAATTCGGTCGCTCGGGTAATAGGCTTCGGCCCGGTCATGGCCATCGACCAATCCAAGCGGCATCTCCTCGATGAAGCTAATATCAAAACCGCGGTCGACCGCAAAACCCACCAGGTCGGACACTTCCTCGTGGTTGCGCCCTTTCAGGATCACCGAGTTGATCTTGATGCGTCCGAAATCAGCCTTGCGGGCCATCTCGATTCCCCGCAGTACCGTCGCCAGATCGCCGACACGGGTCATCTCGGTAAATTTACGCGGATCCAGGGTATCTAGACTGATGTTGATCCGCTTCACGCCGGCCTTCTTGATATCCCCGGCCATTTTCTCCAGGTTCGACCCGTTGGTGGTCATTGTCAGTTCATCAAGCCCCTTGAGCCGACCAATCCTGGCTAATAGTTCGACCACGCCCCTGCGCACCAGCGGTTCGCCGCCAGTGATACGAATCTTCGTGACACCCAACTCGACGAAGGCCTGGCTCAGAGTATCGATTTCTTCCAGCGTCAGAATCTGTGCCCGTGGCAAAAACGTCATCTCCTCGCTCATGCAATAAACACAGCGAAAATCGCAACGATCGGTAATCGATATGCGAAGGTAACTGACCGTTCTGCCGAAACGATCGACCAGTTTCTGTGGAAATGGATCCGTCATAGCTGAATCTGTTGATATTGATGATAAAATGGAGTACTTATGATCTCACGAGAGGATCCTTTCCCTCAAGAGCTAATTCAATTCCTTCGAACAAGGGAAACAGTCCGGCGGCCTAACCAAAACCCGGGACGCCGAAAGGACTGCGACTACCTGCCTGACCGCCTAATTGCCCGACGCATGGAATGCGGACATCGGTTACACCGTTGGCAGTCCGGAACACCGCAAACCCCCGAATGGTGCCAACAGCAGTTGCTGATCCGTTTCAGTATCAACGATACGGCAATTGAAAATCCAACTAGCCCTGCCAGCGAATCATCCGCACAAAACACCGATTACAGGCCCAGAGCCTCCCTGGCCACCTCAGTCACGCTGGGATAATCGATTTTCCCGCTTCCGAGCAAAGGAATCGACGGCACCGGAATGATCTTCTTGGGCACACTGATTTCAGCTACTCCCGTTGCTCTCGCAACAATCGCCTGCCGGCTCGCCTCCGCGACATCCGTAACCAGAACCAGCTGTTCGCCTTTCTTCGAATCAGGAAGCGCGACAACCGCATGCTGTCCCGATGGCCAAACTCTCGCAACCAGGTCTTCTGCGACTGCCAGCGAAACCATTTCGCCACCAATCTTGGCAAAACGCCTGGCCCTCCCACAGATCTTCACGAAACCGTCTTCTTCGATGTCGACAATGTCGCCGGTATCGAACCAGCCTTGACCAAAGATCGAAGCAGGCGGAACGATCAATCCGGGCTGCTCCGAAAGCAGGTAGCCGAGCATGATGTTGGGACCTGAAACATGCAGCCTCTTGCCCTCATCGATGCCAGGAACCGTGGACAGCCGATGGTCTATACCCGGAAGCAACCGGCCCACGGTCCCGTTTCGATAATCCATGGGCGTATTCACCGCCAATACCGGACTGGTTTCCGTGGCCCCATAACCTTCGAAAATACGGATACCGAAATTGGTTGACCAGCTCCGGCGAGTTTCTTCCTTCAGTTTTTCAGCCCCGGCAAAAACGTAGCGAATACTGTAGAAATCGTATGGATGAGCATGTTCTGCATAGCCGGAAAGAAAGGTGTCGGTACCGAATAGGATGGTCGCGTTGATCTCGTAGGAAACTTCGGGAATGATGCGATAATGCAGCGGAGAGGGGTAGAGAAAACTCCGCATTCCCGACAGAAGCGGCAACAGGGTTCCAGCGGTCAGGCCAAAGGAATGAAACAGGGGCAGTGCATTCAGAATCACGTCCCGGGAACTGAAATCGACCCGCGCCGCCAGTTGCGCACGGTTGGACAGCAGGTTGCTGTGCGAAAGCACCACGCCTTTCGGCGTTCCTTCTGATCCCGAGGTAAACAGGATCACTGCTGGCTGATCGGGATCCTTTCGGGCTTCGTCGTTCCAGTACCCGGATACAAGACATCGAACAAACCCCCTGATGCGTGCAGACCACGAGATGTGCGACGAAAGTTCTTCCATGTAAACAAAGCAGACATCAGTCTCTAGTTGCTTGGCGATCGATTCCAGCCCCGCCTTTTCCAGGAACCGGCGCGAAGTGACGACCATCCGGATGCGAGCGGTTCTGCAAGCTGAGGACAGTGCGCGCAATCCACTTGTATAGTTGAGCATGGCCGGCACTCGCCCGCTACACTGCAGGCCCAGCATCGCCACCACGGTAGCCGTTGCGGTCGGTAGCAGGATTCCCACCACTTCACCTGCTTCGGTCAGTTGCTCAAACTCTTTGGCGATACAGAATGTACGCGTGATCAGTGCATTGTAGCTGGATGGTTCGCGATTGACGTCCTCCAGCACCAGGTGCCGGCCGCCGTGGATCTTGCGCGCATCAAGCAGAACCGAAAAAACGGTTCTGCGGTAGTCACTGGTCTCGAACATCATCTCGGTCATCAGGTCCGCGAGACGTCGACCTGCGTACTTTCGCGACTCGCGACCGGTCAGGTTTTCTGGCGGTTGCAGCGTTACCCCGGGAAGGATCGTCAGCCGGACTCTGGGAAACCAACGCAACCTGACGCGTCCCCGAAGCCTGGAAAAAGGCGTGAATTGGGCACCGTCGATCCGGATCGGCAAGACGGTCGCGCCGGACTTGAGCGCCACCAGGCCCGGGCCATCGTAAATCTTCATCAGCGAACCGGTCACCGTGATCCGACCCTCCGGAAAAACGACTGCATGGTGGTTTTTCTTCAGGTACTGGATCAAAGCCCTGGAAGACAGCGGACTCACCGGGTCCATCGGGAACACCCGGCACATAAGGAGAAAGGGTTTGATCCAGCGCTTGCGGGCGATATGCGTATTGATCGCAAAGGTGACCGTGCTCGGAGCAAAGGCTCCGATTAGTAAAGGATCAAGAAACGAACAATGATTGGCTACGATTAGAACTCGTTCGCCGGCCTCCCTGTAGTTCTCAAGCCCGCTAATTTCGACCCGGTAAAGAAGCCGCAACAGCCACTGGAAGAAGCTTTTCAACATGGCATATCCAGATTTTTCCTGGGATTACGGGTTGTTTTGTCGCCAGTAAGGGAACCTGGCCCGTTGCTGTCACCGGGTGATTCGGACAATCGATGCCCGCCATCCGGATTCCCACATGCGAGTGTTTTCGTGCAACAATCCGGAAGTTCCACAAACAAGTATCGCCGCAGATTATATCCACGTATACCCCTGCGTCCGGAAACAAGATGAAAAAACCCACTGATGGTGAATTCGTAATCCTGCTTCACGGGCTGGGACGAACCCGGTTTTCAATGAACCGTCTGGCACGAAAGCTCGAATCACTTGGGTATTCCGTTCTGAACCGAGACTATCCATCAACCCGGCGTTCGATGCACGAACTCGTCAACGGTTATCTTATTCCGGCGGTTATTCATTGCGAGACGCACGAGGCACACAGAATCCATGTCGTAACCCATTCCATGGGAGCCATCCTGGTCCGCTTCTACCTGCAAAATCATCATCTCCCGACAGGTAGCCGGGTCGTGATGATTAGTCCGCCCAATCATGGCAGCGAGGTGGTCGATTGCCTGAAGAAATTCCGTTTATTCAGGCGGCTATTCGGGCCAGCCGCGCTGCATCTAGGAACCGAGGCCGCGAGCCTGCCGAACCAGCTCGGCAGGATCGACTGCGAAACCGGCGTCATCGCCGGTGACGTTAGTTCCGACCCCTGGTTCTCCAATCTGTTCCGAGGCCCCAACGACGGCAAGGTTTCGGTGCAAAGCGCAAGGCTCGAGGAAATGCAAGATTTCATGGTGGTCCGTTGCGGACATACCCTGATCATGCGTTCATCTGCAACCATCGGCCAGGTGATGGCATTCCTGCAGCACGGACGATTCAATCGCTAGATTGCCGACAGACTCGCAGTATCCCGAATCAGGTGTAACCGGACCGGCCGTCCCAGACTAAACAACCTCCCCGCAATACGGGCACCGCCGCAACAGATCAGAAGCCAATGCAGTGCTCTACGGAAAAAATTCGGCGATCTGCATACACTCGAGTTCGACGTTCTTTTTCCGGCAGTGATTCCCATTGTCCGTTTGTTCGCAGTTCATCTCACCATGGTTCCTGATCTTCTCCAGCGACCAGCCGTTGGAAATCGCCCGACGACATTCGTTCTTGGCATAGCGCTCTAGATCCGTATGGGCAGCCTGCTGCGCCTCGCTGCGGGTTACCTTCCAGTCAGAGTAGACCGAATTTCCGGTAATGACTCTACGATCATAGTCAGGGGTTCCGCCGAGGTCGCAGGCCGACAGACCCAGTAAGGATACGAATGCCAAACACGATTTGTTCATGATGAAACACTCCGGTGAACCGTCAGCCAGGATCAAGAGCCCATCCTCATTTTCAGGAAGCGTGTATCCGGATTATTATGCAGTGAGACACACACCGAACATCACGATGCCAAGCCCCGCAGAGGCCAAGGTCACCGGCCATCTAGCGGCGCAGATGGAACCGAGCTTAATGATTCTCATTTTAGCCGTCAATCCGTGCGTCAGATCGAATTTTACTGCCCACAGGGAGGGCTTGCGAGTAAGAACGAATGGGAGTAGGGTCGAAGAAGATATCACGGAGAACTGTCGAAAACTTGAGGTGATTATGGTGTCTCTTTTGTATCTGGCTCTGTTTCTTCTGGCCTCATTCCTCGTACTAAGAGACAAGGAACTGTTGGTTCCCATCAGGTCCTGCAATGTCTGCTTACCGCGCTACTGGATTCTTGCAGTGCTGGGAGTTCTATTCCTGGGTGCAGAAGCCTTTTCCCTGGCTGGAGCGCACAATGTCTGGGTGATCAGTGGCGTCATGGCGCTTTCGATCTCGGCTTTCATGTTTGCCCTTTTCTTTGTCTGGGAACGGCATAAATGGATCCTGGCGCTAACGCAAATCTGCTATGTCTGTGTCATTACAGTACATTTCTATTCCTGGTGGCCGCAACAGTAGGCCGCCCGCTAAAACCATTTTCTGAGACATAGAGGAGATCCGGGACCCGGGCACCCGAAAGCACGGTCCGGGCTTGGAGGATCTAAGGGCAATCTGGACACACTCCCATCAATTTTCGTTCAGCCCCCTCTCCCCCACTTCTTTTTCAACCAGTTACTACCCGACGTCACCATCAGCAAACCTGCTGACCGGCTCTGGCGCCAGACATCTTTCCAGTACTTTTCTTCGTGGAATGATTTCAGACACCTCAGATACTGGTGGCGCCTTGCAGCAGGCAGGTGCCTGAGGATGACCGGGACCAGGCTTTCCTCGACGTTGTAGCCATCAGCAAGATTCAACGGAACCACCTGCTCCACCTCCACGGAAAGGTCCCGAGCCACAGCTTCGATTGCAGTCCTGATGTGGTCGGCCTTTTTTCCCTGCGGCGGATCAAGACAATACGGCGGGTTCCATTCCCGGAACGGGCGCAAGCGGTCAACCTGGCTCAGGGCTACAATGCATTCTGGACATTGGCGATTCTTTTCCCGGAACCGATGGCGCAGCAATTGCAGGAACTTTCGGTCCGCATCCCGTGCCGCATGGGTGGCCGCGCAGACCAGCAGTAAAAGATCAGCTTCATCCAGAACACCCTCTAGTTCAGGCAGCGAAGAAGCACTGGCCTCACTGTCCCCGTATCCGGCCGAATCAACGATGATGGCATCGGGAAGCCCGTCTCTCTCAAGCACAAAGGGCTGGATCTGCATGGTGGTCGGCAGCACATCCGTGGCCGCCTTCAATTCGCCGAATAAGACATTGATCAGGCTGGACTTGCCGCTGCCAGTCTGCCCTGCCACTACGATACGTAGGGGTTCGCGCGCCATTTCCTGTTCCCTCTCGCGAACTCTGGACAGGTCCCTGTCCGACTCGACACTAAGGTAAGTGTCCGTCTGGCCCGCGTCAAAATCTAGTTCACCGCTGTACAGGCGTATTGCGTAAAAACCCACCTTGCGAATACAGGCAGTCGTGATGTACAGCCTGATTTCCCGATAGACCAGAGAAGCGGTATCGCCGCTAACGCGATGACGAACTTCGTTCACGATCGCTGTAACCGGGGACACTGCAAACCCAGCTACCCGGTACCAGTTGTAGATTTTCTGCATCTGCCCGACCATCTTACGTCCCTTAACCACGTCGTTAATGGTCACCACGTGGCTACCCGGTACATGTTCCGCAGCCAAGACCCGGAGATCGCGTGAAAGCAATTCGACAATTCTCAGGAGGTCCGGAATCCTCATCTCCAAAAATGGCTGCTCCTGTTCAGGATGAAAGTGCCGGGCTACCGTTTCCACCGTTTCCTGAAACAGAGCCAGGTAGGCATCCCAGTCTTCCAGTACCGGCCGTTGTTTCTCGATACGCCGGCAAACCAATTCCACGCTCGCCCAAGCCTCTTGCTGGGTAGAGGACCAATTGGGCGATGGGTTGGCATGAAGAGGCACTGGAATCCCCGGACGCGCCACCATGGCCCGGAACTGGCGGGCAGCAATCCAGGACAACAACGAGGTCACAAGCACGACGCCCAACCAGTGAAACAACCATTGTTCCTGCCATAACCAGAGGAACCCGACAATCAACAGTAGTACCCAGGGCAGTCCCCCCAAAAGAAATAAACTGGCAACAACCATCCTCTGGCGAATACGCTGCATCTAACTTGCCTGCCAGTTCATATGCAGTAAATCGGACGGGTGATCAGCCGGGAAACGCTGGTCACTGGAACGGCCGTCCACGCTGTCAGGCATTCTTGCACATCCTGCCGCTCTTGACGTACCCCTTCAGTAATTCCTTGCCCTGCTCGAGTTGTTCGCTGTAGACCTCCCTGTAGAGTGAACGACTCCGTACCCCGCCTTGCAGCACGTGGCTGAAATAAAGATCCAGTGTTTTCCCAAGGGCGTAGGTTGTTGCCGCAGTCAGCACCGACGCTGCCGCAGCCCCGTAAGCCGGTATCATCTTCAGAACCTGCCGTTTCCCTAGGTTGCTGACGAAACCAACCCCCAATGCTCCGCCGATATCCTGTAACCTTTCCCGATTCAGGGGCTGACCATAGACCCCAGCAATGACCCGGAACAGTTTCAGCTGGATAGCGACCACCAGCGGTGTATCAACCAGCGGTAGCGGAACCGCCCCGGCCATGCCTGCGGCGACCGAATGACTGACGATATGGGGATGGACCGTTGAATGATAAAGATCATGAATCCGTTTACGCGCCTGGCCCGCATCACGCAGCAAAACACCAACGCCTTGCGGCAGGGCCTGTTCCAGCACATTCCAGAAATCTTCCAGACCGTAAAACACATGTTCATAGCCGTCTTCGGCCCGGGTAAAGTCAATCGGTACGAAAAACGCGTCAATGCCCGCACCTCGAATCAGTTCCCTTTGCCGATGAAGCGATCTGGCAAGCCCCTGCGGTATTTCTCCAGGGGTCCCGGGACTCTGAAAAGGATAGGGTTCAACATGCGGGTCGGTCGGCCGCTCATAACCTTCGTGCAGGCACGTTTGGGCCACAACCACCGGCCACTCCGGACGCTGTTTGAGGATCGGCTGCAGCGAATCAATCAATGGTTTTTGTGCCTGGTCCATCGCCTTCATGACAAGGATCAGTACATGCGCCTGTCGTGAAAACAGCTCGATATCCTCCTTTGCGTCGTAATCGACCTCGCCAAGACCCCGGGTATCGAGAAAGCGCATGAGGCAATTTCCGGCGTCCGGAAAATGATAGACCCGCGAGTAACGGGTGCATGACTCGAAACCATCACCGATACAGGCCCTTTCATCTCCTGTCAGGGCATGAACAATCGCTGTTTTTCCCGACTGCGTCTTGCCAAGCAACCAGAATACCGGGGCCGGCAACTCCCGAAAAACATCGGCGAGTTGCCGGTCCAACTGCGCATTGTCGATGGATGAATTAAGAAAACGGTTTTTCAGGAGTTTCCACATCTCTCAACTACCGCTGCGGTGCGGTGGCCTGACTCAGCCCCGCAATTCGATTGCCTTTGCCGGAAAATCCGTCATCAGGGCATTCACTCCCTAGTCCAGGATCTAGCAGATTTGGGTGCCGGCATTGCAGACAGTATGCTTTTGCCGTGTCGGCGCATCAAGCTGCAGACCACTTCGTCAAGACCATCGATGGGAAAACCATGACCGTATAAAAACGAGCATTGATCTAGGTATTGTTCGATGAAGCTGAACTTAAAGCTCGGATTACGGTTGAGAACCAACAGCCCAAGCAAATACACCCCGCGTGTTTTCGAGAAATTCGCCGCTGGCACCTCGGTGGGCAAAGATCCACGTGCCCCCATAAGCCCCCTTTGCAGGACACCCGGGCTTAGACATGGGAAAGCGGGATGAATTCAGAAGCCGGAAACCCTGGCCGCTGTCGACAAAGATTGGCCGGTGAGAACCTGGGTGTGGTCAGACTGATCTCGACATCGGAATTGTAACAGGCTCACACTACAGCGCCTGTCAGACGAACTTGTAGCCCAAGACTCCGATTCCAACCATAGCCACGGTGGCCCAACCGATTCGGTTCACGTAGACATACAGCATTTTTTCGAGCCGTTCCCCGCCCCATGCCAGCAGAGAGGATACCAGGAAGAAACGCGCGCCCCGACCGATGAGCGAAGCAAAAACAAAGGGAGCCAGCGGCATTGAAAGGGTACCTGCCGCGATGGTGAAAACCTTATACGGAATTGGGGAAAAACCGGCAATCAGAACCGTCCAGAAACCCCATTCATCGAACCAGGTCCGGGCTAGTAGGTACTTCTCCCAGTAATGAAATTGGTGCAGCCACGGTTCTATAACATCGAATGCGAATTGCCCGATCAGGTAGCCAAACACCCCTCCAAGAACCGAAGCGAACGTGGCCACCAGGGCAAAGTAGAACGCCCTTGACGGACGCGCCAGTGCCATAGGCGCCAGCATGATGTCGGGAGGGATCGGGAAAAACGACGACTCCGAGAAACTCAGTATCGAGAGGTAACGAACAGCGTGCCGGTGACGCGCCCAGCCAAGCGCCTTTTTATAAAGGTAAGAAAACAAGATCAGAATCTCCCTGGAACGAGGGGTACGAAGCGGACCGGCTCGATTTCCTCGAGCTCGCACCCCTTGTCGGTTTTTGTAATTCGTTGCAAGGATTGCTGATCACCGCTCCCGACCGGGATCACCATGACCCCACCGGTCGTCAGTTGTTCCAGCAGCATGAGCGGAATTTCCTCCGGCGCAGCCGTCACCAGGATACCGTCGTAGGGCGCGTACTCCTTTCTACCCCAGCCACCGTCGCTGTGCCGGTAACTGACGTTGTGCAGGCGAAGTTCATGCAGGCACTGGCGCGCACGCTGCATCAGGGGAAGAATGCGTTCGACCGTATACAGTTTTTCAACCAATTGGGCAAGCACCGCAGTCTGGTATCCCGATCCCGTACCCACTTCAAGCACTTTTCGCGGCATTCCGTTTTCAAGCAGCAGTTCGGTCATCCGTGCCACCATGTACGGCTGCGAAATCGTCTGGCTGTGACCAATCGGCAAAGCCGTGTCATCGTAGGCACGAACCGCTAGGGCTTCATCGACGAAGATGTGCCTCGGTGTATTTCCGATTATAGCGAGTAGCGCAGCATTCCGGATCCCCTGATCTTTCAGACGCTGCACAAGCCGATGACGGGTACGGCGGGATGTCATGCCAATGCCCTCGTGATGCAGGTTCAAAGTTCTTCTCCGGCCGCAAGCCAACGGGAAACGCTTTCTATTTTTTCGTAGTTTGTCAGATCGACCTGTAACGCGGTCACCGAAACATAGTTCTCCCTGATGGCATGGAAATCCGTTCCCGGACCACCGTCCTGCTCCGGGCCGGCAGCCCCTACCCAGTAGATTTCCCGACCACGCGGATCCAACGACCTGACCACCGGTTCCGACTTGTGGCGCTGGCCCAGCCGGGTCGACTGGAAACCCCGCAGTTCGCTGAACGGAACGTCCGGCACGTTGACGTTAAGGATGGTGTCTGACGACAAAGGTTGTGCCTGAACCCGGTGGAACAGTTTAATCGCAACTCGGGCCGCGGTTTCAAAATGCCTGGGTGCCTGTGAAGCCAGTGAAATGGCAACTGCGGGCAACCCCAGGAAACGTCCTTCCATCGCTGCCGCAACGGTACCGGAATAAAGCACATCGTCGCCGAGGTTGGCGCCGTGGTTGATCCCGGCGAACACCATGTCTGGTTCTTCCTCGAGAAGCCCGGTGATCGCAAGGTGCACACAGTCGGTCGGGGTCCCGTCCACCTTGATCACCCCACCATTCATCGCCGTTGCACGCAAGGGCCGGTCAAGCGTCAGCGAATTGCTCGCACCGCTGCGGTTTCTATCCGGTGCTACCACGGAAACTCTGGCCTGACCTTCGAAAACCGACTTCAGAGCAATCAGGCCCTGAGATGAATAACCATCGTCATTGCTGACCAGAATGTGCATCGCTTGAGGAAATAAATGGTAAACCGTTCATTCTACACAAATTCACCACCCCGAACACGGATCGGGCCGGAACTTTCCAGTACGGGCTGACCGCTAGAAACTGGAACCCAGAAAAGCGCTCAGCTACGCCAGCCTGCCCCGATAGCTCGGTTCGGGGTCGCTAGACAAAAGCCCAGAAAAGGACAACGCCGAGAAGCAACCGGTAAACGACGAAAGGAAACAGCCCTACGCGTTCCAGCAGTCCAATGAACCAGCCAATGGTCAGGTAGGCGGTTACGCCAGAAACCACCACCCCAATCAGAAGAAAATCCAGGGCAATTTCGTCGCCACCCTGCGAAACTTGGTGAATCTTGGCTATTCCGGCCAGCGCAATGACCGGGATCGACAGCAAAAAGGAAAACCGGGCCGCCAATTCGCGTCCAAGTCCGAGCATCAGACCTGCGGTAATGGTGATTCCGGATCTCGAGGTCCCGGGAATAAGAGCAAACGCCTGGCAAACACTGATTATCACCACCACTTTCCAGGTCAACCCCTTTGGAGTAGAAGATCGCCGGGCCATGCTATCAGCCCACCAGAGCAACAGGGCAAAAACCACGGTCGCCGCGGCAATAACCCTGGGCGACCTCAGGAACTGTTCCGTGCCATCCGACATCAGTATGCCGCAGACTCCGACCGGAAGCGTACCGATGATTACAAACCAGACCAACATGGAATCCGCAGTTGCGGGAGCACCCCTCAGCCAACCAAGCCAGCCCGAGAACATGGCCGCCAGGGTATGCCGGTAGTAGGCAATTACAGCCATGAGGGTTCCCACATGCACCGCGATATCGAAAACCAGACCTTGGTCTTCCCAACCGGCGAATACCGGCACCAGAACAAGATGGGCCGAACTCGAAACCGGTAGAAATTCCGTCAGACCCTGCAACAGGGCCAGAACCACCGCGTGACTTGTATCCACCTCAGTTTCCCTGATTAACCTTATACCATGAGCCAGTATTCCCTTCGTTCGGACGGAACTCCGCGGACCACCGGGGCGGCATCTACCTGTTGTAGTTACAGAAGGTCGATTCTGACATAAAGCCGTCAATCCGTTGATTGTTAAACACTCAGGAGCTCTCGAATGACGGAGGTCGCATAACCACCGGCCGGCAGTGAAAATTCAAGCACCAGGCCGTTCTCGGCTTCGAAATGCCATTGGAGTTTTCGCGGAAACAGCCTGAAAGGCCGCCTTGCCGCTGCCACACAGTGTTCCTCGAGCCCCCTGCAAAATAGGGGATAGTCGACACAAAGGCGCTCTTCGTATTCGAGAGCCCGTGCACTAACCTCTTTCCTTCCGGTTCCCCACAGGACACCGGTGGGGTGTAGTTCTCCCTCGCAAACCCTGTAGATGTCGTTGGGATCCACAACCGTGGTTCTAAAATAGGAATTCGATCCCTCGAACATCAACGCGTCTCCGGCAATCGGCTGGTTCCAGTTAGCGTCTTCGATCCGACGCGCCAAAAGGGCGTTGAACAGGCACGATCGGGCTGTGGAAAGCAGCAATCCCTTCTTGTGTCGCCCTCTGACCAGATGGCTTCCGCTGAAAAAGCGGCTCGCCTCGTCGATGTTCCCGCCGCCTCGGCCAAAACGCTGAGGACCATAGTAATTGGGGATACCCTGGCGAGAAACCTTGTCCAGCAGGTGCTCCAGTTTCCAGGGCCGAGCATCAACATTGCGAATTCGGATCCGGAACCCGTTCGAAGCCAAACTGCCCCGCTTTAGTTTCCGGCTATGGCGCTGAACCGCCAGAACTTTCAAGCCATCCTCATGCCAGTCAGCCCAGTGTTCATCCGCAACTTGCGGAAGCCTGATACTCAACCACTGCCTCGCCACCGCGTGCCTGTCCTTCATTCCCGCGAAACCGACATCCCGACTTTTCACGCGACCGAATCTCGCCAGGCGGCGCGCGACGTCCTCAGTATTGAGGCCGCGTTTTTCGATTCGAAGGAAAAGATGTTCGCCCTCGCCTGAACAATTGAATCCCAGTGATTCGTCAACGACAAAATCCTCGCAGAGGGATTTCAGGCGCCCGGTCCCGACGGGACCGCCATGGGCGTAAGGCAGGTCATTCGGGCGGTACCCGCTACAGTTGGCTACCGGAAACCCGGGATTAGGCACTTTCCAGCAGAACCACCGCGTGAGTGGAAATTCCCTCCCCGCGACCTTCGAAACCCATTCTCTCGGTTGTTGTTGCCTTGATGTTTACCGAATCGGCGGAAATCCCAAGATCATCCGCGATGTTGGCTTGCATGGCCGGAATGTAATCCGCGAGCCGAGGCTTTTGGGCGATGATGGTGACATCGACATTGCCGGGCGAGTACCCCATTCCGGAAAGTTTCTCGACCACGTGACAAAGGAGGCGCCGGCTATCGATCCCCTTATACTTCGGATCGGAATCGGGAAAGTGCTTTCCGATATCACCCAGTGCTGCAGCCCCAAGCAATGCATCGCACAACGCATGGAGCACAACATCCCCGTCGGAATGCGCGATCATGCCTCTTTCGTAATCGATTTTCTCACCGCCAAGAATCAACTTTCCAGCGTCCCCGAACCGATGAGCATCGTAACCGTGCCCTATTCGCAACGTTGCTGCTCCAGATAGTAACTGGCTAGAGGCAAATCCTCCGGCCTGGTGATCTTGATATTGTCGGGACGGCCTTCGACGATGAGCGGCCTCAGTCCCTTGAGTTCAATCGCACTGGCTTCATCGGTTACCCGCCTGTCATTCCGGGAGGCCTCTCTCAACGCATCACGCAAAAGCCCGAGCCGGAACATCTGCGGTGTCAGTGCACGCCAGACCCTGCTACGGTCCACCGTAGACTGGATTCTGTTCGATTCAACATCTTTCAGCGTATCGTGAACCGGAAGAGCCAGTATGCCGCCGACCGGATCGTTCCCGACCTCTTCGACCAGTCGCCGCAGGTCGGTTTCGGTAACGCATGGCCGGGCGGCATCGTGGACCATTACCCAGTCATCAACAGAACCGAGCAAGGCAATGAAGTCCAATCCCGACAGAACGGAATCCGCCCGCTCCCGACCTCCGGCCACTCTGTAAACCTGTTCGGTATCGCTCAGGCACAGGGACGGCCAGTATTCGTCTTCCGGCGACAGAGCGACCACGATCCCTGCATACAACTGTGAGGCCATCAGTCGTTGCAGGGTATGTTTCAGTACTGTGCAGTCTCCCAGAGGCAGATATTGTTTCGGCCGGTCGGCTGCCATGCGCTTGCCAACCCCTGCAGCGGGCACCAGGGCCCAGACCGGGGTTTTGCTCAAGGATCTGCTCCGACTCGTGTCCGCACCTATCTATTCCTCTATCGGCTCGATGATCTGGAAGAAGGTTTCATTTTCCTTGATCATTCCCAGGTCCCTACGGGCTCGTTCCTCGATCGCGCCCAGGCCGTTCTTCAGATCGTCTACCTCGGTTTGCAAAGCCGCATTTTTTCCTCGAAGTTGCCGGAGTTCTTCCCGCAAGACCTCGATCCGGTTCTGGTATTGCACCACTTTCTGGAAACCGCTGCCTCCAAACCACAGCTTATACTGAAGCAACAGCAACAGAATGACTAGAAACCAGGCCAGTAGTTTCATGACTCACTGCCCCCGGCAGCCGGTCGCATCCGGCCAGCCCCGGGGCGGCATCAAACCCGGACAAAAGCCGGGCAGGAGTTGATTAACCGGCAAGGTACCTGAATGCCGAACGACCTGCGTAGCTTGTTCTATCTCCCAGTTCATCCTCGATCTTCATCAGCCGATTGTACTTGGCGACACGGTCGGAGCGACTGAGCGAACCCGTCTTGATCTGACCGGCACAGGTTGCTACGCACAGGTCGGCGATAGTGACGTCCTCAGTTTCACCGGAACGATGCGAAACAACTGCAGTATAGGAAGCTTCCTGCGCCATGCGAATAGCTTCCAGCGTTTCGGTCAGGGTACCGATTTGGTTCACTTTGATCAGAATCGAATTGGCGATATTTTCGTCGATTCCTTTGCGTAGAATGTCCGGGTTGGTCACGAACAGGTCGTCACCCACGAGTTGGACCCTGTTGCCGACCTTATCCGTCAGCAGCCTCCAGCCGGCCCAGTCGCTTTCATCCATACCATCCTCAATAGTCACGATCGGGTACTTTCCAACCCAGTCGGCCAGATAACCGGAAAACTGATCAGCATCGAAAGTCCGGTTTTCCGAGTCAAGACGGTAGACCCCGTCTTCGCAGAATTCCGAACTGGCAACGTCGAGGCCCAGGTAGATGTCTTCGCCCGGACGGTATCCCGCCTTCTCGATAGCCTGAAGGATCACGCTCAGAGCAGCTTCGTTGGAGGACAGGTTGGGCGCAAAACCCCCTTCATCGCCAACCGTGGTGGCAAGCCCTTGGTCCGAGAGTACTTTTCCGAGGGCATGGAAAACCTCGGCGCCATAGCGGATTGCCTCGCGAAAGTTTGCCGCACCGACCGGCAGGATCATGAATTCCTGCAGATCCACACTGTTGTCGGCGTGGGCCCCGCCATTGATGATGTTCATCATCGGCACCGGCATCAGGAATTGGCCACTGCAGTTAAGGTATTCGTACAGGGGTATCCTTGCTTCATTCGCAGCGGCATGAGCGGTGGCCATCGATACCCCCAGGATTGCATTGGCGCCCAGGCGGCTCTTATTGGGGGTTCCGTCCAGGGCAAGCATTTTTCGGTCCACGGCTTCCTGATCGGAAGCGTACATGCCAACAACCGCGGATCGGATCTCGGTACCAATGTTCTCAACTGCTTTCAGCACACCTTTGCCGAGGTAACGGGAGTCGTCCCCATCTCTCAGTTCGATGGCTTCCCGGATCCCGGTCGAGGCGCCCGAAGGTACCATCGCGCTGCCAACCGCGCCGGAGGCCAAACAAACCTCTGCCTCAATGGTCGGGTTGCCCCGAGAATCCAGAATCTCTCTAGCTTTCACATCAACGATTTCTGCCATGCATCCCTCTTATGAGTAATGGAAATTTCAATTCAGATTCTTTTTTACAACCAGGTCAACTTCTTTCAGAGACTCTAGAAGCCGGGGCATCTCCGCTAACGGCCAGGAATTCGGACCGTCACTCTTCGCTTTTTCAGGGTCAGGATGGGTTTCCATAAACAGTCCGGAAACACCGACCGCAACAGCCGCCCTGGCCAAACCGGGAATAAATTCGCGCTGTCCTCCAGAACAGGTCCCCTGTCCGCCGGGAAGTTGGACCGAATGAGTTGCATCGTAGACCACAGGACACCCCGTCTCCCGCAGGACCAGCAGGGAGCGCATGTCCGAAACCAGATTATTATAACCAAACGACACGCCGCGCTCGCAAACCATGACCTGCTCATTGCCCGCCGACCTTGCCTTCGCGACCACGTTAGCCATTTCCCACGGAGACATGAATTGGCCCTTCTTAATATTGATCGGAATGCGGACTGCCGCAGCATTCATAATGAAATCGGTCTGGCGACAGAGCATGGCCGGAGTCTGGATCACATCCACCACCTCGGCAACCTCCAGAAACGGCGTATTCTCGTGTACATCAGTCAGAACCGGGACACCGATCTGTTGCCTGACTGATTCCAGGATCCTGAGCCCCTGATCCAGACCTAGACCGCGAAACGACTGGTGCGACGACCGATTTGCCTTATCAAAGGATGACTTGTAAACAAAAGGAATATCCAGCTTTTCGGTGATTTCCTTCAGCACCCCAGCAGTATCGAGGGCCAGTTGCTGACTTTCGATGACACACGGCCCCGCAATCAGAAACAAAGGCTGATCAATGCCAACCTCGAATCCACATAGATTCATGATTCGCTGGCCCGACGCTCAGCGAAAGCAGAAGCGGCCTGGACAAAACCCAGGAACAGTGGGTGGCCCTTGCGCGGGGTGGAGGTAAATTCCGGGTGGAACTGGCAAGCGAGGAACCAGGGATGTTCGGAGATTTCGACAACTTCCACCAAACGTCCATCGATCGATTTCCCGGAAACTTTGAGACCGGCATTCACCAGTAATTCGGAATATCGGTTGTTGAATTCATAACGATGGCGATGACGTTCGTTAATAACATCCTTGCCATACAGGCTATGGGCGAGGCTTTCAGCTACGAGACGACATTGCTGTCCACCAAGGCGCATGGTTCCACCGAGATCAGACTGCTCGGTACGATGTTCAACATTCCCGCTACTGTCTTCCCATTCGGTGATCAGGGCCATGACAGGGTGCGGTGTCTTGGGCAGGAACTCGGTACTGTGGGCGCCTTCCAGTCCAGCCACGTTGCGCGCGAAATCGATTACGGCCACCTGCATGCCCAGACAGATTCCCAGGTAGGGTACCTTGTTTTCTCGGGCCAAGCGGGCCGCGGAAATCTTGCCTTCGATGCCTCGCCGGCCAAAGCCGCCAGGAACCAGCACGGCGTCCACCCCCTCCAGGATGCCGGTTCCGTGTTCCTCCAAGTCCTCTGAATCCACGTATTCAACATTGACCTTCGTCCGGGCATGGATTCCTGCATGAATCAGCGCTTCGGTTAATGATTTGTAGGCATCCGAATGATTCACGTACTTGCCCACCATCGCCACGGTCACTTCCCGTTCCGACTCCTCAAGAGCACGCACCACTGCTTTCCATTCGAAAAGATCAGCCGGCGGGACATCCAATCTCAGCTGTTTAACGACAATCTCGTCCAGCCCCTGTTCGTGCAGCAGCAAGGGAATTCGGTAAATCGAATCGGCATCGACGGCCGAAATTACCGCCGATTCCTTGACATTGGTAAACAGAGCAATCTTCCGGCGTGCGGACTGCGGAATCGGTTTCTCCGAACGGCAAATCAGAACATCCGGCTGGATCCCGATGGTTCTGAGTTCTTTGACCGAATGCTGCGTTGGCTTGGTCTTGATTTCACCAGCACTGGATATGTAGGGAACCAGTGTCAGATGGATGAAAAGCGACTTGTCTTCCCCGAGTTCGATTCGCATCTGCCGGATCGCTTCGAGAAAAGGCAAAGACTCGATATCACCGACCGTCCCGCCAATTTCGATCAGGGCTAGGTCCGCACCATCCGCACTCTCACGGATAACGTTCTGGATTTCGTCGGTGATGTGAGGAATGACCTGGATAGTCTGGCCGAGATAATCCCCCTTGCGTTCCTTTCTCAGCACGGTTTCGTAGATCTGGCCGGTCGTATGGCTGTTCCGCTTGAACATCGTCGTGCGGACAAAGCGTTCATAGTGGCCCAGATCCAGATCGGTTTCCGCGCCGTCTTCAGTGACGAAAACCTCTCCGTGCTGGAACGGGCTCATCGTGCCCGGATCAACGTTGATATAAGGATCGAGCTTAGTCAGGGTGACCTTGATGCCACGCGCTTCAAGGATAGCCGCAAGCGAGGACGCCGCGATCCCTTTTCCAAGCGATGACACCACACCACCGGTAATAAAAATGAACTTGGTCATATGAGATTCAAACCCGCCAATGCAGAATGCAGGAAACCCAGGGTAGCAGGAATCCAATTCCGTAAAACAAAACGACCGCACATTTTACCGTGATCGGTATTTTAATTCCCAGTCTATTCGCATTTGGCCGACTCATTTCCCGATGACTTCTGGGATCAAGAGCGGTAGATCGATGTAGTTCCGAAAAAAACCTCTCAAAGACGGACCACGATGATCAGGAACTAACCTTGACCTCCAGACCCAAAGCCTCGATTTCATGCGAAAACTCCTGCATCCATTCAGGATCTGCTGCCGTCAGTTGGGAACTTTCCGGTTGCTGGGAAGGCCGTGCCAGAGTGTAGAGCAGGACTCCTTTCAAAAGATTGTCCGGTTGTTTGGCCCCGCGAAGAAAATCCAAATACGCCTGCCGCTCATGGGCTGACATGATTTCCCCCTTGAATCCGAATACGCAGGTTTGCACCCAGGTCCGGCACAAGACTGAACTGATCCGCAGATTTTCACGAACCCGAGCAACCGATATAGCGGCGTTGTTGATTCGAGTTAATCCTTCGTCCGTCACACAGTCAAGCTTGAACCAGATTTCACCCCCCAACCGCGCTAAACGCATCAACCCCTGCCGGACCGATTCCTGGTGGATGAGGCTGCCATTGGAAATCAGCACCAGATTCAGGCGCGGCACCAGATCATAATCCGCCATCACCGAACCGATCAGATCG
Source organism: Methylococcaceae bacterium UBA1147 (assembly GCA_002311315.1). GTDB lineage: Bacteria > Pseudomonadota > Gammaproteobacteria > Methylococcales > UBA1147 > UBA1147. The sequence goes on along the minus strand of DBZZ01000022.1, from coordinate 9,693 downwards.
ATAATTTCCGCAAAGCCCCGGGCACTGGTCGGCTCTCCGTTTCCGGAAATGGCAATATCGCGCAAGTGCCGGTACTCTGGATCCACGCCATAACGCTCGAAAAAGTCCGACTTCAGAACATCCTCGAGGAAACACTTCAACTCGTCTTCCAGAACTTTTCGGTCAATATCCGGAGCACTTCCTCGCTTCAGTTCCGGAACCTGGCAATACACGCACCTCCAGTTGCAGGCATCGTTCGGATTCAGGTTGATTCCGATTGAAACTCCTCCTGCGCGCCGGGATACAACGGGGTAGACATATCGAAGCCCCCCACTGTCTCGACTGTGGTCCCGAGTATGCAACCTCTTTTTTTCACTCATAGCGTGGGATTCGGCATTGTTAAATGTCCGAGCAGGCAGCATTTTATGCGGTCACCCTCTCCATGGTATTCTATGCGGTTCATTTTCAGCAATTACAGCTGTTTTCGGAAAAGATTCAGTCCTTAACGCAAGTGGGCATTTGTCAGATCCAGGGGAAACAGTCTCAGCAGTTATTATCAGGAGATAAGATTCATGAGCGAACGTATAGTCATGCGCACCGGTGAAGCCTTGGTTGCCGGTGGCCCTCCAGGCACCGCGGCCGAACCCGAGGTCATCATCGGTGAACTGGATGGCCCGGTTGGAATCGCCTTAGCCACATTAACGGGAGACCAAGCAAAAGGCCATTCCAAGGTTTTTGCGATACTGAACACCGACATCCAGGTGCGCCCTGTGACCTTGATGGTCAGCAAGGTCACGGTAAAGAATAATCGGTATACCAACATTCTCATGGGCACTGTACAGGCCGCAATTGCCAACGGTGTCCTGGATGCCGTTCGTGAGGGCTACATTCCGAAAGAAAAGGCCAACGACCTTGGAATCATTGTGTCCGTCTGGTTGAATCCGAGCGTTGTCACAGATGACAATCTAGATCACAAGATCCTTTTTGAAATTCACCGCAAGGCAATGAAAGAATCGATCCGAAAAGCCATGGGAAACCAGCCTGATATTGACTGGTTACTAGAAAATCAGGACCAGATCACGCACAAATACTACCAGATGGGTCTGGACGGAAAAATCTAGAACCGCTGTTCCATCAATCATGACCGAGCGTGTCTCGAGAAAATGCGGGACACGCTTTTTGTTTGCCGATGACTAACCGGACACGGTGTCAGGTGGTTAGCCGCCTGCCATCGAAAAGTTCTCAGCCGATCTTGATCAGAAGTTCTCCCCGTCCGGAACTGGACATATCACCGCCCCATCGATGGACACGATTGAATACGGCGACCGGATCGGAAAACTTGCTTTCGAGACCACGGATAGAAGCAAAAAACAGAGAGAGAAAGGTCAGCGTATGGGAGCCACAATCGTTGAAAGTTGGTGGAATATCGGGGCGGTTCCATAACAGAAGCGTGCCTCGCTTCATCCCGTAACCAAGATAACGGCCGGTATTGCCCATCACCGCAATAGTCCCTGCCGTCATCCTGCTGCCACAGTAGTCATCGGCATTGCCTTCTACCAGGATCATTCCCCGGCGCATCTTGTCACCTGCGCGTTGGCCAACGTTTCCCTTCACAAGAACGATCCCACCCTTCATGCCCTGCTGATTGCCAGGCAGTGGACCGCCCAGGAAGTCGCCAGTATTGCCCTTGATTTCTATCTGACCGCCTTTCATTTCACAGGCCGCAAAGATCCCCACACTACCAATGACAGTAATTTTTCCACCGGTCATGCTCATGCCCAGATAGGCGCCTGCATCCCCTTCAACGGAAATCTCACCTGATTTCTGCTCTCGGCCAATATAATCCAGTTTGTTACAACTGTTGCGAATAATAAATTCCTCGCCAGGATCGCCGTAAATGTCGAATAGTTGCGCCACTTCGATCTTATGCTTTCCGCACCGCAAGGTCAGTTTTCTGATGTCTTCGATTTGCATGTCCTGCAGCATGTTGCCAGTCAAAGGCGACATATCGACCCTCTGATCCGGCCTATTTCTCAGGGTAAACGTCAGAATGCTCATGACATAATCTCTCTCAAATGGAAATGGTAAGGACCCAGCTTGCCGCCATAGTTCCCGGCGGTGATGCGCCTGACACCGTTTCCGGTGCCCAGGTTGCAGACGGCCTCTATACCCATCCGCATCGCCTGACTGATGTCTTCCTCGGTCAGCCCGTCTATGACGATTTCCATGACCGATTCGATTTCAGGACCCAGCTCAGTATTGGTCTTCCCCTTCAGGGTCGGACAGAAGGCATCGTTGGTCGAAGCGCCAAGAGCCTTGTATTTGGATCCAACCTTGGATCCAGAACCAACCACCCCGCCGGGAAAAGGCAGAATCACGTTGCGAACCCGTTCCATGACTTCGATGGCTGCATCACAGGCGGCTAGCGCCTGTGGTTGCGATTCCGCCAGGATCAGAAAATTACCCCCTCCAATCGCTTCTTTCATCCCCGTGGATTCTTCGGCAAGAAACTCTCCGTCCATGACCGGGATTCGCCAGTACCGCTTACCACCGATCTGTTTGGACATCTGGTAGCCATCGCCGAAATAACGCAGGTTCTTTCCCAGCGGCAGGGCTACACCGCCGTCAATTCCAGCATAAACGGCCGAAGTAGGCGATGTCAGTACGCACTGCCCCACTCTGTTTTCAAGCTGCTTTGCCAAAGCCTTTCTGCCGGTCGCAAAAATCATTACCGAAACCCCGGGGCGTCCATCGGGTGTTTCAAAGGGTGTCAGTGTCCGTTCGATCCCAGCTTCGCAACCACAGCCAATCACAGAGGTTGCCATACCTGTCATGGCCTGCGCAGAAATCATCGCCCACTTGGAATTGTGCGCGGTGATAATGATTCGCGTTGCTTTCATCGAGAAAGCCTCGGCAAATGTCTCGTCGATCGTTACCCCGTTGATAATCATGCGGCCCCTCCGAACTGCAAGGGATGCTCCGTAAGGCTACCCCGACCATCCTCGGTAATCTCGTCATTGTAAATTTTGAAATTACCCAGTTTCATCGTCAGGTAACGATCGAAATAAGGCTTGAGCAACTTCTCGATACCATTGTCGAATTCGGGGCGCACAACGTGCGTGGTCCCCCAGGTAACCTTCACGATCTCGCCATCACGAACGACTAACTCACCATCCTTGAAAACAAAATCGGGTTTCTCGAACATTCTCTGCTTATCTTCGTGCGGGGTATACACGGTAATATCCGCTGCAGCACCTGCCCCCAGGTGCCCGCGGTCCTGCAGCCCAAGGATCCTGGCGGCTCCGGCACGGGTCATCACCGCAATCTCATAGAGGGAATACTCCCGGTCGATCGAACCCAGGATTGTCATTGCCGCGGCACTCGGGTTGATTGTCTGCAACATATCCTGACGGAAACTCTTGTCCATCAAAAGGCGGATTAAATGCGGGTAGGTCGTAAAGGGTGCCCCGTTCGGGTGATCTGTGGTCAGAAAAACTCTCCAGGGGTCATCGACCAGCAGGAAGGTTTCCAGACCGATCGCCCATTGCAGGGCATTGACGAAATTCTGGTCCTTGTACCTGAATGGCACAACACCGCACCCCGCGTCACATTCGATGTCCATGCACACCCATTTCTTTGGGTCCGCATGATGGTTATTGGCAAACTGGCGCATGTTGTCCCCGGACGCCGTCACCGTCTGCCCAAACATGACCTGGCCTACGTCGATCGAAATGTTCTTGTTTGCATTGACAAGCTCGGCAATTTCCGCAGCACCCGAAGAAAACTTGAAGTCCCCTTCGTTTCCGTAGCTGTGAAACTGGATATGCGTCAAGTGCGCCGGCAGACCTTCCAATCCTCGGATGGTGTTTAGGGTAGTATCCTTGTTACCGGGAACCCCGAGATTGCACCCATGAATATGCAGCGGATGCGTCACTCCGAGCTCCTTGATTGCGGTGGCCAGACAGAGCAGTATTTCCCTTGGAGAAACGCCGTAGTGCGGACCATTTTCGTCTAGATCGAGTTTGCGCTGGTTGAATTTGAAGGCGTTGATTCCTCCTGGGTTCACGACCTTTACCCCAATGGCCTGCGCCGCGACCATCGTCCAGGCGACATAATCGTTAATGGCTTTCTGATCTTTCTTTTCCGCCATCAACCGCAAAAGAAAGTCATCGCTGCCCAGCATGACGTAGCCACCCTTGTCCAGTATGGGAATATCACCCATCTCCATGTGCGCCTGCCGGGCATTGATCGGCAGCAACGCGGGTTCGAACCCGGCTGTATAGCCCATTTCTGCGTAGCGGTAACCGGTTACCATAGTGCTGGGGGCAGCATGGCCGCACCCAGAGCGGGTCAATTCGGTCCGGTGCACGGGATCAGCCCGATGGTCTTCCGGCATCAGGGTCCTTGCAATATTGACCTTGCCGCCACCAATATGGGTATGCAGATCGATAGCGCCCGCCATGACCACCTTGCCGCTCAAGTCATACTCTGCATTGATTTTTAAATCCGATGGTTTTTCTACGACCCGGCCATCCTGGACAAAGATATCGCGGATTTCGCCGTTTACCCCGTGTTTCGGGTCGTAAACGGTCCCCCCAGCTAGTTTAATCAGCATAACGATCAGGTTTCCTGCAAAGCTTGTTCAATGGCAGCTAGAATGTCTGAAGTCGCGGGAAGCGACGACTCCCGCAGCTTGGGCAGACGCAGAGCCACGACGTTGTCTGTCCGGTAGGCATGACCGCTGTGATCGATACCCGGGGTACCGATGGGAATGAAAACCTCGGGTTCTTTCTCGAATTTCATCCCGGAGCGGCCCAGTACAATCCTCGGAAGTCTGGTCGTCGGCGGAGTCGCTTCCGCATCGAAAGCGGAAACCCACAACAACAAATCTCCGGAACCATCGGCCAGTCGGCTCTCTATCGAGTTCAGATAAGGATCGTACTCAGGAAAACCTGCGGAAAAATCAATCCTCGATGGGAAACCAGTCTGCCATCCCGCGACCTGGTATGAAGTCTGATCTCCATTCTTGCCACCGAGCGGAAGCCCTGAACACCGCGTGGTGACGTTCAGTTCCTTGATCATTTGACAAATTGTCTCGACCGTCAGATCAGCATTGGAAAATTCCATCGCACCGGCCGCCCAGGTTACGACTCCGTAACGAGCTTTTTTCAGCTGCATGGCAAGCCGCTGAAGTTCACCCACCGATATTCCCCCAACCCCCGTAATGTCCAGACTGTTTCCCTTGACTAGCGCCCGCAGGACTGCAAGAACTTCGGGCAGATCAGCATTCGGACAAGCCAGTACTTTCGCCGGCTTGCCGGAAGGCGACTTAGACGCTGGACCCGACGGTCCCTTGCCCAGGTAGACGACCGTACGATGCCCAGGGTCGTCGAGAAACATACAGTCCTCGGTCCAGAGATAACGTTCGAAAAATCTCGGGAAAAGGGCCTCGATGTCACAGCCGACCACCACCAGCAAATCGCAACGGTTCTTGACTTCGGCGAGAGTGGTGTTGATCCAGCCCGAATCATGGACAACGCGAAAGTTCCGCAACGCCTTTTCAAAGTTCATGTTGTCAACAATCGCACCTGTCCTATCGGCAAGAGCTAAAGTCTCCCTCATGCCATTGACATCTGTCGCCAACCCACCAAAAAGAGGCAACTGCGCTTTCCGGAGCAAATTCGCTGCGCGATCAATCGCTACTTTCAGGCTCACCTTCTTGCCTTCAACCCGGGGTCTAATATCACCGATTGGCTGCTCAAATGCTGGCGTGTTTACCCGGCATCCATTCTTAATCACCTTGACCACCTTGCCGACCACCTTGATTGCAAGATCATCGGTACCAACACCGCAAAATGGACTGGGCACCTCTTCAAATACCCCATTGTCACTAATTTCAGTCATATCGATTTAAAGTGTGTTCCTTTGTTGTGAAACGAAGCGAGATAAATACCGTAGGCCAACATAGAGGCAGCCCGAGAGTAAACTGACCATCTTAACTTTCTTCGTGCCCCCATGGCAAACAAGGAAAAAACCAGAACGGATCCATCCCGGGATTCTCCAGGCCATCGATCGCTGCATACCAAGATCCCGCAGCGAATAGGATTAAAACACCCGTATTGTTATAATTCCATCGTTTTCTCCAGGGGGTCCTGATCAGGTATTCCTGCGGGACTCTGAACTGTACTTCCCTGAGCAGGCCTGATGGCTGAACATATCCTGTTTCTTACCGGCAAACTGGCCCGGAAACAGCTGGGCCAGATACTGGACCAGATCCACTCCGACAAATTCACCTACACGGTCCACACACTTGGCATCAGCGTCGCGGCATTGATGACCGCCGAGATGATTTTGCGGCGACTGACCGATACCTTCGGTGCCGACCGGGTTGTTCTGCCGGGCCGTTGCCTAGGTAACATCGAAAAGCTGTCCGCCCAGTTCAATGTCCCGTTCGAACGCGGGCCCAAGGAACTGAAGGACCTGCCGGCCTACTTCGGCAAAACGCATCAGAAAGCGAATCTGGACAAATACACGCTGCGGATTTTCGCCGAGATTACCGACGCACCGCAGCTTGAAATCAACGAAATCGTTGAAAGAGCCTCGCATTACGCTTCGGAAGGGGCGGACATCATCGACGTCGGCTGTCTTCCGGATACCCCGTTCCCTCACCTGGAAGAAGCGATCCGAACCCTGAAAGACGAAGGATTCACAGTCAGCATTGATTCCCTTGACGATGACGACCTTGTCCGGGGAGGCAGGGCCGGGGCCGACTACATGCTCAGTCTGGACGAAAACAACCTGTGGATCACTGAAGAAGTGGGAACAACACCGATCCTCATCCCCTCGACACATGGCGATCTGGATTCCCTGGACCGGGCTGCGGAAACTCTTTCCCGAACAGGCAGGGGATTTCTGCTTGACCCGATTCTCGACCCGATCCATTTCGGCTTCGTTGACTCGGTCACTCGCTACAGCGAGGTTCGTAAACGCCATCCCGGCACTGAGATACTGATGGGGATCGGCAACCTGACAGAATTGACTCACGCCGATACGGCTGGTATGAATGCCCTGCTGATCGGGATGTGTTCCGAACTGGATATCAAGAATATCCTTGCGACTCAGGTCAGCGAGCATGCCTGCAAAGCCATTCGTGAAACAGACCGTGCCAGGCGCATCATGTTCGCCGCCAAGTGCGCGAACACCCTGCCTAAGCATATCGACAATGGCCTGATGGCTCTACATGAATGCTCACCGTTCCCCTACTCGGAACAGGAAATCTCTGACCTGGCAAAAGATATCCGCGACCCGAGCTTTCGGATCCAGACTACCCAGAAAGGGATTCACATCTATAACCGGGACGGTTTGCACTGTGCAAAGGATCCCTTTGATCTGTTCCCTGATCT
>DBZZ01000022.1:0-2162 GCA_002311315.1 Methylococcaceae bacterium UBA1147 | reverse complement strand
TGGGGTTGTGCTGTCAAGGCCGTCGAGGAAACCATGGAAAGCTACAAAGAGGCTGGATCAACCCTCACAAAAAAACCAAAAAATGATTAGAGAAATCATCCTGACCTCTCGCAACAATGCGGGAGAAACACACATTGCGCCGATGGGCGTGCATGACCACGGCCAGCAGTTTCTGGTGATGCCCTTTAAGCCCTCTACAACACTGGATAATATCCTCGATTCCAGGTGCGCCGTTATCAACTACACGGATGACGTGCGCATATTTGCCGGTTGTCTAATCGGCCGCAGGGACTGGGCGCTCTGCGAAACAGAACGGATCAATGGACAACGGCTGGTAACCGCTTTGGCCCACACTGAACTGAAACTGGTCAAGATCGAGGATGATGATCAGCGACCGCGACTTTTCTGCGAAGTTGTCCACGAATCCAGTCACAAGCCGTTCAGAGGATTTAACAGAGCTCAGTTTTCGGTCATTGAAGCAGCAATTCTTGTCAGCCGCCTGCATATGTTGCCTTTGAGAAAGGTCGAAACAGAACTTGAATACCTACGGATCAGGCTCGAAAAAACAGCAGGAGAACCAGAATTCGAAGCCTGGGAATGGCTTATACAGCGGGTTAATGAATTCAGGGAAAACAACCCTGAAAGGGTCAGCATTTCATGACCGGAATGCTCGCCAGCGTCAACTGCCTCAAGGAAGCCCAGCAAGTTCAGGAAGCCGGTGCCGACATCATTGATCTCAAGGCGCCGGAGGCCGGCGCTCTGGGAGCCTTGGAAATTAATGAGATCCGTGAAATTGTCAATCGACTGGATGCGGATACGGTGATCAGCGCAACCGTGGGCGACCTGCCCATGCAACCCGATATCATCCAAAGTGCCGTTAGCGAAACCTGGGGTGCTGGTGTCGATTATGTCAAGATCGGACTGTTTCCTGGGGGTGACTGGAAAGCTTCGATCGCCAGCCTGAAACCCCAAACTTCGGCTGGTGCACGTCTGATCGCGGTATTTTTTGGCGACCGCGACCCAGATACCAAATGGTTCCCGGAATTGGCGTCAGCAGGATTTTCCGGGGTCATGCTGGATACCCTAGACAAACGATCCGGATCCTTGAGACGGTTTTTCAGCCAGGACAAACTCGGCCATTTCATTTCCGAGGCGCGACACTTTGGTTTCCTCTGTGGCCTGGCCGGCTCACTCCGCAGCGACGATATCAGATCCCTCCTGGAACTGGGCCCTGACTACCTGGGCTTTCGCGGTGCATTGTGTCTACGCCAGAACCGGGTCGACGAACTAGACCCCGAGGCATTGCGCGAAATTCGGGAAAAGATCCGCTAACCGTCAAAACCACTGGGACAAAACGGCTTCTGGTCGATAAAGTAGCTCTGCTAAGGGCTGGAACGATGGAAGGTGAAACGGATTGTCACTCTAAATGCTGTTTTCGCCCCAATTTGACCGGTTTTCACGGCCTGAAATTAGTCACCGGAAGAACACCGACGAATGGCTTGGAAGGAAAGCTGGCTTGACTGGTTAGAACGATAAGCGCGATCGGTGTAGGCGCTCTTGTTGACCCTCGATCATTACGACTGATAAATCAGAATTTCGCCTTTATTCAACGAAATCGCATCACCACACCAACGCTGGTAGCTCCCATTCATCCAGGCATCGTCTATCTCAAAACCCACGTCCCGCAGGTAATTCAGGTAAAAACGCAGGAAGATAGGCTGATAAGTGCAGGAATAGCTGAAGGACGGGATCATTCGTGCCGGGTTCATCGAAATCACTGAACCCCGTTTCATATTTGAACCGGTCCGAATTCCCATCTCACCCAAAACAATAACGGTTCCCGCCACCATATTGAGACCTGTGAAATCGCCACTGTTGCCGCCAATGGCCACCAAACCCCGTCTCATCGCGCCACCGGCTTCATTTTTGCAATTACCTCGGACAAAGATCTCGCCGCCTAGCATGCCCTGTTCGGCGCCGCGTACCCCACTACCCACCATGTGACCCGCATTGCCGTTGATCGTAATCGACCCGCCGGTCATATCCTCTCCAACCCAGTCTTGCGCATCACCGTTGAGAACAATCCGGCCGCCGCTCATCCCGCAGCCAAGGTGACCACTCACATTGCCTTCGATGAACATCTCGCCATCAGCCATGCCTTG
>DBZZ01000035.1:27890-28082 GCA_002311315.1 Methylococcaceae bacterium UBA1147 | reverse complement strand
ATGTTGTGTACCGACTGATGAGAACGGCATCGGTTCTGGTCCATGGGACTCCTAGTGAAAAAATCTCACCCCGCCTACGCCTCCTACAAAAGTATACCCCTACAAGAACTCATCCAAATGTTCTTCTGGCAAGGTCGCATCATAGTTGCTCTCAATCATTGCCAAAGAAGTGCCGCACTGTCGTGCTAAACT
>DBZZ01000035.1:26501-27662 GCA_002311315.1 Methylococcaceae bacterium UBA1147 | reverse complement strand
CCTATGGCAGACAATGTAATCATCCGCATCAACATTATCCGTGCGTCTTTGCCGCATTCGCTCTAGTGCTCTCCTTGCTGTAAATCTGCCGATTGCCTGCTTTGGTCTCCTTGATTTACCAGAACTGGGAACAGCAACCCGAATATATTTCTGCCCCTCTGTTGTTTCTGCAAACTCTATATCCCGCCAGCGTAAAGAACGAACCTCGGTGCCTGCTCGTAATCCTGTATTTTCCATGAACAAAATATAGGTTCTTATTTGCTCTCTGCTTCTACGGATTAGGGTGTCGTTTCCATGCTTCCCTTTTTGATAAAAAGCATTAGTTCTCATATTAACGAACCAGCACCATATATTGGTCTAATGTGAAGGCAAATCGCTTTCCTTTGTGGGCATCAAATTTGTAAGTAATCTCGGTGCCTGTGTAGTAGCGATTATTTCTCGCCCAACGCAAGCACACCTTCATGGCGTTGATTTCCATTTGGATGGTCTTGTCGGCAATCTCCCTCTTTGCGTTTGGGTGTGGTGTTTGCCCTTGATTGTATGCCCCAGTTCTTCCAAAACGCATATCTTCATATAGCGGCGTTTTGCCTTTTCTATGGCATCGTTTTTATCAAGGGTTTGGAGGGTTTCGGTGATGGTGCGCTTGCCTTCGGCAAGTTTAGGTTTGTTGACACGAAATCGCCCATCCTAGACATTCCCCGCTTTCAGCACACGGGGATAGATGGTGATGTTTGGATTGATGGTTATTGCCACATGCCGTTTTATATTTACATAGAAGTCAAAGCGTCTGTAAGATACTGAAAAACTGGCGGAAAAGAAACCAACAGAATCAATTCAGAACTCCTAACCTCGTTTATCAATCATTTACGTCTGTAAAAGTATTTACTTTATTTTTACTCAAGTAAATATTCACTCGGTTTTAGCACTCTGACAACCTGATTTTACTCCATCCACCCTCATGGGTAGTGATGCCCTGATTGCTGACTGCAACCACTCCATCCGGCAGTGGTTTCCATCCCGTTTCTAGGACTGTACAGATTTCCTGGACCACCTCTGTATTTCAAACAAAGTCAAACCTTAGAGGCACAAAAACCCCGGCAAGGCATATGTCCGGCAGGGTTGTTCAACAATCAATCTTTACGGATGCTTCTGTATCCAATC
>DBZZ01000035.1:15731-26373 GCA_002311315.1 Methylococcaceae bacterium UBA1147 | reverse complement strand
ACCGCACCGAAGACCCCGATCATTAATCCAGGTACAACACCCAGAGCAACAATCAATCAGCGTTTTGGTTTGATGGGAGGATTAGTGAGTATCTGATTCTGCTTAAATCAGACCTAAAAATTGGGATGGACCAGAGTCACCCCTTTTCGTGAGCGACTGTCTTGGTGATCCGTTAGTCAGGTGGCGTTTACTCGGTTTTCCCGGCCGAAATAGCAATTTGCAGCAGAACTTACTTCTTGTCGATGTCCTTGATGCGCTTTTCCAGTTCTCTGATCCGCTGGACCAGTTGGGGCAGGTGTGTGATCGCGGTATCGCTACGCCGAACATTCAGTAGGCTCCTGGCAGGGTTGCCGGTAATCTTGCTGCCCGGAGGGAAACTTTTTGCAACACCGGCCTGGGCCCCGACAAAACTGTCGTGCCCGATCTCGATGTGTCCGACAAAACCGGCCTGTCCGGCAATGAGTACCCGGTTGCCAATGCGGGTACTGCCGGAAATTCCGGTCTGGGCTGCGATTGCCGTGTCTTCGCCAATGATTACGTTGTGCGCAATCATCACCAGGTTGTCGATTCTTGCGCCGCGCCGGATCACGGTGTCGTCAACCGCTCCACGGTCAACGGTCGCTCCTGCGCCGATGGTTACATCATCCTCGATAATGGTATTTCCTAATTGATGGATGCCGATGTAACGGGCTCCGTCCTTGGCGTTGCCGAATCCGTAAGCGCCGACCACTGCGTTCGACCAGATAATGCATCGGTTTCCAATGCTCGAACCATAGTGAATGACGGCATTCGGATGAATCTCGCTGTCGTTGCCAATGCAGCAGTTTTCCTCGATAACGACGCCGCTGTGGATGGCCGAGCCGGACCCGATTTCTGTTCTGGCTCCGACGACGGCTCCGGCGCCGATATGAACGCCAGATCCGATCTTTGCCGAGGGGTCGACCATTGCCGAATCAGCAATCGTCCTCGCCAGGTGCGCAGAGCGGTCGGGCTTGAAAATCGCGGTTGTCCTGGCCCAGCTGAGGTAGGGATTCTCGCTTAACAGGATCGCAGTACCACAATCGGGTAGGGGATTGGGTGAAATGATTGCGGCTGCATTGGACTTTCTGGCTTCCCCCAGGTATTTGGGACTGGACAGGAAGCTGATATCGCCGGGTCCGGCGTTGGCGAGTGTTGAAACGCCCTGAATCAGGGTGGATCCATCTCCATTGATGAGACTGGCGCCGATCTGTTCGGCGAGGTCCTTGAGAGTATTGGCCATGTCGTCCACGGAATGAAAAATTAGGCGTATAGTAGCTTGCGAATTGGTCCCGCGCCAGACTGAAACGGTTGATACTTGGTGCTAGAAGCTGATTTCTGGATCAGGTGAACAGGTCAAGGTACCCTCGTTGCAAGTCTTGGCCCCAGAGTAGTCCGATCCAGCCCACGGGCAACAGATTGCTGCGGGTTGTCCCGGTGAGGTCTGGTTCCCTCTGAATCAGATGGTCTTTATCTGTCGAGATTGTTGTTCCAGATTTTCCAGGGCTACCTGGAGTTGCCTCAGGCGGGCTTTTTCCTTTTCGACCACCTGGTGTGGGGCCTTGGCTAGGAAACCGGGATTGTTTAGTTTCCTTTCGATTCTCGGCAGGGCTTTTTTCAGTTTTTCGGTTTCCTTTGCGATTCGTTTCAGTTCGGCTTCCTTGTCGATCAGTCCGGACATCGGAATCAGGATTTTCATCTGGTCCACCAGAGCAATGGCTGAATCGGGTGCCTGGTCGCCTGAATCCAGCAATTGCAGTGATTCGATGCGGCCAAGTTTTCGCAGCGTTTCGTTATTCCTTTCCAGTCGTTCGCGGTCAAGCGGACTGGCATTTTCCAGCAATAAGGGAACTGATTTGCCGGGTGAGATGTTCATCTCGCCTCGAATACGACGCAGTCCTAGGATGACGGCCATGATCCATTCAACTTCAGCGATTGAATCCGCATCCACCATTTCATGGTTCGGGACAGGGTAGGGCTCGACGACAATCGTTTTGCCCTCCATGCCAGCGAGTGGCGCAATCCGCTGCCAGATTTCTTCGGTAATGAAAGGCATCAATGGGTGCAACAGGCGCAGTACGTTTTCAAGCACCTGGACCAGTGTTTTTCTGGTTCCCCGCACGCTTGCTTCATCGGCTTGCTGAAGATTGATCTTGGCGAACTCAAGGTACCAGTCGCAGTATTCGTTCCACAGGAACTCATAGATTTTCTGGGCTGCGAGATCGAGTCGATAGGCATTAATCGAATCGATCATGGACTGCCCCACAGTCTGTAGTCTGGACTGAATCCAGCGGTCTGCCAGGGAGTAGCTAACCTTGCCTCCCTCCAGTCCACAGTCGTGGTGTTCTGTATTCATCAGGACAAATCGGGCAGCGTTCCACAGCTTGTTGCAGAAGTTCCGGTAGCCTTCTATGCGCCCAAGGTCGAAACGGACATCACGGCCAGTAGATGCCAGCGAGGCGAAGGTGAAGCGGAGTGCATCGGTTCCATAGGAGTCAATCCCGTCCGGGAAGTGCTTTCGGGTCGACTTGTCGATACGGATTGCCATTTGCGGCTGCATGAGCCCGGAGGTGCGTTTTTCCAGCAGTTCATCCAGGGAGATCCCGTCGATTAGGTCGATGGGGTCGAGGATGTTGCCTTTCGATTTGGACATTTTCTGTCCTTCGGCGTCGCGAACCAGTCCATGTATGTAGACTTCCCTGAACGGCACATCTCCCATGAACTTGATCCCCATCATGATCATGCGGGCAACCCAGAAGAAGATAATATCGAATCCGGTAACCAGTACGCTGGTCGGGTAGAACGTTCTTAGAGCCTCGGTCTGGTTTGGCCATCCCAGCGTTGAAAAAGGCCATAGAGCGGATGAAAACCAGGTGTCGAGTACATCGGTGTCCTGAGTCAGGCCATGGTCGGGGAGCAGGTTGTAATACTTGCGAGCCTCTTCTTCGTCGTGTCCGACGTAGATGTTGCCGTCTTCGTCATACCAGGCAGGAATGCGGTGTCCCCACCAGATCTGGCGGCTGATGCACCAGTCCTCAATGTTGCGCATCCACTCGAAGTAGGTTTTGCCCCAGTTCTCCGGGACGAAGCGGATTCGTCCTTCTTCGACTGCCTTGATGGCGGGTTCGGCCAGGGGAGCGGTCTTGACGAACCACTGGTCCGTGAGGAAAGGTTCGATGATGGCACCGGAGCGGTCACCACGCGGTATCATGAGGGCATGGTCTTCTGTCTTTTCCAGCAGGCCATTGGCTTCCAGGTCAGAGAGGATCCGCTTGCGTGCTTCGAAACGGTCGAGCCCTTGGTAGCATTCCGGTCCGTTTTCATTGATTTTCGCGTCGATGGTGAAGATGTTGATCATCTCCAGGCCATGGCGTTTGCCGACCGCATAATCGTTGAAATCGTGGGCCGGGGTAATCTTGACACAGCCAGTTCCGAATTCGGGGTCGACATAGTGGTCGGTGATGATCGGAATCTGTCTCCCGGAAAGCGGCAACTGAACCGTTTTTCCGATCAGCTTCTGGTATCGTTCATCGTCCGGGTGGACAGCGACTGCCGTATCCCCGAGCATTGTTTCGGGACGAGTGGTCGCGACGATCAGGTGCCCGCTGCCATTGGTCAGGGGATAACGCATGTGCCACAGGTGGCCTTTTTCCTCGGCGGATAGCACTTCCAAGTCTGAGACTGCGGTATGCAGCACGGGATCCCAGTTGACCAAGCGCTGGCCACGGTAGATCAGGTCTTCCCGGTAGAGCTGGACAAAGACTTCACGGACCGCACTGGATAGCCCTTGGTCCATGGTAAAGCGTTCCCTAGACCAGTCCAGTGAACTACCCATTCGGCGAAGTTGCCGGGTGATGGTGTTACCGGATTGGTTTTTCCATTCCCAGACTCTTTCGATAAATGCATCGCGGCCCAGATCATGTCGGCTCTTGCCTTCTGCCGCCAGTTGACGTTCGACCACCATCTGGGTTGCGATTCCTGCATGGTCGCTTCCGGCCTGCCATAGGGTCTTGTCACCCTTCATGCGATGAAAACGAATCAGGGTGTCCATGATGGTGTCCTGGAAGGCATGGCCCATGTGCAGGCTTCCGGTCACGTTCGGCGGAGGGATCATGATGCAATAGGGCTCTCCGTTCGAACCGGGAGAGAAAAAGCCTTTCTCTTCCCAGAATGAATACCAGCGCTGTTCGATCGCGTGGGGGTCGTAGGTTTTTTCCATGGAGGGTAACAAATTAGGTCAACTGAAAGAGAATTGGAGTTCGGGCGATTTTACATGAAAAGGACAGCGGGGAACCTGCCGCGTCTCCCGGCCGTTAATCGGGTTCAGTGATTTTAGGCGGAAATCTTGTGCGTTTTTACCGGCATTCCGTTCTGCTGGTAGATCCGGTACCGTTTTCGCCCTGAAAGCCGTGTCTCTTCGGTCTGATCAACGATCTCGATAATCCGTTCGATATTCAGGGAAACGTCCGGCACAGATGGCTGGAGATTGATGAGCAGGTCAATGTCCGCCACGCTAGCCATGTTCAGGCCCAGCCGGACCTCGGCCGCTGCACGGTGGGGTCTGGTGTCGGTCGTGTGCGGAACGAAACTTCCGGCCCGGAAGGTCCACAGTAGATCGTCGAGGGTGCTCTGCTGGGCCGGGCTCTCGGAGAGCATGAACGGCCGGTATCCCTGGTGGAGGGCTTTTTCCGCCAGACGGCAGGCGATGGTCAGTCGAATGCGACGATCGGCTGAATCGAGCAGGTAAAAGTCTACTGCGGGCATGTCGGACACGATATCGGTGACCTACAGCTTCGATTCGGGAGCCTTGTCGACAATAGCCGGCAAGCTCAGTTTTCCAGGCGGTTGATCAGGAACTGGGCGAGCAGGGGTACGGGTCTTCCGGTTGCGCCCTTGGCCTTGCCTGATCGCCATGCGGTGCCCGCAATATCCAGATGGGCCCAGCGGAATTTCTCGGTAAAACGGGACAGGAAACACGCCGCGGTGATGGTTCCAGCGGGTCTTCCGCCGATGTTTGCGATGTCTGCGAAGTTCGATTTCAGCTGGTCCTGGTATTCGTCCCAGATAGGTAGACGCCAGACCTTGTCGCCCGCCATTTCTCCGGCCTCTTCAAGTTCATGACAAAGGGTATCGTCGTTGCCCATCAGGCCGCTGGGCTGGTGGCCAAGGGCGATGATGCAGGCCCCGGTCAGAGTCGCGATGTCGATCACCAGTTCCGGCTTGTAGCGCTCGGCGTAAGTCAGTGCATCGCAAAGGATCAACCGGCCTTCGGCATCGGTATTGAGGATTTCAATCGTTTTGCCCGCCATGCTGGTGACGATGTCTCCGGGTTTGTTTGCACTGCCGTCAGGCAGGTTTTCCGAGGATGGCACAATGCCAACGACATTCAGTGGTAATTCAAGCTCTGCCACTGCCGACATGACGCCGAAGACGCTGGCTCCGCCGCACATGTCATACTTCATTTCATCCATCGCGGCGGCCGGTTTGATCGATATGCCTCCGGCGTCAAAGGTCAGGCCCTTGCCCACCAGAACGCAGGGCTGTTGGTTTTTTGGCCCTTTGTTGTATTCCATGACAATGAGTTTGGCGGGTTGTCGGCTGCCCATTGAGACGGACAGCAGAGATCCCATGCCGAGTTGCTCCATTTCTTCCTCGTCGAGTATCCGGGTCGATACGGTTGGGAATTGTTCAGCCAGTTCAACGGCTTGTTCGGCAAGGTAGGTCGGTGTACAGAGATTGCCGGGGAGGTTCGCAAGATCCTTGCAGAGCCTCATCCCATTGGCGATTGCCAGTCCCTGGCGGATGCCGGATTTGAGATCGGAAACCCGGCTTTTTTTGTCGACGAACAGCTGGATTTCTGACAGGTGTCCTGCGTTGGGTTGATCGGACTTGGTTGCCGTGTAACGGTACGAGGTATCTTCGCTGATTTCGACGATCTGCCGGGCTTTCCAGGTTGTTGACCGGTCGGTCACGGCGATCTCCGCCAACGCAAAGACGCTGTCTGATGCGCCGCTGCTCCGGATGTTTTTGGTGGCGGATTCGACTGCCTTGGAATAGTCTCTTGCTGAAACCTTCCCCTTGCGACCCATGCCGACCAAAAGAATCCTTTCTGCAGACCCTGACGGGATATAATTGAGCAGCAGCGTTTCTCCTGGTTTTCCGGAACACCTGTTGCGTGCGAGGATATCGGACAGCAGACCATCAAGGGCCTGGTCCAGTTTTTTTGCGCTGGTGGCAAGGGTTCTTTTTTCGAAGAATCCCAGAACCAGGCATCCGGATGTGGTTTTCTCAAGTGGGTTGGAAGACGCGGTATATTTCATGATGACCCCTTGTTGATGATGGGCCTATTTTAGGACTGTTTTGTAATCTGTCCAGCAGATTGCACGGCGCAACGGGGAGATGGCCGGCTTTGCATGGATTCCATGGATTGGTTGCGGATTGACTGATCAGGAAGGTTTTCAAAGGTGCTGCTGCGTGGGGGTTGAGTGTTACGGTTCCCCTCTTTGACGACTCGAATCCGTCCCGGTTCAGGTGTGAAAACCCACGCCAGGCTGGCCAACTGAAGACTTTACTTCGTACAACATGGTAACTCGAAAACTCAAGCGTGTCTCCGAACATCCGTTGGCATTCTCCGGTGTCCTTGTTCGTCTCGTGACAGCGGATATCCTGAAAACTTTCCTGGCCGTTCTCACCGTTCTTCTGCTGATCCTGATGACCAAGTATTTTGCCCAGATACTGGGCAAGGCCTTCCAGGGACAGATTTCAAATGAAACCATCATGCAACTTTTCGGATTCAAGATGGTCGCTATGGGCATCCGGCTATTGCCGGCGTCGCTGTTTGCCGCAATCCTGATCATGCTGGGTCGGATGTACAGGGACAGTGAAATGTCTGCAATGGGGTCGGCAGGAGTTGGATATAAGGTGCTGTACAAGTACATCCTGTTGCTTGCGATTCCGCTGGCCGTGGTGGGGGCTGGGTTGGCCCTGGAATTGAAACCCTGGTTGGCGAAGGAAACAGCCAGGGTGCTTCAGAAAGAGCAGGAGACCGCCGCCATGCGATTGCTTGTTGAAGGACGCTTCAATGAATACAAGCAGGGTGACATCGTTTTTTACGCGGAAGAGATTTCTGCTGACCAGAAGATGCGCAATGTCTTTATCCAGAAACGTGAAAAAAACAAAGTCAGCGTAGTCGTTTCCCGCAAGGGTTATACGAAGATCGTTGACGGGGTTCGTTTCGTGGTGCTAGTCGAGGGCCGGCGCTACCTTGGGAAATTTGGCATGGCGGACTACGAAATCTCCGAATTTGACGAGTACGCGGTCAGTATCGACGAATCCAGAAAGGGGACTCCCACCATGACCCGGGATGCTACGCCAAGTCTGGTTCTGTGGGATTCCGATAACGGACACGACCGGGCTGAATTGGAAAAGCGATTGTCCATACCCTTCGGTATTCTGCTGCTGGCTATACTTGCGGTTCCACTTTCATACACTGTACCCAAGAGCGGGGTTTACGGCAATATCGTTGCCGCCTTCCTGGTTTTCCTGCTGTACAAGAACCTCTTGAGTATTTCACGTAATTTACTTGTTAACGACTCGGTGCCTCTCTATCTGGGGTCGTGGTGGGTTTATGTCGTAATGCTTGGAATTGGCCTCGGCTTCACCATCAGGCATCTCGGGGTCGAATGGTGCCTGTTTGTACTGACAGGCGGGAAGGGTCAGGATTCCGCACCACTGGTTTCTGCATCATCGGATGCCCCGTTACATGATCCGCGATAGGTTTGAGACAATTTGTCGCCAGCAGCAATTTCCGGAGGGATCCAATTGGACACGTTGAATAGGTATATTGCCATCGAAGTTATCAAAGCGACGCTGGTATCCGCTTTGGTGCTGGTCACGCTGGTCCTGTTCTTTACCCTTGCGGATGAGGTCGGCGATATTGGCAAGGGGCAATACGATTTCTGGGCGGTTGTGAAATACGTCGCGTTGACTTCTCCGAGTGTTTTTTATGATCTTTTGCCGTCCTCTGCCCTGATTGGAACCATGTTCGCATTGGGTTCCATGTCCAACAATCGTGAAATTGTTGCCATGCGCTGCGCAGGAATTGCGGTGTCCAGAATCGTTCTGGCGGTAATGCGTGCGGGGTTGATACTGGTCGTGATATCGGTCATCGTTGGAGAATTTGTTTCGCCGACCGTGAACCGAATTGCGCGGGAATTTAAGGCGACTACCCAGAGTGGCCGGATTGCTTCCTGGTCGATTTATGGTTTCTGGATCCGTGACGGGCACTCGTTCATCAATATCCGGCAAATCAATCATCGTACCAGCCTGGGCAACATTACGATCTACGATGTCGATTTCGATCATGGCCTGGGATCGATTCAGCATGCCGAGAAGGCGGATTTTTCCGATGGCATGTGGGTGCTGACCGATGTCGAGAATACAAGTCTGTCGAAAACGTCGGTTGAGATTGACAGGAAACCCTCGAAAGATTGGGAATCGGTGATTGATCCCGATCTGTTGAACGTAGTCGTCGTTAATCCGGGCAACCTGTCAGGCATGGGGCTTTATCGTTACATCCGGTTTCTCAAGGACAACGAACAACAGACACGGAGGTTCGAACTGGCATTCTGGCAAAAGGTCATTGACCCTCTGGTCACCCTGGTGATGCTGCTGGTCGCGATACCGTTCGTAATGAACGTGAGCCGGTCGGTCGGTATGGGACAGCGAATGCTGACGGGAATCCTGATTGGGCTGGTTTTTATCCTTTTCGACAGGGTTGTGGGGCAGATGGGTCTTGTCTACAACATGAAGCCGATTGTGGCCGCCTTGTTACCCGGGTTCGTTTTCCTGGTCTTTGCTCTCATCATGATGAGGCGCGTTTCCTGAAGCATTTCGGTTGTTGTTGCCAGGGTTTCAGCAACCCTGACTAGTTCGAAGCCTTGTTTTCAGAGGCTACCCACACGATATGTGTTTTCGACACGGAGTCGTGCCATCCATTTTTTCTAGGGCTAAAGGCTATCCACCAGAAACCAAGCCCTGCCGCAGACCATGAAAGGATGGCTGCAATAAAGCGGCCCCAGGCTCGTGCCCACGTGAGACTGCCGCCGTTCTCGCAGATCACGCGAATTCTCCACGCTCGCATCCCAAGAGTCTGACCACCGTGAGTCCAGAACCAGCCGTAGAACAGGAAAGTGATGCCTAAGAGGTACAGCGGATAAATCGGCTGCTCGGATTCAAACGCCTTGCCGCCGTTGACCGGCAAGACCAGAGCCGTGGTAGCAAACAGGACCGCCACCAGAAGCAATCCGTCGTACAGGATTGCGCCTAACCTTCTCAGTAGCCCGGGGGGTAATGCGTCTTTTGTGTCGGTGTGTCGTTCCATCAGATACGAAACGGACTGAAAGTTTTAAAGTGTTGAAACGAAAGCATAGTACGGTTATTGAGCTGGGCAATAGTTGCGCAATTTCCCAGTCTCGAATATTCTTGTTGCTCACCATTCATCCATCTATAGTGGCCGCAGTCATCATAGCAGGAAAAGCCCGAGTCGTCCGTCTGGTCCAACAGCAAACTGAAAGTGTTTACAGGCCGACGAAAGGGGCAAAGCAGCTGTCTGCAAGGATCGACCACAGGTTCAATGTCACGGATTGTTCAGCCGTTCAAGGAATGACTCCTTTCTGCGAATGAAAGCCTCGGTCTGCCACAACCTGAATTGAGTACATTGAAAGCATCAATGATATGATAGGCTCATTCTAACCCCCTAGAGATTCAACGCTTATTTTCAGTTTCATCAAAAAACTATCCGGCATCCTGAAAAAGGGAGTCGGAAATGCTGATCCCTGTACGGTCTATCAGCGTTCGAATCACTCCATTTCTCGTTCCCAGATCAGCGATGAAGCCCTGCAGGTTCTTTCGCGCCTGAAGGAAAGCGGTTTTCAGGCCTACCTGGTTGGTGGTTGCGTTCGTGATCTGCTTCTGGGCAGGGAACCGAAGGATTTCGATGTGGTGACGGATGCCCGGCCGGCAGAGATTAAATCGCTGTTTAGGAACTGTCGCTTGATTGGTCGGCGTTTTCGTTTGGCCCATATCTACTTTGGGCGGCACATTATTGAAGTGGCGACATTCAGGGGTTCTGATCCGTCCGGTGATCGGCTGATCCAGAATGGCCAGCTGCTCCGCGATAACGTTTATGGAACCCTTCAGGAGGATGTCTGGCGCCGAGATTTCACCGTCAATGCCCTTTATTACAGTGCCCATGACTATTCGGTCGTCGATTACGTCGGAGGCATGAAGGATCACGCGCGCGGGGTGCTGCGCCTGATTGGTGATCCTGAACGCCGCTACCGGGAGGATCCGGTCAGGATGCTGAGGGCAGTCCGGTTTTCCAGCAAACTGGGCTTCACGATCGACCCGGCGTCAAACGACCTGATCAAGGAAATGTCTGGCCTCCTAAGCCAGATCCCTGCGGCTCGTCTGTACGATGAAGTATTGAAGCTGTTTCTTTCCGGAGTCGCGGTGCAAACCTTTGAACAGCTTTGCCGGTACCATCTGTTCGGAATGTTGTTTTCAGAGACGCAAAAGACCCTGGCAGCCGACAAAGACGGTTTTGGTAACGAATTTCTGATCA
>DBZZ01000035.1:1097-15698 GCA_002311315.1 Methylococcaceae bacterium UBA1147 | reverse complement strand
GAAAATACAGATTTCCGAATTCGGCAGGGCAAGCCTGTTACGGCTTATTTCCTGTTGGCGGCGTTCCTGTGGGAGCCGGTGAGGATCCGGTGGCAAGACCGGTTGAACAAGGGCGAAGATTCTTTCATGGCAATTCAGCAGGCGGCGGCTGAAGTGATCCCGATCCAGTCGAAAACGACAGCACTTCCTCGCAGGGTGTCTTTTCCGATGAGAGAAGTCTGGTGCCTGCAGCCGCGTTTCAAGATCCGGTCTGGTGATCGGCCGTTCCGTCTTCTTGCGCACCCGCGGTTCAGGGCGGCCTATGATTTTCTGGTGCTGCGAGCAACCACGGGTGACGCCGATCCGGCACTGGCCTCATGGTGGGATAGTTTTCAGTCTTCGGAAGAGGCAGAACAGAAGAAAATGGTTCGTCGATCGGTCCCGAGGCACCGGCGGCGCAGGAGAAGTCGATCAGGACAAAAGGTTTCCGTGATTAAAAACGATGGCTAGCAGTGCCGGTGTCGCTCCGGTCGTGGCATACGTTGCGATCGGCAGCAACCTCTCGAACCCCCAGGAGCAGGTGCGGTTGGGCATCAAAGCGGTGGCTGCCTTGGCCGGATGCCAGATGGTGAAATTTTCTGGCCTGTACGGCAGTCCGCCTATGGGGCGGAAGGAGCAGCCGGATTACGTGAATGCGGTGATGGCCGTTGAGACGACTTTTTCACCAATGCAACTGCTGCGGGAACTTCAGGCAATCGAAATCCGCCACGGCCGGGTCAAAGTCGTGCGTTGGGGTGCGAGAACGCTTGATCTTGATCTGCTGTTGTACGGTGATGAGAGGATCGAGGTTCCAGAGCTGACCGTGCCGCACGTTGGGATTGCCGAACGAGCATTCGTGCTTTATCCGTTGTCAGAAATCGCCCCGCATGTGACGATTCCAGGAAAGGGGAAGGTTTCAGTTTTGCTGCAGCAGTGTCCAAGATCGGGGCTTGACCGGATCGCCTGAACAAATTCCAATTACCGATAACCCGTTTTGCAGGTGGATGACGATGGAATGCAACGACCAAGCGTTGACGGTTCAGGCTTTTCTGGGTATGAAGAAGCGGGGCGAAAGAATCGCCTGCTTGACGGCTTACGATGCGTCGTTCAGCCGTTTGCTGGACCAGTCTGGAGTCGATATTATCTTGGTGGGTGATTCGTTGGGAATGGTCATCAAGGGCGAGCAGAATACCCTTTCGGTCACCATGGACGAGATGGTCTACCATAGCTGTTGCGTGGCCAAAGCCAGGAAACGAGCGTGGTTGATCGTGGATCTGCCGTTCATGAGCTACTCCAGCCTTCCGCAAGCCGCGAAAAATTCAGCCAGGCTTGTGCGCGAAGGGTATGCCCAGATGGTAAAGCTGGAAGGTGGTCGGCGATTCGCCGACACCATCCGCCACCTGGTGGAGCAAGGGATCCCGGTTTGCGGACATCTTGGACTGACGCCTCAGTCGATTCACCGGATTGGAGGCTTTCGCGTGCAGGGGAAAGACCCGGAGGTTGCCGCCAGAATGAAGGAGGACGCTATTGTCCTCGAAGAGGCTGGGGCGGATTTACTGGTTCTGGAATGTATCCCGCGTAGCCTTGCTACTGAAATCACGCGAAGCCTGTCGATTCCAACCATCGGAATCGGTGCCGGTGAGGCATGTGATGGCCAGGTGTTGGTGCTTCAGGACATGCTGGGCATGGGGGCTGAAAAAAAGCCCAGGTTTGTAAGAGACTTCCTGGCCGATACCGGAAGGCTTGAGGCTGCTGTAAAATCTTATGTCAAGGCGGTTCGGGAAGGTGAATTTCCGGCAACCGAACACACTTTCGAATAAATCTCCTGCAGATGTCTAAGGATCACCGGTGACGGTTAAGGCGCAACTGTCATGATCATCATCGATTCTGTTGCTTCTCTGCGCAAGCAGCTGGGCGATTGGCGCATGGATTCGGTGCGAATCGTGCTGGTGCCGACCATGGGGAACCTGCACGAGGGGCATCTGAAACTCATGGATGAGGCACGTTTACACGGCGAACGGGTCGTTGCCAGTATTTTCGTGAACCCCACCCAGTTCTGCGAAGGGGAAGATTTTTTGGGTTATCCCAGGACCCTTGAAAAGGACACCAGTCAGCTTTGCAGCAGGGGTGTGGATTTGCTGTTTGCGCCGAGCAGAAGCGAACTCCATCCGCAAAGCTTACTGACCACGGTAATGGTGCCCACGCTTTCGGACCTGTTGTGTGGGGAGTACCGCCCCGGGCATTTTTCTGCTGTAGCGACTGTCGTCCTGAAGTTGTTCAATATGGTGCAACCCGAGTTATCTGTGTTCGGGGAAAAGGATTTTCAGCAACTGATGGTTATCAGAAAGATGGTTGCCGATCTCAATCTACCGGTTCAGATCCGCTCCGTGGCAACGGTTCGGGAGCCGGACGGGCTTGCTCTCAGTTCTAGGAACTGTTACCTGACGGAATCCGAAAGATGTTGCGCTCCTGGACTTTACCGCGCTCTTTGCCATGCCGTAGACAGCCTTTCGAAGGGTTGCTCGGATTTTGGCGCGCTGGAAAACCAACAAAAGAAGGATTTGCGGGCAATGGGATTTAGGCCGGAGTACTTTTCGGTGAGAAGGCGTTCCGATCTGGAGCCGCCGCATGCCGGCGATACCGAACTGGTTGTACTTGCAGCCGCATGGCTGGGAAGCGCCCGTCTAATTGACAACAAGGCGGTGTCGATTGCATAGTGGTCAGGGATTCTCCCTTGCGACAGGGTACGGTAATCGCAAGGCATTCTGGTTTTTCTGCAACTCCGAAGGCCATGGAAACGGATCAAGAAGTTCGTGTTGGTATGGCTGGACAGTTCCTTTCACCTGGCCTATCGGGAGCCAGACCTTCGTTGAGTTTTCGAAAACCAGATAGGTTTGGCTGCAGGAGTGACTGTAAGCAGGGTTGAATACGATTTGTAACGGTCGCTAGATTGGCCTCTAGCCCGTGGTGTTTTTCGGATCAAGCCATTGATCCGAAAGATGAACTACTGACCCGTCAAATGGTTCTATTTGAACCGGGCAGTGCCTTGCGTTTAAGTTGCCTGTCGAATGGCTTTAATGCATAATCCTCCGTCCAAATTCTTGTTCTGAACTTAACGTATTTATGCAAACGACGATGCTTAAGGCCAAGCTGCACCGGGTCAGTGTTACGCATTCCGAGCTGGGGTACGAGGGATCCTGTGCAATCGATGGCAGGTTGCTCGATCGGTCAGGGATTTGCGAATACGAGCAAATTCATATTTACAATATCACTAACGGAAGCCGTTTGACGACCTACGCGATCCGAGCGGCGAAAGATTCCGGAGTGATTTCGGTTAACGGTGCGGCTGCGCACCTGGCCAACCCGGGTGATTTACTGATTATCTGTGCCTACGTTGTCCTTGCCGAGAACGAACTGGCCAGTTTCAAGCCTCAGCTGGTTTACGTCGATGAGAACAACAGGATCGTACGCACCAGCCGGACGATTCCGGTGCAGGCCGCCTGAGTCAGTATCCCATTCTGATGCCACTGAGACATTTGCCGGATTCCGGAGACGGAATTGCGGCAAACGCCAGGGCTAAACTCTACAACAGGACAGACTGAGGTCCTGCCAGAAAATGACACCTGATCCTGTCTCGCCATCCTGCTGGAAAGCGGTGCAAGATCATTACCGCGAAGCCGGGCAACTGGACATGCGGGAGTTATTCCACAACGATCCGAATCGGTTTTCCCGTTTTTCTCTTGAAGCAGCCGGAATTTTTCTCGATTTTTCCAAGAACCGCATCAACGAGGATACGTTCAGGGTTCTGGTCGAAGCAGCCCGACAGCAGGACCTGGCAGGCTGGGTCGACAGGATGTTCCGTGGGGAAAAGATCAATCTGACCGAAAACCGTCGGGTTTTGCATACGGCATTGCGAAACCAGCATGGCCCACCGCTGATAGTTGATGGCAAAGATATTCTGCCGGCAGTCAGGTCGAAACTCGAGAACATTGGCCGTTTCGTTGAAGCGGTTCATGGTGGCGACTGGCGCGGATGTACCGGGAAACGTGTAAAGGACATCGTCAACATCGGCATTGGCGGTTCGGACCTTGGTCCAAGAATGGTCGTCGATGCCCTGCATGGGTACGCTGTTTCTTCGATCAAAAGCCATTTTGTTGCTAATGTCGACGGTACGGATCTGTCCAGGGTTTTGTCCCAACTGGATCCACAGACCAGCCTTTTTGTCATTGCATCCAAGACCTTCCAAACGCCGGAAACGATGATCAACGCACGTTCTGCGAGGCAGTGGTTTTTGGACAGGGCAGGACCAGGAGCCAATGTTGCAAGACATTTCGTAGCGGTATCTGCCGATTCCGCCGAAGTGCAAGCCTTCGGGATCGATCTGGCAAACTTGTTTGAAACCTGGGACTGGGTTGGGGGTCGCTACTCCCTTTGGTCGGCCAACGGCCTTTCAATCGCACTGAGTATTGGAATGGCCGGATTCGAAGATTTGCTGAAGGGCGCGAGGGGCATGGATGAGCATTTTCGTACGACGCCGTTTGAGAAAAACATGCCGGTAATCCTGGCACTGGTCGGGATCTGGAATCGTAATTTCCTCGGTGCCCAGACGCTGGCCACACTGCCTTACGATCACAGGTTGCAGCTTTTTCCTGCTTATCTTCAGCAGCTGGACATGGAAAGCAACGGAAAAACCATTGACCGTCATGGTCGCAATACCAGCATGCAGACCGCGCCGATTGTCTGGGGTGGCGTTGGGACCAATGGTCAGCACGCCTTTTATCAGTTGATTCACCAGGGAAGTGATCCGGTTCCGGTCGATTTCATCGTGGCCTTGCAGGGTGATTCGGGGCTTGAAATGCACCACCGGGTCCTGGTTGCCAACTGTTTCGCCCAGGCTGAAGCGCTCATGAGAGGAAAGACGACCGACGAAGCTTTGGTCGAATTGACGGCTTCAGCCGAGGATGGCGAATCCATGCAGGACCTGGCTCGACACAAGACCTTTGCTGGGAACCGGCCGAGCAACACGATCGTGATCGACCGGCTGACTTCGAAGAGCCTCGGTGCTCTGATTGCGCTGTACGAACACAAGGTGTTTGTACAGGGAGTCATGTGGGGCATCAATTCCTTTGACCAATGGGGCGTTGAGCTCGGAAAAAAGCTGGTCACGGGTCTTCTGGAAGAGATCGAGGGCGAAAGCTTTCCGAACCGGCACGATTCGTCTACCAACGGGCTACTGGCCCGGTTCAAGGACAGGAATGGAATGCGGTAGAGCCGGATAGTCTAGGGTCTTCGGCACCTGGATTCAGCCTCGATAAATACTTTCTTTATGACCGGATGCGCCTGTTTCATGGCCGTATCCATTGCGGCGATTGCTTTTTCGACCTCGTCGGCCGAGCAGTCGTTGTAGAAATCGACACTAAGGTTAACGAGGAGAAATTCAGGTCCCAGGTGCAGGGTCAGGACTTCATTGACATGCTCAACTGAAGCCTGACTGCCGGCAATGTTTCTGATTTCCCTTACTGTCTCGTTGTTGGCACTTTCGCCGATTAAAAGGCCCTTTGTTTCGCAGGCCAGCCAGATGGCCGTCCCACCCAGAATCAGCCCGATGATGACCGAGGCATAGCCGTCGTAATGGGGGTCTCCGGTTACCTGCCCGAGCAGAATGCCAAGGAAAGCGACGAGCAGGCCAAGTATTGCTGCAGAATCCTCGAAAAGGACCATGAACAGGGTGGGATCCTTACCTTTTCGCACCGCCTCGATATACCCCCATTTCCCTTTGCCCGGCTGAACTCTCTCAGGGCGAAAGCCAAAGCGAACCCTTCAAAAACCAGTGCCACTCCGAGCACGATATAGTTGACCAGCGGGTTTTCTACGGCTTGCGGTGAATAGATGTGGTTGATTCCTTCGTAGATCGAGACGCCGGCACCGACCGCGAAGATGAGGATGGCAACCACGAAACTCCAGAAGTAAATTTCCTTCCCGTATCCAAAGGGATAGTTTTTATCGGCCGGTTTCTGGGCCCTTTTCATACCGAACAGCAGAAGAATCTGGTTGCCGGTATCAACCAGCGAATGAATGCTTTCAGAGAACATTGCAGAACTTCCGGTGCTGAAGGCCGCAACGAATTTGATTACGGCGATCAGCGAATTCCCGGCGAGCGCAGCAAAGATTACTTTTCTGGAGGAACCAGACATGGATTGTTACCTCGGTGAATTGTTTTTTCGGCGATGCGGGATCATAGCACCCACACAAGCCCGGTGGAGGGATTGTCTGGCCATGAAATCCATCCGCAACCACTGAGTTTTGGCGAATGGTTGGTCTTGCGGCAGATTCTGTTGCCTCGATGTTTCATTCCGACAGGTCCGGTTCTCGCAGGTGGACAAGCATCGCGCGCCTGGTTTTTTCGCTTAGCCTTACCGTGTGTTGCCATCGATCGTTGGTTTTCTTGATCTCGCCTGGATCGATTGGCTCCAGGATGTCGATGTGGATGGATCCGTGGCGCGGAAACCAAGAATCTGGACGGAGTACCGATCGGGTTCCGTTGATGACCACCGGAACAACGGGATTCCCGGTATCCACAGCCGTTGTGAAAGCACCCATGTAGAAAGGGCGTAGTCCCGGTATCCTGGTAAATGTACCCTCGGCAAAGAACAGCAGGTTTTTTCCGGAATCTGCGGCGCGCGTGATCTTTTCCGCATCAGCGATCCCTTTCTCGGCCTGGAAACGCGTTACGAACTCGGCTTGGATCCGGTCCAGGAATAAGCGGGCGAAAAACTGGCTCCTCAGTTCAGCCTTGGCGACGAAACTGAATTGCAGTGGCAGACCAAACATGAGAGCCGGGGTATCCATGTAGCTGCAATGATTGGACACAAGCACGCAGGCCTGGTCCGACGATGGCAGGTTTTGCTCCCCGCGGACGATAATCGGTATCTTGGTCAATTTGCTCAGAACACGCACCGCGTTTCGTAGTAAGCTGAGTCGGCCCTGCAATGTCGGACACAGAATGACGGCGGGCCAGGTCAGGGTAGTCAGCAAGCCGAATACTGTCCAGGCATAGCCGGCGTAGCAGAAGGAAAAGGCGGCTTGACCCAGCCTCCGTAACTCTGGAATGATTGCGCCAACGGCCAGTGATACAAACTGTATCCAGGGAGCACGTCTGCGTTGCAGCGATTGTTTCTCGTACAGTTCCTTGCAACCGCTGCGGCGGATTTTCCCACTGCTTGTCTTGAGGACCGTGTGCGGAGGGGCCAGGATGACTTCATCGGGTGCATTTCCGGCCAGGCTGGAGACTACACCGTTGATCAGGATTTCGATTTCGCTTTTCCTTGATTCATCGTTTTCACGGGTTTCGGCTAGTACGATAAGTTTCTCTGTGCCGCTTTCCAGGTTCTGGCTGCCGAACACGGCGACACAGCCTTTCCTGATGTCGGGTAATGCGCTGATCTTTTCCTCGAGTTCCTGTGGATAGATGTTTTTTCCACCGTGGATGATCAGGTCTTTGGAACGTCCTACCAGATAGATCTCGCCTTCGGCGATGTATGCCAGGTCTCCTGAATTGAGCCATTCTCCGTCGAAAAGTTCGCGCGTTTTTTCAGGGTTTCTGTAGTAGCCGGAAGTGGTTGAAGGTCCGCGGAACTGTAACCGGCCCTGCTTGCGATCGGGTAATTCCCGTCCGTGATCATCCACAATCCGTACCTCGTGACCCCTGATCGGTGAACCGCAGGAGACGAACTGCAGACTGTTTGGAGAGTCGAAGTCCGGTTTTGCGAGTCCTTTTTTCATGAACAGATCGCGTGAAACTTTATCGACCAGAGGTTTTCGGCCGACTGGTGGAAAACTCAGGCCGACGGAACATTCGGCCAGACCGTAGACCGGCATCAGGGCGGTGGATTTTAGTCCGGTTCGGGAAAAATGCTCTGCGAATCGTTGTAGAGTGCTCGGGCTGACCGGTTCCGCGCCGTTGAACATGGTGCGGACAGAATCGAGTTTCAACCCGTCCAGCTGATCCGTGGGAACGCGCTTCATACACAGTTCGTAAGCAAAATTAGGCGCTGCGGTCAGGGTGCCCCGATATTGATGAATAGCCTTCAGCCAGCGTTCCGGCCTGGCGAGGAAATCCAGCGGCGACATGACCACCAGCAAGGCTGCGTAATGGAAACTGCCCAGCCATGCTCCGATCAGGCCCATATCATGATATAGCGGTAGCCAACTGACGAAGACGTCCGACGAATTGACCCCGAGCTTGTGACCCATGGCCCTGATATTTGCCAGCAGATTTGCATGGGTCAGCGTTACCCCCTTGGGGATGCCGGTGCTGCCGGAAGTGTATTGCAGGAAGGCAATGTCTCCGGCAGTCGCTTTTGGTTTCAACAGGTTTTCCGAGGTGTTATCCAGTTGCTCGGGCGTTGCGATCGTTGACAGGGTGTCAACGTGGGATTTCAGGAGACGGGCAACGGAAAGGGCTTCCCGGATGGTCACTAGGGCCACGGCCGAGCAGTTATTCAGGATATTCTTGTGTCGGATAAGATGATCTTCGAGCTGGTTCAACCTTGCCGGCGGGTAGATCGGTACTGGAATGGCACCGGCCATAAGAATGCCGAAAAAGGTGTAAAAATAGCCGGAGCAAGTAGGCAACATGATGGCTACAGCCTGCCCCGGTACGACGCCCTTCGACTGCAGTGCAGCGGCGATTGACCGGGCCTGGTTGTCCAGTTGGCGGTAGGTGATGGTTTCCCCGGTTCCGCTGTCGTTGTGAAACCTGATATGTGGCCGGTCGGGGTGAGACTGAAGGTGCCAATCGAGCACATCCAGAAGGGTCCGTGCCTGTCCTGGCGTCGCCCCTGTTGTCCCGAGGGTCAGGCTGGCGATGGTCTCATCCGGCAGGCCGTGCCGGTCGGAACCGGCATTGACGATTTCGCGCAATAGTTCCCGCGGAGTGGCAACGTTTGCAAATGCTGACTGGGGCAGGCTGACATCGAAGTGTTTTTCGATGCGCGCGAGGAATTCGACCCGGGTCAGGCTGTCCAAGCCGAGGCCGCTGTCAAGCGGGGTATCCAGTTCCAGCCCGTCGAGCAACATTGGACTGAGTTTCAGTTCGCTACCGAGCTTCCGAACGATACTGACCAGTTCTTCACCGCTTGTTTCCAGCTGGCTTTCTTTATTGTTGTCCATCTGCAGTATTTACGGAAAAATAGCCGGTCCGGAACAAATTCCTGAATCATTTTTCGGGCAGGTCATTCTAGTCGGATCGGTAGTGGTCCGCCAATCCTGCTGCCTTGGAAAACGGATCTTGGGAATCAACCCGAGCACAGCGGGCAATACCAGCGAAACCGCTTATTGGGTCTGTGCAAGAATTCGTTTCCGGGTCTCGCGCAGGGTTTTGGTGATTTCCGGCTCCCGATCCTACTCAATTTTCCTGTTCAGGTACGTCATAGCTTCTGCAAGTGTCAAATAGCGAAAATCGTGGTTCTTTTCAGGAAGCACGGGGTGGGCCTGTATGACTCTGGACAGCGACACATTGGCCATCATGCAATGATATACCGAACGATCCGGACTTGAGCATTGCAGATGTCCGGTTAATGTATTAGAAGTTCGGGCCGGTGTACTGCAGGTCGGCTGGCCACTGTTCGGGATCTTCAATTGCAGACTATATTACCCGTTCAACGTTGCGCTGTTTGAATCATCGCCTACCTGGTGAAAGCAGTGGATAACTGGTGGTGCATGTTCCATCACGGCTGGAAATCCGGATATGCAAAGGCACCACTGGATATGTCATACTGACAAGCCAAGAACTGGCAGACTGGATCCTGATGATCAGTGATCAGCTGATCTGGAACGAAAATAAGGACAGCGGCAACAAAAACAGACCAGCGGATAGCAATTCTCGTATCAAAGGGACGGCTGCAGTAGGTTCGTCAATCCCATTACAGATGGCAGTGGCGACTGGGCAGTCGATGCCAACATCCATTCCAGATATGGTGCCAGGTATTCAGGGCCTGTCAACTCAGTGGCGGGCGATGGGTCTGATGGACCACAGTGTTCTTGAAGAGGGTTGCGGCCGGTGGGTTGCTTATTGGGGAGTCGTTGCAAATTCTCGATATGGAGTTTTATCGAGCATGGCTAATCAGCGGGCGGGTGGAACATATAAGCCCGGTCAGAGCATTGATTTGCCCCTCATAACATCATGGGAACCTCAACCGCATCATTGAACGTCTTCGGTCGAATGATCGCAGATGCCAAACAACATACTTGAGAAAAATTCAGGGTTTGAAAAATGACAATTGATATCCTGCTGGCCGTGGTCGTAACTTCGGTCATCCAATCCATCTTCGGGGTCGGTGTTTTGCTTTTCGGAACCCCAATTTTGCTGCTTCTGGGTTACGAGTTCGTTTACGCCCTGACCATTCTGCTGCCCATTTCAATCGCAATCAATACATTACAAATTGCGCGCCACCATGTACACATTGATCGCGCCTTTTATCAGAATATCCTGATTTACTCAGTCCCCCCGATTGTGCTTTTTCTTTTCCTGGTGACCAGTATCAAGATCAACATGGGGTTCGTAGTCGGGCTGTTCCTGCTGTTTGTTGCCTTGAAGAGTTATTCAGCGAGGATCGAGCATTATCTGGAGTCGATGGTTAGGTATGAAAGAACCTATCTGGTGGTCATGGGGGTGATCCACGGGTTGACTAACCTCGGGGGATCACTACTGACGGCCATTGTACACGGCAAGGGTTATTCGAAGGATGTTACCCGGGTTACTGTAGCCAGTGCCTATGCAACCTTTGCTATTTTCCAGATCCTAACACTGGTGTTTGCCGCCGAAGGGCTGGAAACGGATATCAAAGCGAACCTAATCTACCTGATCGTTGGGGCAGTGATCTATCTTTGTACCGAGAAGATGCTGTACGTAAAGATAGATAATGAAAAATACGGTAAGATTTTCGCGGTATTTTTGTTGGGGTCCGGGCTTTTATTGATCGGAAAATCCTTTGGTGCATTGGTCGATTTTTTGCTCGGAGTGCTATTGGGTGTGGGTTTTTACCTGTTCCAGGAAAATCGCGACCGCATTGAGGAAATGATTCGGCGGGCTATCTTGTTGGTAAAGGGTCGTAGAGGAAAGTCCTTTTAGCCGTCAACCCGGGGATGAACTGTTCTTCAGTGGGCTTGATTCCAGATTGAGATTCTTTAGCCGGTATCTCAGGGATCGAAAGGTAATGCCGAGGTCTCGGGCTGCAGCGTTCCTGTTTCAGTGAGTGCGTTCCAGTTCGTGGACGGTGGCCTGTTTTTCAACCTGTTCCATGTAGCTTCCAGCGCAACTGATACTGGCCTTCCCGCCGGCACAGAAGCCCTGTTCTGTTGGCGTGATGGGAAGGCAATGTTGTTTACCGTAATCCGGTGATCTTCACAAAGCGCCATGGCTCGTTTGAGGATGTTTTTCAGTTCCCTGACGTTGCCTGGAAAGTGATAGGCCTCCAGGGTAGCGAGCGTATAGGGCATCAGCCGAGTTTTTTCCTGATCGGCGTTATTGCACAGCTGGGTCAGTATGTGTTCCACCAATATTCGAATGTCGCTGGGCCTCTCTCAGGGGCGGGACTGACAACTCAATGACGTTTATCCTGTAATACAGGTCTTGTCTGAAGATTCTGCGATGAACCAGATCCTCCAGCTTCTTATGGGTTACGCTAAGAATTCGGACGTCTATCGGAATTTCGTTTTGAACACCCACTGGCCAGATCAGCTTTTCCTGAATGCGGAGTAGCTTGACCTGTAGCGGCTGAGGTAGATCAGCCACTTCGTCTAGTAACAATGTTCCTCCGTCGGTGCTCCTAAAGAAACCGGTTTTAGGTGATGACCCGCCGGTGAAGCTACCCTTCTCGTGCCCGAAAAATTCGCTTTCCATGAGTTCCGCGGGGATTGCTCCACAGTTGACTGGAACGAATTTCGCGCATCGCGAATGAATCGCCCAGCAGTCGATGCCGGGATCTTCTCTCTACTTTCGCATAGGTTGCAGTCTTCAGCACCCTTTCGATCAGCTTTTGCAACTGGATAAGGCCGAATTGTTTGTAGCGAAAATCAAAAGCTTCGTGTTTCAGTGCTAGATCCGCAGCGCCATTGTGGCCGGTTACGGCCATAACGGCGACCGGTAGTGATGACGAACCTTTCTGTGTCGTTCGAACCAGGTCCAGGCCAGAACCATCTGGAAGTTTCAGTGCGGTCAGACACAAATCAAAACCTTTTCGTTTCAACAGCGAGCGTACGGCATTCAAGGAATCCACGGGCTGTGAATCGATTTGCGTGTTATCCAGTAAACGGCCGATTATTGCTCGCAGTTTAGGCTGGTCGTTTACCATTAGGACGCTTGGTCTGGACATCTCGAAATCTGTTATTCCATGGTCCGTTGAAGCCGGCGAGCAGAATGTCTAGTGATCAATTCCGCATTGTTTTTTAGTTTAGACTTGTTTGGTTGCTCCTGTTGTTCATCCATATTTTGAGCAGGGAAGTGAAAATCCGGACCCGTCGATGTTTGTGACTTAATCTGTCGTTGCTTCCCCTATCCGGAAAAACAGGCAATACCGTGTAGATATGATCGAGGTGGTTCGCTTCGACCCACGGGCAGCAGGGGATGCCGTCGATGCTGAGAACATGGCTTTCGGTTGGAATCAGACCATCGCTGGCCATGTCACAGTTACGGTCCAGGGCGTATCGCAAGGGTCGAAATATTGACTGGTCTGCTGACGAAATACGGCTGGCAAACGAGAGTATGTTACATTTTTTCGCCAGCGCCTGGATTTCCGCGGCGTTTTTTCGGGTGTAGTCAACTCGGGCTTGGGTGCCCATGCTCAGTGCAACGTCGCGGTCACCTTTGAAAGGTCCAGCAAGCAGTGATTGTGTCACCGGGTTGAGCAATCGGTTGCGAATCACCCAGTCCGCTATCGGTGTGCCAGAGAACGGTGTTTGCATTGCAATCCAGCCCTTGACTTGCGTTCCCGGCAGGTAATTTCTAGCCAACAGAGTTTCCAACGCATCAATGCCGCCCTTGCTATGAGAAACCAGGATGACATTCTTGTCTGGGTACATCTGATGACGGTCGAGTATCGTCCGTTCGATGGCATCAATGTTGTTTCTCGAGAGTTTCTGCATGCCATAACCGGAGTTTGATTCGGGTCTCCAGTGGCTGATTTCGTGCTGCTGTAGCCATTGCATCTGGTCCAGGAAATATGAGTTGACTCGGTCCGGAACCAGGTCGCCCATCAGGCCTCTCAGGAAAATGATCTGGTAGCGATCTTTCAGTTCGGTCAATTCATCGTTGGAAAGGGGTGATCCAGCCCCTTGCAAAAGGTTGAAGAATTGTTCACTCAGGTCCATTCGAGTTTGTGCCTCGCAAGCTTTCTAGTTGGTCTGGTGAAGGGGTCAACAGCATTGGTTCTTGGTCCTTCGGTTGATTTCCCGGGTCAAATTCACTAACCGGACAGGCGACGGTGTTTGTTTCCCGTGATCGGTTCACAGTCCATGCCGACTGCCAGCTTGTCGCCTTAGTTGATCCAGCCCCGAAATCGATAAACAGCGATACCCAGCTTTTCCTTTATTAGCTGGTGGGTTCTTTGGAGGTTGTTGACCTCGGGCAACAAGGCGACGATGGTTGGGCGGTCGTACGATGCCGCGGAATAGCCAGACGGCGACGGGGTCACTTGAAGCCCCGCCTGTTCGAAGCAAAGGTAGGCTCGGGGCATATGGACTGCAGATGTGACCAGTAAGATGCTGAAAATGTCTCTTTGTTGAAGTAACCGACTGGTCTGCACCGCGTTCTCGTGGGTATTTCGGCTAAGGGTCTCGATCACGATCGCTTCGTCGGGTATGCCCCAGTCGTTGAGTATTCCGGCGGTGTAATAGGCCTCAGGTTTGATATTTTGTCCCTGGGGAAAAACATTTCCTCCACTAATCACGATCAGCCTTGCCTTGCCTGCCTGGTAAAGTCGGAAAGCGTGCAGTGTTCGATTGTCGTATAACTCACTTTCAAGTCGCGGACGAACCGGAACCGAAACATCACCCCAAGCAGTACAATGGCTCCTGCTTTCGGAGAGCTCTTGACCGGTATAGGGGGAAACTGCTGTTCATGTTGACGATAGAGTTCGAAGGATAATGAAGACGATGAAACCGCAAGAACCACGGTTGCCAGGAAAAAAGACATGACTGCCAGGCGTTGCCGTCGTAGCATGATCAGAACTAGCCCCAACGTAAGAAGGCATATTGTCAGGTTCAATGGGTACAGCAGCTTGGGTAGCCATTTTGAAAGCGTGATGAAATCAGTCACGTCGAAGGAGCCTGAAGGAATATGTTGATACCCGCTGAAAATACGGGTCGGTGATGGTGTTGTCAATCAACGACTGATGGCTTGGTCGAATTGATGGAACGTGGCTTGACCCACGTTCCACCGTCGGCTGAACGCGTCCTGGATGGAAACCAGGCCACTGGAATTCAGAACCCTTTTGATCCCGCTCAGGCCGGCAATGGACGGCTCGGCTTCCGTTGCCGGTGATCAGGTCCGGTTGTTGTTAATGCGGCTTCGGAACAGAATCTGAT
>DBZZ01000035.1:0-964 GCA_002311315.1 Methylococcaceae bacterium UBA1147 | reverse complement strand
GGAAAAGTGAGGCTTGCTCTTCTAACAGAAGCTTGGATTTTAAAGGGTCTGGTTTCTGCCGACGATGGCAGGAACTGCCTGATTCTCAAACAGGTCGTATTCGTAGATGCCTTTGAGTAGATCCGCGTAATCGTCCGTGGCATCGAAGGAATCTGGAATCCGGTTGGCAAGCCTCTGCTGGGCTTTTTTAAACGAACTCGTTCCCTTGCCCGCAGACTTGATGAAGTCGTGGTAGTTGCCGTTCGGCGTCAGTAGAGTGTCCATCGTTTTCCTGACCGACTGCGTGTACGCCTGAAGCGACCGGATGACTCTTTTCGCGCTTTTCCCCGAGTATTCGGCAACCAGGCTCTCGACATCATTCATTTTGACCAGTTCTTTTTCCAGTTCCATCTTTGCGGACGGGTCCGCACTTCCCACCGATGACCAGGACGAATTCACGCCGAGAAATCGGGAGAGGTATCTGGATGATGCGGCAGATTCGAAAACATGTGAAATCTTCTCGTATTCTTTCGATGCTCTGGATACCGTATTGTTGCCGATGGCCAGGGCATTCGATGCGAAAAGATAGACCAGTTGGGCCTGCGCTTCGTCCAGCTTTTCTTCGAATTCAAGCGTGGTTTCGAATTCTGCATCGATGTTCTTTGCTTTCGCCAGGTGTTTCCGTGATTCCTGCAATCCACGGTAAAGGGTTTCTGCGTCCAGCGGCGCAGCATCCGATCGGTTCCAGAACTCCGAAAGACCTTCCCTGGCAGCTTGAAGCTGGGTAAAAATTGCAACCGATTGCGCGATCACTCGTTTGGCCTGCGGGTGACCGGGTTGCAGTTCGAGCAACTTCGATGCGTAGATCAAGGCCTCTTCGCGTTCATGATCTTCAACCGCACTTTCCATCGCGCTGGCCAATTTATCTTCTTCGGTGCGGGTTCCATAATAGAGCCCAACCGAAGCAATCAGCAGAATCGCAATC
>DBZZ01000023.1:1402-5865 GCA_002311315.1 Methylococcaceae bacterium UBA1147 | reverse complement strand
CGAGAATGTCTCGCACGCGGTGTCCATCCTTTGCTGTTTTGACCACGATGGCATCAATTGTTTTCATGTCATAAATATTTGTGTCGCGTCCTATTGTAAAGGCGATCAGGTTTCGGGTAAAGGACCGCGCCATTGTCTCGTGTGCAGAACCCAGTTTTGCAGTCAGGTTCAGCTTTGCTTCTTTGTTGATTGGTCCTGTCATACGTCCGATCGTGTCGTAATCGTTTATGGCAAAAGCGATGGGGTCCAAAGCTTCGTGACAGCTTTGGCAGGACTTAATCTGCCGATGGGCGGTTGTACGCTGTTCGAATGTTTGCGTTTTAGCGCTTGTCGTGAACAGGTCGGCGTTGATGTCATCCGGAGGTTCCCGAAGTTCTTTGCCAAAGACATTGGCCAGTATCCATTTTGCCCGGCGGAAGGGGCGCGGATCTACTCCGTCTGACTGGGCGACAAAGAAATTCGCCTGATGCAGCAGACCACCCGCTCCTGGAGTTTTTACCAACTTAGCCTTGTACCGATCCAGCCCCTGTTCAGGCATACCATAAAAACTGCCCATGGCGGCGGTCAACATCCGATAGTCAGAAGTAAAGAGTTCGGCGACCGACCGATTCTTATCAAACAAGAGGGACATGTAGTCGATGGTTTCCTTTTCGAATGGCAGCTTCAGCTCCACCTCTGAAAACTTTTTTTCGTCTAGTTGGGTTCTGTTCTCGAGCCAATACTTCGCGAAGATGGTCAGGAAGTCCTTGAACCCAGGACGCTTGATTATTTTATCGGTAAAGTCTTGAGCAGTTATCTGTCCCGCTTGAAACTGAGTGTAGTCGGCCTTGAATGACGCGTCCGGATGTTTCTTCAACAACGAATAGGAGACGAATCGGGCACGGGCAGTGGGGGCGTTCCTGTCAAATCGAATATAAAGCTGCTCCTGGGACATGCTGATCCATTTTAATGTCTCAACGTACTTTTGTTCTGGGGTCAGCGACTTGTCTAAACGGTCATATACCGCCAGCAGTTCTGCAGCACGGTCAGCGAGCGAAAGTTCGCTAAGCAGTTGATTCAATTTTTGCTTGAGCGCCGCAGCCGGTTCGCCAGCTGTGAGTTGATACGAATTGTAGGGCGCTGGACCCGAGATCCGTTTCAGCAGCAGCTTGCTGTCGATCGCAATGTGAGGAAGCGGATAGGCATCACGCTTATATCCTTTCGAATTGTGCTTGCCCAGGCTCAAACGATTAAGACGAGCAAAAATCGGGCCGTTTACGAAATCCATCTCAATCTGGCCCGGAGTCGTCAGCTCGAACTCACATTGATACTCCTTTGTTATATCGTCCTCAATTTCGAAATAGTGCAGCAGCTTTCCGCTTTTTGAGTTCGCCTTAAGGCCACCGCGCCGGCTGTTGTTGATCCCGTTGTGCCGAATGGCCAGACCGGCCTTGGACAGATGCAGTTCTCGGAAACTACCTACTCCTTTCTTGCTGTCTTTTGCTTCTGCCTCGGCAACCTTTTTGACAAGCTCCCGGTTCAGCATTCGAGCCGAAAAAGTGAGCCTGTATCTGCCTGCGGGAAGATTGACACCATACTCTTTGCAGGCGAGCCTTGTGGCGCCGCGCTTTCTCACCAGGATCTGGTCAATGTTTTCCGTTTCCCGAATATGTTTCCAGAATGCGTCCGCAACTTTCCTGTTTTCCTGTTTCAGGACACTTTCTTTTTCTTTGTCATTGAGGGCCTGCCTAGCTTCTTTTGTGTGCGGCACGGTCGGCTCTCGATGCACGTAAGCCTGATAAACGGCGGGAACCCGTTGTTCACTGGTGAACGTGGTGACGAAGCGCAGTTCAAACTCTGTCTTGTTTTTGTATTTTTTATTGATACCTGAGATCGCACTGAATCCGTTTGCAACTGTACGGTCGAGCACGAGATCGAGGCTGGATTCAATCTCCCGCATATAAGCGGAGGACATGAGGCTCGGCGAATCCACTGTGGGATATGAAGAGTCTATGTTTTCGAGAAAATACAGGTTCTCGAAGGGATCATAGATTTCGAGGTCCAGGCCAAAGAGTTTCGAGCTGGTATTGGCAATTTCAAAAGGCGTAAGCAAGCGTTCCTGGATATCCCTGCGATCTAATTTGGCGTATACCGCTTGGGTCACCGCCTTACGTTGTGAATCGCTTAGCGTGTATTTGCTGTCATCCGGGGGCATTTCCTTCTCCCGCAACTTCTCGACGACTGCCACCCAATCCTGTGTGTGACGTCCTTGAATGCCGTCTTTCAACAACGGTGTGATGTCGAAGCTACCCTTTACGACTTTCTTGCCATCCTTAATGCCGCCGTGACAAGCCACACAATTCTGACGCAAGGCGTCGAGTTCGCTGGCGGTTGCTAAGGTGCCGATTAACAGACCGCAAAAGACTGTGATGAGTTTAAACATGCTAGATCCTTAGGTTATTAGGCGGTTCAAATTACCCTGGTGACCGGAAAAATTATCCAGGTCGATACCCATCTGGTTCAGGATCGAGACATATAGATGTGATAAAGGATAACGCGTCGTATCGCCTTCTTTACACTCGATCAGCCCCTGGTGTTTAAAGCCGCCGCCGGCCAGTATTGTCGGAAGGTATTCTCTGCTGTGGCCACCGGGGCTTGAAAACGCTCCCATAAAGAGAATGACAGTGTCATCCAGAAGCTTCTCTGTTTTCAGGGAAGTCATAAATCCGACCAGGCAATCCATGAAATGCTGTTCCAGGCCTAACATGCCTTTATAAATGTCGGGTGATTCATGTGCGCGATGGCCCAGCGCGTGGTAGCCAAGCTGGACGCCATGATCGGTTTTGTCTACGAATGGCGGTGACGCGACAAATACCTGGCCGCGATTGTGCTGGATGGCGAGCTTGATCATTTCCAGATGCTGTTCAAACGGAGCCATGACTCCCCGACCATGATGATCGGTCAGGTGTAGCTTGGTGTCGAAGGTTACCTTCGGCAACGGCTTGCGTGCCCATTCCAGATCCGTGGCTAGAGCCTTCTCGTGTTCCTCCATGGCCGCGATGTAGACCGCCCGGCTTTTCTGGGGCAGGCTCTGGTGCATGGCCCGCACGGACTGAAGTTTTTTTGCAAGCTGATCCGTGGGTGTCTGGCCAAAGAGATGATTAAAAACAACTTCAGGAC
The DNA here is from genome assembly GCA_002311315.1 of Methylococcaceae bacterium UBA1147. Taxonomy (GTDB): domain Bacteria; phylum Pseudomonadota; class Gammaproteobacteria; order Methylococcales; family UBA1147; genus UBA1147. The sequence continues at coordinate 2,706 of DBZZ01000023.1, read as the reverse complement.
CTGCCTCATGCAGGGTTGGGACTATTCGGCTGTCCTTGTTCCATACAATGGTTTTATTCCCAATGTGGACACTTTTGTAGCGGGTGGTTTGCTGTAGGTGCTGGCTGGCGAGCTGGTCGAGGCTGATGAAAGGACCATTTTTCTGGTTCTTGTTGCAGGTCAGGATTCCGCGCCCGCCGTTATGTCCGCGATTGATTTCGGGTTGCATGATATTCTTGAATACCGTCAGGTCGTTGTAGTGGCCCTTGAGCCGCGCCAGCAGGGGTGACTTGTCAAGGTCGTCATCCTTGGGGTGGAAGGTGTGGCGATTGTAGCCGAGCATGTTCACGATGATGACCAGGTTCTTCGCTGAGGTAACAGGTGTCTTTGTTGCAGGACTACCGGTGGCGGCCAACACGTCAAGCGGTCCCATCGCCCCAAGGGCGCCAACCCCGACCAGGGATTTCAGAACGTCTCTACGATTCATCGGATTCTGGCTGTTTTTTTTCGGTTTCATTTCCCACCTTTCTCTTGGTTTGAGTTGTCATGTTCGCGCAGTTCGATAATTTGGATAGCTGAAATAACACTGCTCCCGCCGCTTGGCTTAGGTGAACGTTCTCGATCTTTCGCAGTCAGAATAGTCAAGTACTGGTCGGGCCCCGTGATTTCGACGTCCGTGACCACGTGCGTCTGCCCGTTCACCCAGATTGCGGCATCCGGATCGGAGAGTACCTCGTGGTAAAAGACTTCGCCCGAATCCCAATCCGATTCGCCTGCGGCGATAACGGCTCTGTACGCCTTGGACACGAGAAAATTGCCCCACTTTTCGTGATCAAGCACACTCCGGCCGACCAGGAAAACTCGATACGTTCCTTTCGGCATTCCGCGAAGCCGCAGGCCGACGACTCCTCCGCCGCCGAGATAATCTCTGCACAGCGGCGTATCGAATACCCCTCTTGTTGACGACACCGCCCCCTTCGAAAGGTGCGGCTGACGATCCCAGGAAAACCTCCCCTTTTCTTGCCGGCCATAATCTATTTCGATCTTATAAGGAGCTATCGTTCCATCGCTCATAATGAAAACACCCGCCTGGTCGCCATTGATGGGGTTCCAGAAAACCTCGCGTTGGTCCATGAGACCCGCGGCCTGGGCTGGAGCTTCCGCGCCCTGATATGTGCCGGCCTTCGATCCACAATCGAACTGGATACGCAGCGGTTGCTCGCGCCACAGCGAAACGGCCCGAAGCGACTCGAACGCCAGTCCGTTGAAAACCATTGGAGCGATGCCAGATTGACCCGGTTCAAGCCTCACGGCCTCCGCTTCAC
>DBZZ01000023.1:955-1194 GCA_002311315.1 Methylococcaceae bacterium UBA1147 | reverse complement strand
ACGACCAACTTGCCCTTTTCGACAAAACACTCCTCTTCGGAAATGATTCTCAATGCCGCCGGGCCCTCCAACGAAAGTTTCGCACCATTCAAGAACGCAAGCTGTACAACGCCCTGCTCCAGACGAATCCATTCATCCTGCAGTTCATCGAAATGCCTCAGGGGGCGTTGCCTGGCGGACCACCGCACGTCACCGACAAGTCTGAGCACGGCCAATCCTTCATTATTCTCTGCAGGAAC
>DBZZ01000023.1:0-898 GCA_002311315.1 Methylococcaceae bacterium UBA1147 | reverse complement strand
GATCGAGCCGTTTCGGAGCTGTCAAAAGGCTGCCCCCGGAATACCTGGCTGAGCAGGACGCCGATGAATACGAGCGCAGCCGCGGCCGCCCAAGGACGCCAATCTCTGATGGCCAAGCCGGTCCGTGCCTTTGCTCGTTCCACCTCTTCAAAAAGCACTTCGCCCGAAGCAAGTCGGTCGTCAACCGCCAGGTAGTCGCAATAAATCCTGCGGGCCTCCGGATGATCGCGCAGAATTTCATCCAACTCATTGAATTCCTTTTCCGTAATCGAGTCGTCGGACAGTATCCCCAGCAGTTCTTCGAGCCGGGTCCGGGATTCATTCTTCATTACGCCCATCCCTCCCGCCCCATGCGTTTCGAGATGCAACGCTGAAGCACCTCCCTGATCCGTTGAATCCGCTTGTATAAAACATCGACGCTCAACCCTACGCGGGTCGCCATCTGGTTGATCGACTCTTTGGTAAAATACCGTAGATTCAACAACTCGCGCTCATCGTCATCCAAACGATGAAGACATTTCTCCAGAGCCTCCGAAAGCGCGACATCGCGCTCCAACGGGGATTGTTCCTCCACCAGACGTCGAAACGTCTCTTCGCTGAAGGTGTACTTCAATCGGATGGCGGTCGATCGCCGGTGAATGAGCACCTGCCGATAGACGAATCGATTGGCCCATGGAAGAAAAGGTCGTGCAGGATCGAATTTGTCGAATTTGCGCCAAAGTTCCTTCAGCGTTTCCTGAATGATGTCGTTGACATCCTCTCGATTTGGAACCAGCGAACACGCAAACGCCCGCATCGCCCGCTCACTTTTAGAGAACTGGTGTGTAAACTGGATTTGGCGTTCGTTATCTTCCATCACATTCATTGATCATTTGCACCTGATCCCGGAATCTGACAA
>DBZZ01000040.1 GCA_002311315.1 Methylococcaceae bacterium UBA1147 | reverse complement strand
AAAAATGGATTTCGTTGAATAAGCGGCGTTGCTGTCAGGCCATTGCCGGATAGAAACTGGGGTTTTGGGTCGTTTGTATCATAAATTGATCCTGACAGACTGTTGGGCAACGGACCGGTATTAATCGAAAACAATACTTTTTTCACAACTGTGTCCATCCCGTTCATTTAACCTGGAGCCCTACAATGCTTTTCTGTAAGGGAATCCCGTTGTCGTTATCCTATGTCAATTAATTCAACGGTCCCATCCGGGAGGTATTCAACCATTTGTCCTTTTGGTTCATCCAACAAAAAAACTGCGAACACCGTGATTAACGTTGTACCTGCGATCACCAAAAAGAATAGCTGCGGTGTTACAAAAGACAACACGGTTAAAAATACAAGTGCTCCAATATTCCCGTAAGCACCGACCATGCCCGCGATTTGCCCAGTGAGACGCCGTTTGATTAAGGGCACAACAGCAAATACGGCGCCAGACCCAGATCCTACAAAAAAGGAGCAAACCATGATCAGGCCTACTGCGAGACCGATTGGCCAATTTGAATCGATTTGACTCATGACGGTAAAGCCAACGGTTAAACCAACAAGTAGAACCAGTAAAGACTTCCTGCGCCCAAAGCGGTCGCTGATCCAACCGCCACTAGGACACGAGATGATATCGATAAAGGCGTAACACGAAGCCAACAAACCCGCGTTGACAATTGACACTTCAAAGGTATCCAGAAAGAACAGAGGCAACATGGACACCACGGCAAGTTCGGTTCCAAAAGTAACCATATAGGCAAGGCTCAAGATGGCTACCTGCTTGAACTTGTAGGCGTGGATCTCTTCTACAGGCCGCTTGAAAATAGCAGCATTTACTTTATAAATTTGACGACTGTGTAGAAGATAAACAAGGACTAGTGCCAGATAAATTACATTGGCAGCATCGTCCGCTAACATATCGAGTAATGATAATTTCCAGACCAGTAAACCCATCGACCCATAGAGCGGTATATTGGTCAACAAATAAAAGAAAAAATCACCTTTGCTTGTGACTTCCAATCCGCCCGCTTTATTGGGTTTAAAATAAGTGGAACCGGCTGGTGTGTCATTAACTGAAAAGTAATAGACCCCTGAATAGACAAATATCAATATCCCCGTCAAGCCAACCGAGTAGCGCCAACCGTCATCCCCCCCAACCAATAGAGCGATTGTTGGTAAAGTTACCGCTGCAACTGCAGAACCAAAGTTTCCCCAACCCTTGTACAGTCCTTCCGCGAACCCGACCTCTCTTGCCGGAAACCATTCACTAATGATGCGAATACCAATGACGAACCCTGCACCAACAAAACCGAGCAGGAATCTCGCAATGGCAAGCGTCTCGAAACTGGTTGCGAGTGCAAAGAAAAAGCAAAGGAAACTGGAGAAGAACAACAACAGCGAATAAATCAGACGCGGACCAAATGTATCGACAAGCATTCCAACAATAATCCGGGCCGGAATAGTAAGGGCCACATTAAGGATCAGAATGGTTTTGACTTGCTCATCGGTGAGTTGAAGCGTTTCTTTGATCAGCAGCATCAAAGGAGCATGGTTGAACCAGACTAGGAAGGTCAGAAAAAAAGCAAACCAAGTCAAATGGAGGACCTTGGTTTTTCCGGTAAAGGACAGCCAGTTTAATTTTTTATAAGACATAACATCCTTGGTGGGGTTTGATCCTACTTAACCCATTTTCACTCTAATAAAAAAATGGAATCTATGCGATTCCGCTGATTTACTAAGCAAAATCTGCACCAGTTAGTGTTTATTGCTTGAGAGCAATATCTTTGGAGTGCCTGTGTCAGGCATGGGTCGCACTTTGGCACTACGAGTTCAGGCCTGCGCTGGCCCTACACGTGGCAGTCAGAGATCTGCCGCGCTCGATACGTGTTCGCATTGGTTCGTCTCAGTACGATCTCCTGTGATGTCGGGAACCACGTGCCCAGTTATGGTGTGTCTGCACTAAACCAATGCAATAAAAACAATGGGGACATCGTGACGACATGAAAGGAGATTTAACGATGCTTCTGGAAACAGCCATCGATCATTCCGAACCCGCCTTGTTCGTCAGAACGCCTCAACCGGCAAACGAAGCCAACGCACAACCGCTGATCGCCCCGTAAAAAAGGGACGAAACCAATACAGACAAGGAAGCTATCTGACCAGTATGAAGAGAGACCTTCGAGATCAGGGATAAGGGTTTCTGCAACCTGAGATAGAGTGGGGTAACAGTCAGAAGGTCGATTCTTTACCTGCAGAAACCCTCGCTGAATCCTTCTTTCATCGCCAAATAACCGTTAAAACAGGCCAAGAAAACAACGATAGGATTCATCGCTGGTTAACCAATAGTCGGTCTGTGATTTGCCGGAATCACTCTGTCCCGAACAAGCGGTCCGGCAGAAAAGATCGACACTTGGCAGTTTATTTCCGCCTCAAATAAAGATCCGTAATCGTACCTTCGATCATTTCGGCCGCGAAGCCCAATGTCTCGGAAAGCGTTGGATGGGGATGAATGGTCAAACCAATATCCTGTGCGTCAGAACCCATTTCCAATGCAAGAACCGCTTCGGCGATCAATTCTCCGGCGTTGGTTCCGACCATCCCGACACCCAGCAACCGGCCAGACTCCTTTTCACAGATGACCTTGGTCACCCCCTCTTTTCTACCGATGCTCAATGATCTGCCGCTGGCCGCCCAAGGGAAACTGGCCTTTTCGTATTCAATGCCGGTTTTTTTAGCCTCGGTTTCGCTCATTCCCATCCACGCAACCTCAGGATCGGTATAAGCGACCGAAGGAATGGTCAGGGCCTGAAAAGCCGAAGGCAGTCCAGCGATCACCTCGGCAGCAACTCGAGCTTCATGGGTTGCCTTGTGAGCGAGCATCGGGTTGCCAACAATGTCACCGATGGCATAAATGTGACCGACACTGGTCTGCTGCCGTTCGTCCACCGGAATGAATCCGGCTTTATCGACCCTGATTCCCGCCGCTTCGGCGCCGATCAGGTGACCATTGGGCCGTCTGCCCACGGCGACCAGCACCCTGTCAAAGGTATCAGATTCCGGAGCTCCGCCTCCTTCGAATGAAACCTTTAATCCAGATTTCAACGCCTTGATCCCGGTAACGCGGGTTCTCAGGTAAATGTTTTCGTACTGTTTCTTGATCCGCTGGTTCAATGGCCTCACCAGGTCCTTGTCACATCCCGGAATGAGTTGGTCCATCATTTCGACAACGGTAATTTTCGATCCAAGCGCATGGTAGACGGTCGCCAATTCCAGGCCAACAATGCCCCCACCAACCACGAGCAGCCGCTGCGGAATCTGTTCCAGGTTCAGTGCATCGGTGGAATCCATCAGGCGAGGGTCATCGTTCGGAAACGAAGGGATATTCACCGGTTGCGAGCCGGCCGCGATGATCGCGTCGTCAAAGGAGAGTTCCCGGCTGCCCTCAGAGCCTTCGACCCGAACAACCCCGCCGGAAACAAACTGGCCGACTCCGGTAACGACCTCAACATGGCGCTGGCTGGCGAGGCCGGACAAGCCCTTGGTGAGAGTCCGAGTGATCTGCTCCTTCCATTTCACGATCTTTTCGAGATCCAGTTTAGGGGCGCCGAACTCAACGCCGAACTTCGAACTCTCCTCGGCCTGGTGAATGACCTGGGCTAGATGCAGAAGCGCTTTTGATGGGATACAGCCTACGTTCAGGCACACTCCGCCGAGCACCGGATAGCGCTCCACCAGGGTAACCTGCTTGCCAAGATCGGCGGCCCGAAATGCCGCAGTATAACCACCCGGCCCCCCGCCAAGGATCAGGACTTCAGCATGATGATCGGATTGATGATGTTCCATTAATTCACCCTTGATTATTCATCGCAATACAACGACTAGAGGGCTTCCGGCCGGGCCAGGATATCAGCCAGAAATACGATGAAGCGCGCTGCCGCCGCGCCATCAATGACCCGGTGGTCATAGGAAAGCGACAGGGGCAGGATCATCCGGGGGCAAAGAGCGTCGCCTTCGTAAACGCCTTGTAAACGCGCCCTGGATACCCCCAGAATCGCGACCTCCGGATTGTTGATAATCGGTGTAAACGCGGTTCCGCCGATTCCCCCGAGACTCGAGATCGTGAAAGTTCCTCCCTGCATCTCGCTCGGCCGCAGTTTTTTTACGCGGGCCCGGGCGCTTATTTCGGCCAGTTCCCCGGCCAATTCCTGGATTTTCTTGCCATCAACATTTCTCGACACCGGTACAACCAAACCATCCGGCGTGTCCACCGCGAAGCCGATATGGTAATACTTTTTCACTATCAGTTCTTCGCCGCCCGGACCGAGAGAAGCATTGAAATCCGGAAAACGCTGCAGGACTGCAACCACCGCCTTCATCACGAAAGGCAGCAGGGTCAGGTGTGGACCGGCTGATTTGGAGTTCCACTTCTTGCGCAATGCCTCGAACGCGGTAATATCGGCATCTCCATGCTGGGTAACATGGGGAATTCCCAGCCAAGACCGGTGCAGCCGGTCCGCAGAAACCTTCCTGATGCGCGACAGGTTCCGTAACTCGATTTCACCAAATCGCGAAAAATCAATCTCCGGCTGCAAGGACAGGGCCTGCAGATCGAAAAGACCAGTGCCCGGCCCCGTCAGGACCTCCTTGACGAAGCGCTTGACGTCTTCCTTGACAATCCGCCCCTTGCGGCCAGTACCCCTGACATGGGAAAGATCCGCACCCAGCTCACGGGCAAATTGACGCACCGACGGTCCGGCATGAACACCAGTGCCCGACGGACTGCTTAACACCTCGTGTACCGGCGATACCGTCGTCGCTGGTGTATCCATGGATTTGATCAGTGGATCGAGGCCAGCCCGCCGCGCAACTTCTAGCATGGGTTCTTTGCCTGGTTCCGGTTCCGGTTCCGGTTCCGCCTCTGCTTTCTGTCCATCTGCGATCGAAGATTCATCAGGTCCCCGGATGTCCATCTCTAGAATCGACGTTCCCTGGCTGACTCGATCTCCGACCTTCAGGGCAACTTTTCTGACAGTTCCGGCAAACGGGGCGGGAACCTCCATCACCGCCTTGTCACTCTCCAGTGTGATCAATAACTGCTCGGCATCAATTTCTTCACCCGGCTGAATCAGGATCTCGATCACTTCCACGTCCCTGATGTCACCAATGTCCGGAACAACCACTTTCTCTGTCATCAGAATTGCCCGTGGTTTCTCCTAGAAGCTCACCGGATCCGGTTTGTCCGAATCAATGTTGTAGATGGAAATCGCCCTGTTCACATCATCCACGCCAGTGCGTCCTTCATCGACCAGTGCGCTGAGTGCAGCAAGAACGATAAAATACCGGTCCACCTCGAAGAACTTGCGCAGCTGCCTCCGGGAGTCACTACGTCCAAAGCCGTCTGTCCCCAGCACCGAGTAACGGCGCGGTACGTACGGACGGATCTGGTCGGCCACCAGTTTCTGGTAATCCGATGCCGCAACCACAGGGCCCAATGTATCCACCATCTGCTGTTCCACGTAACTAATCCTTGGTTCGCCATTCGGGTGAAGCAGGTTCCAACGATCCTTTGATTCGCCTTCACGGCGCAGTTCGTTAAAACTGGTTATGCTCCAGAGATCGGCCTCAAAACCGAAGTCCTGCTTCAGCAGGTCAGCCGCCGCGATGACCTCGCGCAGAATCGCTCCACTTCCAAGGAGCTGAACATCGGCCGTGTCCGGGCTCTTTTTCAAGCAATACATCCCCTTGATGATTCCTTCCACCGATTCAGACGGCAATTCGGGCTGGATGTAGTTCTCGTTGGTCACCGTCAGGTAATAGAACACTCTTTCGCCTTGCTGGTACATTCGTCGCAGGCCATCATGAACGATAACCGCCAGTTCGTAGCCGAAGGCCGGATCATAGGAAACACAGCTCGGAACCGTGGCCGATAACAGCAAGCTGTGGCCGTCCTGATGCTGAAGGCCTTCT
>DBZZ01000088.1:15229-15391 GCA_002311315.1 Methylococcaceae bacterium UBA1147 | reverse complement strand
GCCTCTGGCTAAAGTCCGAATTGCAAAGAACCGATAGTCGTCTCAGGTATTGGGCAAAACGGCGAACAGGATCACGCTGACTCAACTCCGTCGCCAGTTGTGAAATCGTCCTAACCATCCGAGGACCCCGGCAGGGGCATGCGCTCTCTTCCAGTTTCCTGC
>DBZZ01000088.1:14921-15142 GCA_002311315.1 Methylococcaceae bacterium UBA1147 | reverse complement strand
ACATGCTTGTTCGCTTCCGCAAAGGTCGGGTAGACATGAATGGTATTTAGAATCCTGTTCAGGCCGATTCTGTTCCGCATCGCGAGAACGTACTCTGCAATCAGGTCCCCCGCCCGATGACCGACGATCGAAACGCCCAGTATCCGGTCCCTACCCGGCACGGTCAGAACCTTGACCACGCCTTCATTTTCTCCATCGGCGATGGCCCGGTCCAGGTCCTG
>DBZZ01000088.1:0-14734 GCA_002311315.1 Methylococcaceae bacterium UBA1147 | reverse complement strand
AAACCGCCGAACAGTGCATTCACCGTCGCATACCAGGCCTGGTGAGCCGCAGCATGTGTGAGTTGGTAAGGTCCTGCTACATCACCGCAGGCATAGATATTCGGATAAATCGTTTGCAGATATTCGTTGGTTTCCACTACGCCGCTTTCAGCAACCGGGATGCCCAGCTCCTCCAGGCCGAATCCCCCGGTATTTGCAACACGCCCGACCGCGATCAGTACCTTGTCGAATTCAAAGAAAACTTCTCCAGCATTGTTTTGCTGCGATTCGCAAACCAGCACGCCTTTGCCGTCCTTGCCAAAAAATCGTAGCGGCTTTTGCTCAAGGGGCNNCGCAGATCGACTCCTTCCCTTTCAAGACGCTCCATGACCATCCCCGAAACATCGGGGTCCTCCCGGGCAAGAACGGCCCCATCCCGCTCCACGAGGGTAACCTGGCTCCCCAGGCGGACAAACGCCTGAGCCAATTCACATCCGATCGGACCACCCCCCAGAACCAGAAGGCGCTCAGGCAATGTTTGCAGTTTCCAGACCGTATCAGAAGTCAGGAAATCAATCCCTTCCAGTCCCTGAATCACCGGAACTGAAGGTCTTGCGCCCGTTGCAATTACGATATTCCGGGTCGACAGGGTTTTTCCGTTGACTTCCACCGTGTAGGGCGATGAAATTCGGGCTTCGCCCCTGATGCAGTGTGTACCCAGCCCCGTGTAGCGTTCCACCGAATCATGCGGTTCGATTTGCCGGATAACCTGCTGAACCCGGTCCATGACATCGCCGAAATCAAATTCTGCCTTGGCTGAGCGTATACCGAACTCGCGTGCACGATTGACCTGGTTGACGAACCTGGCCGAGCGGAGCAGGGCCTTCGATGGCACACATCCAGTGTACAGGCAGTCTCCGCCCATACGCTCTCGTTCAACCAAGGCCACCCTCGCCTTCAGCGCCGCCGCCAAATAGGCCGTAACCAAACCTGCAGAACCCGCGCCGATCACTACAAGGTTGTAGTCGAAGGTTTTCGGCTTGGGGTAGCATCGAAGCAGGGACCTTTTCTTCAGCAAGCCGATAACTGCCCTTGCCAGCCATGGGAACCCCCCGAGAAACAGGAAAGAAAGGATTAGTGGCCAGGACAGAATTCCTGAAACCGACTCGATCTTTGCGACCTGGGTTCCCGCGTTGACATAGACAACGGTTCCAGCGAGCATTCCGACTTGACTGACCCAGTAAAACGTTCTGGTCCGAATTGGTGTCAACCCCATAAGCAGGTTGATCAGAAAAAACGGCACGGCAGGAACCAGTCGCAGGGTAAACAGGTAGAAAGCACCATCTTTTCGAATTCCCCGGTTTATCGTTTCCAGATGACGGCCAAAGCGCTTCTGTACCGTTGCCCTGAAAAGAAAACGGGATGCCAGAAAAGCCAGCGTGGCGCCCAGGCTACTGGCAAAGGAGATGATTACAATCCCGGCCAGCAAGCCAAATATGGCTCCGCCAGCCAGCGTCAGGATAGCGGCTCCCGGAAGGGACAATGCCGTTAACGTGACGTAGATCACGAAGTAGAGGAATATCGTCTGACCTGGCTCGGCCTGGTAGGCGTGGCCAATCTGCTCCTGCCCCGCTCTCAGGTAATCCAGGCTAAAGAACCGGTCCATTCCGGAAAGGGAAAAGGCAACCACCAGAAGAAGAAGGAATAGGAAAAAACTTTTCTTTTTTGACACGGGCACCGGTTCTGGAATTTGGTCACCGATTCTTGCCATCTGCCGGTTTCTGCAGATCGCGGAATTCGGCCCCCGACAAAATCCGGTGATGGGTGTTTAGAGCATTTAAAGTTATACTATATAGTTTTCGCTGAAAAATCCGAGGATACCAAGACTTGCATAAATCCCTGAATTAGAACCAGGCCCGATGCGCGTACCAAAAACCATCCTCCACCATCCAAAGACATGGCCTCGGAATACTGTTTAGTCCTGTGCACCTGTCCGAACGACTCCGTAGCCCGTCAACTCGCGGAAACGGTCGTTTCCAGACACCTGGCGGCCTGCGTGAATATCGTGCCGGGAATCACCTCCGTCTATTCCTGGAAGGGCAGGGTCGAATCGGATCAGGAGCAGTTATTGCTGATCAAGACCGATTTCAGCCGCTATCCTGGTCTTGAATCCTGTATCAAGGAAAATCACCCGTATGAACTTCCCGAAATCATTGCTGTCCCTCTGCAGAAAGGCCTTCCCGAATATCTCGGCTGGATCCGTCAATGGCTAGACCCGGAACAATAAGCCGTTTCATCACCTTGTTGGCATTCTTCGCGGCACCTTTACTGGTCGCCGCCGCCGAACTGTTGCCCGCTGACACGGCATTCAGACTTTCTCTGGAAAAGGAATCGGCTGATTCGGTTGTACTGAGCTGGCAGATCGCCGAAGGATATTACCTCTACCGGGACAAGTTCGCTTTCCAATCGACAACCGAAGGCGTCTGGACCGAAAACCCCGAAATTCCGCGGGGCGAAACGAAACACGATGATTATTTTGGTGATGTCGAGGTCCACCGAGAAAAGATCGAGATTGTCCTCCCATTGGCCTTCCAAAAATCGGCCCCTGCAGAATTCGGCATCGTCGCGACCTACCAGGGCTGCGCAGATATCGGCATCTGTTATCCGCCGATCCGGAAAGAACTGACCCTGAACAACCGGCAAACGATCAGGTTGGAAGGAGCCGGACTCCCTATAAACTCGGCAAGCGCCTTGCAGAAATTCGTATTCGGTCCGTCACAGAACGAACTGTTGCCGGCAAAACAGGCGTTCCGGTTTTTCGCCACGGTCCGGGATGCAAATACGCTCCACGTCAACTGGGAGATCGCACAGGGCTATTACCTGTACCGGGAAAAATTCAGGTTCGAACTGGCCCAGATCTCCGGCATTTCGCTCGGCAAGCTCGATCTGCCGAGAGGCACGCCCGAACATGACGAAGCATTCGGCAACGTCGAGATCTTCCATGATGCCGTAGGCTTCGACCTGCCGATCCAGCGAACCACGTCCGGACCGAGAACCATCCAACTGACCGCGCATTTCCAAGGCTGTGCCGATCGGGGGGTTTGCTACCCACCAATGAAAAACACCGTTCTGCTGGACCTACCATCGGCGACAGATACCGTAAAACCGGCTGCCAATCTGCCCCGTAGATCCGAATCGGAGCAGATCGCATTTTCCTTGCAAAAGGATTCCCTCGGACTGACCGTCCTCAGCTTTTTCGGTTTCGGTCTCCTGCTGGCCTTTACTCCCTGCGTATTCCCGATGATACCGATTCTGTCCGGCATCATCGTCGGACAGGGCGAATCGATCGAGACTCGCCGGGCCTTCCTGCTGTCGTTTTGTTACGTCCTCGCCTCGGCCGTGACCTACACTGTGTTCGGTATCATCGCAGCTTTGTTTGGCAGCAGCCTGAACCTCCAAGCAATGTTCCAAGCTCCCGCGATCATCATCGCGTTCAGCAGCCTTTTCATTCTGCTGGCTTTCTCCATGTTCGGTTTCTTCACCTTGCAAATGCCGTCCGCGATACAAACGCGGCTCTCCTCCATGAGCCAAAAAGGCCGCCAGGGCGGAGGCGCTCTGGCCGCTGCCACCATGGGAGTCCTATCAGCCCTGATCGTCGGCCCCTGTGTTGCTGCTCCCCTGGCCGGAGCGCTGATTTACATCGGTCAGACCGGTGATGCCGTGCTGGGCGGCCTGGCCTTGTTCGCGATGGGAATGGGAATGGGTTTTCCGTTGCTGATCATTGGAACATCGGCCGGCCGACTGTTGCCGAAAGCAGGTCCCTGGATGAATTCGATCAAGGCGGTATTCGGGGTGCTTCTGCTGGCCGTGGCCGTGTGGCTACTCGAGCGAATAGTTCCTTCGGCAATCAGCATGCTCCTCTGGGCTGCGCTCCTGATCATCCCTGCCATCTACCTTCGTGCGATCGATGGCTTACCAGAGTCTGCATCCGGCTTGACTCGCCTTTGGAAAGGGTGCGGAATCATTATGCTGATCGCGGGGGTATTGCTGATCATCGGCGTTGCCTCCGGCAACCGCGATCCGCTGCGACCACTGGCCAACCTGGTTGCCGGCGGGGCGACAATCGAAAAGGAAAGCCTGACCTTCAAGCCGGTCGTTTCGTCGCAGAACCTCGACCTTTATTTAGAAAAAGCGGCCGGAAACGATCAGTGGGTCATGCTCGACTATTACGCCGACTGGTGCATCTCCTGCAAAGAAATGGATTACTACACCTTTTCCGATCCCGGCGTCCGCAAAGCACTCGACAAAATGATCTTGGTTCAGGCGGACGTCACCGACGACACCCCAGTGAACAACGGACTGCTGCAACGCTTTGACCTGATTGGCCCCCCGGCGATCCTGTTTTTCCAACCCGGCAAGGGCGAACGCAGGGAATTCCGGGTCGTCGGCTACAAAGATCCCGAACCTTTCCTGCAACACCTGCGACAATTCCTCACGGATGTTTAAACCAATCCTGCTGTCCTTACTCCTGGTAGGCATCCTGGCAGGAGGGGTCTACGCCGTTCAGGCAACCGGACCCGAGGATCCGGTCAATTATCCAGAACTACGGAATTTTTCGTTGCCTGACACCAATGGTGCGCTCCAAAATATTAAGCAATGGCGAAACAAGGTGCTGGTCATCAATTTCTGGGCGACCTGGTGCGAGCCGTGCCGCAAGGAGGTCCCACTGTTCATGGACCTGCAGAAAACCTATCGGGACCAGGGTTTGCAGTTTATCGGCATTGCCATCGACGAAACCAACGCAGTACGCGAATTTACCGATCGCCAGCAAATCAACTATCCCTCCCTGGTTGCCGGCATGGCGGGAATGAGCCTTTCGGCATCTCTAGGCAACCTGGTCGGCGTAGTTCCCTTCACGGTTGTCGTCAACCGTGAAGGCAGGATCGTTCATACCCAGCCAGGCATGTTTCATATCAGACAATTCCGCGCCCTAGTCTTGCCTCTGCTTCAATCGGGAAACCGGAAAACATCGGAAAACCCATCAAACGTGCAAGAAATGTTGCCTATCTGACATCATTGTGGACAAAAACGAAGCGATCATGCAGAATGTTCCCTCATTAGAAACCGTCCCGATTACTTTTTTCCACAGCCTCAATCAGCAGTATCCGGCCTTATGGCAAAGATTACGGTACTGAACGGACCGAACTTGAATCTTCTGGGTACACGCGAACCGGGACTTTACGGCAAAGCTACTCTGGAAGACATTCGTATCCGAATGGAATCGCTGGCATCGGAGAAAGGCTACGAACTTGACTTTTTCCAGAGCAACGCAGAACACGAGATTGTCGATCGGATACACCAGGCATACCACGAAGCGACCGACATTTTGGTGATCAATCCGGCAGCATTCACCCATACCAGCATCGCGTTGCGCGATGCGTTGCTGGCTACTTCCATCCCTTTTATCGAGGTGCACCTCTCGAATGTTCATGCCCGTGAGCCCTTTCGCAGGTCATCATACCTATCTGATCTTGCCTACGGCGTCATCTGCGGGTTTGGGGCATTCGGGTACGAACTTGCACTGCAGGCAGCATTTCAGAAACTGGCCGAGAGTACATAGCAATGGACATTAGAAAAATAAAGAAACTCATTGAAATCATCGAAAACTCGAACATCGCGGAACTCGAGATCCACGAAGGAGAGGAATCGGTCCGTATCAACCGCTATTCGGCGGCAGTTGCCCCTGTGGCACCGCCGGTAGTCGCCGTGAGTCCGGTAGAAGTTCAAAGTACAGCGGCGCCGGGCAAAGCCGAGGACGAGGTAGAACAACTCTCCGGTCATGCCGTAAAATCACCGATGGTCGGCACTTTCTACGCGGCACCCTCTCCGGGAGCCAAAAATTTCGTTGAAATCGGGTCACATGTCAGCGTAGGCGAGACACTCTGCGTTATCGAGGCAATGAAGATCCTCAACCAGATCGAAGCGGACAAGGCCGGCGTGGTTCGCAAGATTCTCGTCGAAAACGCCCAGCCCGTGGAATACAACGAGCCGCTGTTCATCATTGAATAACAGTTCGTTGTAACCTGTAGCCGCTTTTTATCTTTCCACCATTCACTAAAAACGCTTCCAGTCAAATGCTCGACAAGATTGTTATCGCCAATAGAGGCGAAATTGCCCTGCGCATACTCCGCGCCTGCCGGGAACTAGGGATCCATGTCGTTGCCGTCCATTCGGAAGCGGACCGTGAACTGAAACACGTACTACTGTCCGACGAATCAGTCTGCATTGGTCCGGCAGCGTCTACCGATAGCTACCTGAACATGCCCGCGATCATCAGCGCGGCAGAAGTAACCGACTCGGAGGCCATTCACCCCGGATACGGATTCCTGGCCGAGAACGCGGATTTCGCCGAAAAAGTAATCCAGAGCGGATTCATCTTCATTGGCCCGAAACCCGAGACCATCCGGCTGATGGGCGACAAGATCTCTGCCAAGCGAGCCATGCAGGCGGCTGGGATTCCGTGTGTGCCGGGTTCCGACGGCCCACTGGATGACGACAAGTCGAAAACTCTGCAAATGGCGCGGGACATCGGTTATCCAGTCATCATCAAGGCCTCCGGCGGCGGTGGCGGTCGCGGAATGCGTACGGTACATACCGAAGCGGCTCTGCTCAACGCGACCACCCTGACCAAAACCGAGGCACTAACCACATTCGGCAACGACACGGTCTACATGGAAAAATTCCTCGAGACCCCTCGTCATATCGAGTTCCAAGTGCTGGCCGACAACTACGGTAATGCGATTCACCTGGGCGAACGGGACTGTTCAACCCAGCGTCGGCACCAGAAAGTCATCGAGGAAGCTCCAGCGATCGGGATTACCGAAGAACAAAGGGATAGGGTGGGTACCCGTTGCGCTGAGGCCTGCAAGGAAATCGGCTACGTCGGTGCCGGAACCTTCGAATTCCTTTACGAGAATGACGAATTCTATTTCATCGAAATGAACACCCGTATTCAGGTGGAACACCCGGTCACGGAAATGGTCTGCGGGGTCGACATCGTCAAAGAACAAATCCTAGTGGCGTCCGGACAACCGCTGTCAATCTCGCAGGAAGACGTTGAGTTGAAGGGCCACGCCATTGAGTGCAGAATCAACGCGGAAGATCCGATCACCTTCATACCTAGCCCTGGAGTCATCGAGCAGCTTCACATGCCGGGCGGCCCCGGTATTCGAGTGGAGACCCATATCTACAACGGATACCGCGTCCCCCCCTACTACGACTCGATGATCGGTAAACTGATCGCCTACGGGGAAACCCGGGAAAGCGCGATAGCTCGCCTGCAAACCGCTCTTAACGAAATCGTGATTGCCGGCATCAAGACCAACATTCCGTTGCATGTCGATATCCTCTCTGATGCCGAGTTCCGCGCCGGAGGACAGAACATTCATTACCTGGAAAAGAAACTCGGGCTACAATGAGTTGCCATTGGCACTGTTCGGACTCCGGCAGGCGGTAAGCCCTGATCACTCAAACCATGTCTTGATAGCAAGCATTGGAGCATGAAATCGCCTTTTCCTAGCAGCAGAGTCAACTCCGCGCTCTGCGAAACCCGTGACCGGAAAAACTCGCCTTGGACTGGCAGCAAATCTCGGTTGTAACCAGCGAGGCCACCTGCGAAACAGTTGCCGAAGCGCTGAGCGGCCTGGGTGCTGTCTCGATCTCCTTCAGCGATGCAGAAGATCAGCCGCTGTACGTACCCCCGCCCGGGTCGCACCCGGTATGGAACAAAACCGCCATACGGGCCCTGTTTGAAAAACCGGTTAGCCTAGAAACAGTGCGCGAGTCGGTTCTTCAGCAGCTACCGGGAACAGCGACAGAGAACTGGCAAAAGGAAGTCATTGCCGATCGCGTTTGGGAACGCGAATGGATGGACCAGTTCAAACCCATGCAGTTCAGTGAACGGCTTTGGGTCTGCCCCTCCCACCTACCGCCACCCAACCCCGACGCCGTAAACCTGTATCTCGACCCTGGCCTGGCATTCGGCACCGGAACCCACCCCACCACTGAACTATGTCTGGAACGACTGGCCAGCGAGAACCTTGATGGCCTGAGAATCATCGATTACGGATGCGGGTCGGGGATCTTGGCCATTGCCGCAATCCTGCTTGGCGCCAAACAAGCCGTTGCCCTCGATATCGACGAACAAGCCCTGAGCGCTACCGTGGAAAACGCGATCAGGAACGGAGTCGAAAGCCGCATCAGCTGCCGCCGTCCAGGAGAAATCGATGACCAACCATCGGAGCTAGTCATCGCCAATATCCTCGCCAACCCACTGCAGGAACTGGCCTCTACTATCTCCGGGCTGGTCCAGCCTGGAGGAAAATTGATCCTGTCCGGAATCCTCAAGGAACAGGCCGACGAAGTCAGGAAAGCCTACCTGGAAGATTTTGTCTTCTTTCCTCCGGCACTCCGTGAAGGCTGGGTTTTGCTGGCTGGACGAAAGGCGCCCGAACGCAAGAAAAGAACCTGACCTTTCCGCCGAATGCGTTACTGCTACCAGCCCGACTTCACTCGCTTTTGGCAAAGACACCAAATGACTTGCGCGGGCAGCCACAACCCGGAAAGGAGTCAGCACCAGGCCGTGTTGTCACATTACCGCCGGTTCCAAGGCCGAAACGGGTCATGAAAGAGCGCACCGACAAGAACCCCTGGCTCAGTATCATCCTACCAACCCTGAACGAGGCAAGTGTTCTTGCCTCAACCCTGCAATCCCTGCAGCCGGCTCGAAACAACGAAGTCGAGATCATCGTCGTCGACGGAGGCAGCACCGATGGCACCCTGGAAATCGCCTGCGCTCGGGCCGATATAGTGCTTCGTGGCTCCCCCCGTGGCCGCGCTGTGCAGATGAACCACGGTGCCCGACACGCAAAAGGAACCTGCCTGTTGTTTCTGCACGCGGATACACGGCTCCCTGTAGACGCCCCCCGGCTTCTGAAACAGGAGATGGACAAGGACGGCGCCTGGGGCCGGTTTGATATCCGGCTAAGCGGCAATCACCGCCTGTTCAGGGTGATTGAATTCCTGATCAACCAGCGATCAAAAATGACCGGCATCGCGACCGGAGATCAATGTATCTTCATCCGCCCTGAACTGTTCTGGCAGGTGGGAGCATACAGTGAAATACCGATCATGGAAGACATCGCCTTGAGCAAGTCACTGAGGAAAACCGTCCCGCCAGTCTGCCTGGGACCGAAAGCAACCACTTCCAGCCGTCGCTGGGAACAGAATGGAATCGTTCGGACCATTTTTCTGATGTGGTCCCTGAGGCTGTTTTACTTTCTTGGCGTCAAGCCGGAGACCTTGTCCCGATGGTACCGGTAATTTAGTAGCCTGCATGCCGGGCGACCAAACCAGTCGCGAAGCAACCGAAAACCGGCCTGGCAGCGGAACAAGCGTTCAAACTAGAAACAACTGGTCCGGTTGATTTCAGGATCATCGAAACCGAACCGGGGCACGTTCTAAGGATCGTAGACTCATTCGGATTCAAAAACCGGTCTTCCCTCTGCCCCTCCATGCACCCGATGTTTCAGTTAACATACACCCAGAGGTAGTTTGACGACTTATTACATCGCGATCAATGGAATTAAGCGTTCGGTTCGTAATCTTTCTAGTCGTCCTGACCTTGATGCTGGCCTGGGAACGGCTGCGCCCATTCCGTTGCTTCCAGCAGCCCAAATCCAGGCGTATTTCGATCAACCTCGGCATAATGCTGGTGAATTTCGGCGTTCTTAGGCTTTTGACAGCAGGTGGTGTCTTTGCCACCGCAGGGTACGCAGCCGAACATCGACTAGGGCTCTTCAACCAGCTGGACCTGGTACCCTGGATCGCGATTTTTTCAGGACTACTGATTCTCGATTTGGCCATCTACCTGCAACACCGACTGCTCCACGTTGTTCCGCTTTTCTGGCAATTCCACAAGGTACATCACAGCGATCCGGGATTTGACACGACCACCGGGGTACGCTTCCACCCGTTGGAAGCCCTATTCTCCATGTATTACAAGATGGCCCTAGTGCTGGCCATGGGAGTCTCGCCGTGGACGGTGGTTGCATTCGAGACCCTCCTGAATGCCTGTGCCCTATTCAATCACGGCAACGTCCAGATCCCTCAACTCGGGGAACGTTTTGTTCGGAAAATCCTGATTACACCGGATCTCCACCGCATTCATCATTCATCGGTCCGGGCAGAAACCGATTCCAACTTCGGATTTTCGGTCCCCTGGTGGGACCAAGCCTTCAAGACTTACCGGGGAAGCCCATCACTGTCCCAGGAAAAGATCTGCATCGGGATCCTAGAACGGGGCAGCTCCGAACCGCCCAGTTTCCGCGATCTGCTGCAAATGCCGTTTACCCGAACACGAGGCGACTCGGATACCCGGGCTTCACCAACAGACACGGAAGATCTAGAATAGCGGGCCTCCCAGGCCACACATCAAGCATGGCGAGCATCAAACCCAGGAGAAACATGCAAATCGGCCCATACAAACTCGACACGAACCTAATCCTCGCCCCCATGGCTGGCGTTACTGATCGCCCATTCCGCCAGATCTGCAGAAGCTTCGGAGCCGGAATGGCTGTGTCGGAAATGATCTCGGCCAACCCGGCTCTCAGGAAGAACCGGCGTACACTTCTCAAAGCAGATCACAACGGCGAGCAGGAACCCCGCATCGTGCAGATCGTGGGAGCCGACCCACTTCAAATGGCAGATGCCGCCCGTTACAACGCCGATCAAGGAGCCCAGGTCATCGACATCAACATGGGATGTCCTGCAAAGAAGGTCTGTAACGCGGCCGCCGGATCAGCCTTACTTAGGGATGAAAAACTGGTCGCCAGCATCCTCGGTACGGTCGTCGAGGCGGTTGACCTACCGGTGACACTCAAAATCCGCACCGGATGGGATAAGGATAACCGGAACGCGACCGAAATCGCCCGGATTGCCGAGGATTCGGGTATCTGTGCATTGACGATCCACGGCCGAACCAAGGCCTGCGGCTTTTCCGGGCGGGCAGAGTTTGAGACTATCAGGAACGTTAAACAACGCGTCCGGATCCCGGTGATCGCCAACGGTGATATCGACACACCAAAAAAAGCACAATTAGTGCTTCAACTTACCGGCGCAGATGCTATTATGATCGGCAGAGGAGCACAGGGACAGCCTTGGATTTTCCAACAAATCCAGCAGTTTATTTCTAATAATCAGTTGCTTGAAAGCCCGTCCCGGGAACGGCTTCGGCGTATTATCACCGACCATCTGGAACAGCTGTACGGCTTCTATGGAGACGTTAACGGTGTCCGGATTGCTCGCAAGCATATTGGCTGGTACATGAAGAAAAACCTGGCCGTCTCAGTTGAAGCCATGAGACGAATCAATTCCGCTGAACAACCACTAGAACAAATGGCGCTTGTGAATTTGGTGTTCAATCAGACAGAAAACGGGCTTGCGGCATGACCGAGAGAACTGAGCGAATCATCAGCCTCAGTCACCCCGCTTCCGGGAGCCTTGAAAGTGGCCCGACGATCACTCTCGCCGAGCACGTGCGCAGTGCCGTGGAACAGTATTTCCTGCAGATCAACGGACACCCCGCCAGCAATCTGTATACCTTCGTAATCGGCGAAGTCGAAAAACCCCTGATCGAGACAGTCCTGAAGTATGCCGGTCACAACCAGACCAAGGCCTCCCGGATGCTGGGAATCAGCCGCTCAACCCTGCGCAAAAAAATCAGCCATTACGGTCTCGAGTAACCCGGCGCCAGAACCGCCGGTTCCACGACTTCCCTTCCCTCTTTCATCACCAAGATGGATACTATGTCTCAGAACATCACCCGGGCGCTGATCAGCGTCTCAGACAAGGGCGGTATTGTAGCTCTGGCCAGAGCCCTATCCGACCTCGGCATCCAGATTCTGTCAACTGGCGGAACGGCAAAACTTCTAGCCGACCAAGGCATCACGGTAACGGAAGTATCCGACCATACCGGTTTTCCGGAAATGATGAACGGCCGAATCAAGACACTCCACCCGAGAATCCATGGCGGAATTCTTGGCCGAAGGGGCACAGACGATCAAGTCATGCAGCAACACCATATCGACCCGATCGACCTGGTTGTCGTAAACCTGTATCCCTTCCAGCAAACCATCGCCAACCCCGATTGCACACTGGGTGCCGCGATCGAGAACATCGACATTGGCGGCCCAGCCATGATCCGGGCCGCAGCTAAAAACCACGCTTCGGTCGGCGTAGTAGTCGACCCCTCCGATTACGACCGCGTTCTGGCGGAAATCCGTAACACCGGCAGCCTCAACAACGAGATCCGCTTCCATCTTGCAGCCAAGTGTTTCGCTTATTCCGCCCAATACGATACTGCGATAGCGACTTACCTGGCGAAGGTCACCAATAAAGCATTTCCCGAGACGCTCAACCTTCAATTCGACCTGAACGAGGTTCTACGATACGGGGAAAATCCTCACCAAGACGCCGCTTTCTATTCCGAACGCCAACCCGCACGCGGAACCATTTCATCAGCAAGACAGCTACAGGGAAAGGCCCTTTCCTACAACAATATCGCTGACAGCGACGCCGCCCTCGAATGCGTGAAATCGTTCACAGAACAAACGGCCTGCGTGATCGTGAAACACGCGAACCCTTGCGGCGTTGCCTGCGGCAAAGACCCGCTGGAAAGCTACCAAGGCGCCTATGCGACCGATCCGACTTCCGCGTTCGGCGGCATCATCGCGTTCAACCGACCGCTGGACGCCGAAACGGCGAACACGATCATCAGTCGCCAGTTTGTAGAAGTCATCATTGCCCCCGAAATCCATCCGGAAGCTAGGTCCATTCTCGAACAAAAAAAGAACGTTCGATTACTCGAATCCGGCCAGTGGAACGCATCGCCCGGAGCCCGGCTCGATTTCAAACGGGTCACCGGCGGTTTGCTGGTCCAGGACACCGACCAGGCGGTAATAACCACCAATGACCTGGAAGTCGTCAGCCATCGCCAGCCGGAACCAAATGAACTGCAAGACCTGCTGTTTGCCTGGAAAGTCGCCCGCTTCGTCAAATCCAATGCCATCGTCTACGCCAGGGATCAAAAAACCGTCGGCATCGGTGCCGGCCAGATGAGCCGTGTCTATTCGGCTAGGATAGCGGGCATCAAGGCTGCCGACGAAGGCCTTGAAGTACCCGGCTCGGTGATGGCCTCCGATGCCTTCTTCCCCTTCAGGGACGGAATCGACGCCGCCGGGGAAGCCGGAATCACCGCAGTCATACAGCCCGGTGGTTCAATGCGCGACGAGGAAACCATCGCCGCGGCTAACGAACACAACATCGCAATGGTCTTTACCGGCATTCGCCATTTTCGGCACTAGGGTGCAAACATGAATGTACTGGTTATCGGGGGCGGCGGACGAGAACACGCGATCGCCTGGAAAGTCGCTTCGTCATCAAGGGTCCGTCACGTTTACGTAGCACCCGGAAACGCGGGCACCGCCGGCGAACCAAAGACAGAAAATGTCGATATCAGCGCCGAAAACATCGCCGGACTGCTGGATTTCGCACGCAGCCAAGAAATCGACCTGACGATTGTCGGGCCGGAAGCCCCCCTGGTTGCGGGCATCGTGGACATCTTCTCCGAAGCCGGCTTTCGCTGTTTCGGTCCCCGCCAGGGGGCTGCACAACTGGAAGGATCGAAGTCTTTCTGCAAGGATTTCCTGTACCGCCACGGGATCCCCACCGGGGACTACGGGGTCTTCACCGAAACCGGGGCCGCACTGGCCTACCTCGAGCAATGCCCCGTTCCCGTGGTGATCAAAGCAGATGGGCTGGCGGCCGGAAAAGGTGTGATCATCGCCCAATCACATCAAGAAGCCGAAAATGCAGTCCGCGAGATGCTTTCCGGGAACGCTTTCGGGCAAGCCGGATCCCGGGTTGTAATCGAGGAGTTCCTTGAGGGCGAGGAGGCCAGCTTCATCGTCATTGCCGACGGCAAGACTACCCTGCCAATGGCCACGTCTCAGGATCACAAGGCCCGCGATGACGGTGACTTCGGCCCCAACACCGGCGGAATGGGTGCCTATTCGCCCGCGCCGGTCGTCACGCCAGAAATCCACGACCGGATCATGCAGCAGGTCATCGAACCCACGCTTCGCGGAATGGCGTCCGATGGCAAACCCTATACCGGCTTTCTCTATGCCGGACTGATGATTACCCGGGACGGCACCCCAAAAGTACTGGAATACAACTGCCGCATGGGCGACCCGGAAACCCAGCCAATCATGATGAGACTGGACAGCGATCTGGTCGATCTGTGTGAAGCCGCGCTGGACGAAAATCTTGAAAACACGACAGCCCGCTGGAATCCGCAACCGGCACTGGGTGTTGTGCTCGCGGCAGGCGGCTATCCAGCAAACTATCGCAAGGGCGACGTGATCGAAGGACTCACACTTCCATACGCCGAAGGCTCCAGGATATTCCATGCCGGCACAGCCCACGATGAAGGGTCGGTGGTCACCGCCGGCGGTCGGGTACTTTGTGCCTGCGCACTCGGTCAGAATATCGAACAGGCGCAGGCAAACGCCTATGCACTGGCACATTCGATCAACTGGCCGGACGTCTATTACCGCAAGGACATTGGTTACCGCGCAATCGGTAGGGGGTGATAAGTCGTTGTTTTTACAGGTTGGTTTTTTAGTTCTCCAAATAT
>DBZZ01000073.1:31479-37015 GCA_002311315.1 Methylococcaceae bacterium UBA1147 | reverse complement strand
AGCTTGATCGGACTGGGTACGCTAGTTGCCATTTTCACTGGGCTGTGTGTCCAGTGTCGGATTTCTCCGACGGAAAGAATCAATCTTGATCCGGGTTGATGCTTTTTGACCCAGTCTGTGGATGCCTACCATTAGGAACCGAACACAGAGACGAGTTTGTCTAGGTCGACGTTTCCACCAGAAACCAGCGCCACGGTTCGGGAGCCCGCCGGAACATTCGCCTTGCCGTAGAGCAAAGCGGCCGTAGCTGCTGCCCCCGCCCCTTCGGCGCAGATTTTTGCGCGCGTCATCAGCAACTTCATCGTGGCGATAATCTCCCCCTCGGTAACGGTGACAATTTCGTCAATATTGTCACGGGCGATCTCTAGTGGCAGTTGGCCGATGAAAGGTGGAGTCATGCCGTCGGCCAGTGTTCCATAAGGCCGGTCGACGTGGATGGGGTTGCCGGCCTCAATCGCCGGCTTTAAAGCAGGGCCGGCTTCGAGTTCTACTGCAATGACCTTCGCCGTAGGTTTCATCTGCTTGACGGCAGATACTACGCCGGCCATCAACCCACCACCACCGACAGGAACAATTACAAAGTCAACGTCGGAACAGTCTTCAACTAATTCCACCCCTACGGTTCCCGCACCAGCCAATACGACAGGGTCATCGAATGGATGCACGAATGTTAAGCCACGCCGGTCTTTTTCTTCGTTAAGCTTGTCGAACAAGGTCGCGCGGTCTTCGTGGAATATGATCTTCCCACGGTAAGCTTTCACCGCATCGACCTTGGATTGAGGAGCATCGGAGGGCATGACAACCGTACATCGAGCACCGATCTGATTGGCTGCCCATGCGACAGCCTGAGCATGATTGCCGGCTGAAACAGTAATCAAGCCACGATGACGTTCAGAATCGGATAGTGTAAGGACTTTGTTCAGAGCGCCACGCGGTTTGAAGGAACCCGTTTTCTGAAAGCACTCGCACTTGAGGAACAACTCAACACCGATGCATTTTCCGAGGGTCCGACTTGAGAATATCGGCGTGCGATGGATTTTGCCCGCTATGCGATCTGCTGCCTGAAGGATTTCAGCGAGATTGATCATGGCTGATGATTATCGCCTGAGCTCATTCCTTCTTGTCCGCATTGTGTTTGTACCTGAATCAGCAACTCTGTGATCGAATGAAAAAGAGGCGTATGCCATTGATTATTTGCTGCAGATTCTGTCCTTATTGCAACGTGGATTCAATTTTGAAGTGCAACGGTTAACGAAGTCTTGGTTTTAAAGAAGACTTCATGGGGCGTTCGAAAGCCCAGCGATTTTCTCGAACGGCGAGTAGGTTTATTCATGGCTTTCAGAAATTCTGGTTAACTTTATCACCTTCTCTTGCGAAGCATAAATACCGGAGGCTAACTCAACTAAAAATAACACCACCCATCATCTAGTTTTGAATGCCGGATTGTGGCTGTTCTAACCTAATAGATGCGGTCACCGTGGGAGTATATTAAATAGTTCTTTCATCTCTCGCATCTTGGCACTGCTGGTCTCCCGGATTGCCTGCGAATCTTCTCCATGAACTGTTTTTGCTGCAGTACACTGCGCTCGCCCTTCTAGAGTCCTAGCGCCTGTTCTTTTTCCACCGTGCCATTTGCAGGCGCGTTTCCATCGGGCTGCAGCGATCCCGCACAGGTTCCCTGTTCTCTTGGATTTGGCCTGGCAGCGTCGGACTTTTATCCAACCATACGCAGTGATGATCATTTCTTCCATGAATTAATATTAATCTTATCTACTTGTTTTTATTATCTCTAATGGCTGTGGTAGCAGGAATGTAAACGAAGCGCAGTGTATCGGTATACTGGCTAGGGGTTCGATATTTCAGGGGCTTTCGGTTTGCCGCGTTTTGCATCTCCCACAGGTTCTCCAAATGGAGGGCGACAGTTAACGGCGTCTGAAGCCAGTCAATACAGCCTGGCCGTTGACATAGGGATTAAATCGTCGGTTTGAAGCCTGGCTTTCCGGTTCATGCTGGCAGCCTGGGACAAGATGTTCGTCATGGTGTTGGATTGGCGAATCGCTGTTAGCGAGTAGTATTTCAGCTCAAAAATTTGTTAAACAAAAAAAGACATTATCGGCTAGTTTGTCGGATTGCGAGTGCTGAAATCAGTCGGTGGGGCGGTATCAAAGGTCAGCCGCGACTGGGAGCTAAAAATCCTGGAAACCGGTTTGCTGGTTTCCATCGGCGGGAAATTAACCTCGGCCAGGAAAGACGCAGCCAGCATAGTCGATACGGTCTGCAAGAATTTGGGCATCGTCGTTCCCTGTAAAACGCGGGGCCGAAAATTTCCCTGGGCGCCTGAAGAAAACCATGCGCAATGGTCGGCTTCGGCTATGGCCGAAGCGGAAAAACTCGGAATCGATCAGGAAAGCGCATTGTGGCTGTTGCGCCGGCATGGCAAGCGGGTTTCCGGAGTTTTCCGACTGATTGAAAAAAACCGAGATCTGGCAAATCGGATCGTAGCTTCCTCTCCCTTTGTAGTGGGCGACTTGGTTTTCTGCCTGGAACATGAAAGGGTCGTGACCCTGGAAGACCTGCTCCGGCGCAGGCTGCCCATGCTCATTACATCCCGCGATCCGACCGAGACGAATTGACCCATCTGGGCGGTATTGCAGCCCAGATTCTGGAGTGGGATGAGGCCGTATTGGAAAAAGAAATTCAGTCTTGTGCAAAGAAATGGCTGCACCTGCAATAACCGCGATTGCTGAGGCCCGGAGGGATCTCAGCCGTCTTTCTCCAGGCCGTTGTATCTCGAAGCCATTCCTTTAGCAGGGATTGTAGACCGCCCTGCAAGTTGTCTATTCAATCGGCGGCTTGATACAGGCATAAAAAACCCGGTTCAGCTCATGCTAAATGAGGTCAACGGGAAGCGTTTCGGGCCCTCTTTAGTCGGTATTTGAATAGCGCTCTGCAAGCTGAGACCAAATCAGCACTTGGTTTTCAGTAGATGCCATCCGACCCTGAGTCAACTGATTTTTCATGGTTGTTGAACCCCGCAGAGGGTAGCGGCCCTATTCTAAAATAGATATAGATCAGTAGGATTACCAGAAAGACTCGACAAGTACATATTGTTTATAAAAAAGCGTTGCTATTCCTCCTAAACTAGCTTCAACGAATGCCTATTCGTTGACCCATCAGGACTCTCGGGGCGCTTTCTAACCTAATTTATACCCCCAAGGCTTGCCGTGCTCTATACCTTCCTAGACGTCACTTTCCTCGTCCTGCACACTATCCTAATCATATTCAACTTGTTCGGTTGGATTTTCCGAAAGACTCGACGCATCAACCTCCTGACCATCTTGCTCACGGGCAGTAGTTGGCTGGTTTTTGCTCCTTGGTACGGTCTCGGCTACTGTCCCTGTACAGACTGGCACTGGGAGGTGAAGCGCAGACTGGGCGAAACCGACCTACCCAACAACTATCTTACCTACCTTATCGAGGCTTGGACGGGCATCGCGATAACCGACTTTACCGCCGAACGCCTCGCGCTAGGTTGTCTCACCATCGTTCTCATTGCATCAATTAGCTTGAACGTTGGCGATATCATCGCCCAGAAGAAGGACGCTCTCTAAAATCCTGACTGAATTACACGGGTTCTTGGAAAGCCCCCGTAAGCCCATATTGTTTCAAGGGAAAATAGGTTTTTCCACAACCCCGATGGATAACCTGGTGGATTCGTTCGTAGGGGGGGAAGGTCCAAAGACTATTTTTGTTGCTTTCTTGTTGGAATGACTAATTTTTAGACAGTGATGGGTCTTAACGATAAACCAATGGTTTAGCGATCATTATTGGAGATCACTTCATATTTCAGCAATGCTTACCCGACTAAATGTTGCAATGGGTTCTACTTGTGCAAAATTCCGCTCTCTAGCATAGGATTTGTTGGGAGATCCTTCAAGCAGGGAGTCAAGATGACAACGTGAGTAGATGTTGAAAGGAAAGTTGTTAAGGCGCGAGACTCTTGCTTTGTGCAGTGCGTCTTCATACTGCCTGAAGCTTGTAACTCCATCCTCTCTACTTTTCGCTGCTACGATGACCCGGTTTTGAAATCGAGCTGTTGAGAAGAGTAGACTCTCGGACAGAGGAAGGAGTCTGTGAGGGTTGATCAAAAGGCATCAGCACTAACGCTCGTTTGCTTGATGGCTACCTTTGGAACCGTCGGGTTTTTATTGCAAGGCAGACCAAAGCATCAGTTAGCGAACAAAGTTAACGGATAGAACTGTTGTTTTGGTAAGGATTACAACAGCATATTCAAGTGAAAATATTCACGGAGGGGCTATGAATCAAAGACTTGACGCAAAAGCGTCCGGACTCGCTTTTGGAATCATGTGGTCTTTTGCTGTATTAATTCTTTCACTCGTTTCGTTATTCAGCGAGACGTATTTGCATAACATCGCGGATTTTTTTAGCTCTGTTTATCTTGGATATGAGCTCAATCTAATGGGTATCATCATTGGTATGGTCTGGGGGTTTTTCGATGCATTTATTGGTGGGTTTGTTCTGGCTTGGCTGTACAACAAACTTTTATAGGAAATACGTCTTCTTCAAGCACTGGTACCAAATCCTCTGGCATCCGAAATATCATGGAGAGTAAGGCCCGACCAAATGTGCTGAACTCAAGGCAACCAGACAGGTCTTATACGTTGTGGACACACCAATCCTCATAAAATCATGGTTAATCACGCCAGTGTGAAGGCCATTATACTGTCTATCCATTAAAAGGTGCTGAAATGAGACTTGAAAAACTCGATATAAAGGACTTTGTTACGCAACATTATTTAGACGAATATCTTGAGGAGCACAAGGTCCAACATCTACCAAAAGCCCTGCATCTTCTTGATGAATTACGAGAAAAGCTAAGTGATAATGCAGTGACTTCTGAAAAATTCGATACAGAGCTATCGAACGAAATAAATCGGCTTAAAGCCGAATCGCATGCATATAGATTCTAAAGGCCCCGTTACAAGTTCTTCGGTAACGCCCCCAAGAAGCCAGAAGAAGGGTAGACTATTTCAATGTGTCTCCCGCCTCGTGCGGAGCGCTTACGAAGACCCCCGAGCCTAATCAACAGTCTTGGCAGCGATTGGCAGATGATGTTGTGCACTCCACCTCGAGAGGAGAGCCTGATTCATCGACAAATGTTGCCATCTCCAACCTGGTTGTAGGGACAATGCGCGCTATGTGCGCAGACGGGAGATGCTTTCTCTCTCCCGGTTGATTCGACCCTCGGATCGCGCCATTCTCAAGCATTGCACAGCCACTCCATTTAGCTTAGCTTACAACAAGCGGTTGATGATCGTTCCTCCGAAATCGCATGCTTATAGATGCAGAGGGACCCAAGCGGATTTTGAGGGGTGGGGGGAATGTGATCGGGCGACTTGGGGGAAGCGTTAGGGGGTGGAGTGGCCCATCTCTTCAAATCCAGTAACTTATTTCAATAAGTTAAAAATTATAGAAAGTACTATGCTGATGATGATGCAGGTCACTATAGGAAATG
>DBZZ01000073.1:30048-31379 GCA_002311315.1 Methylococcaceae bacterium UBA1147 | reverse complement strand
TAGGGATATAAAAGTCCAACAATAAGAACAACCAATCCAAGTATGATAAATAATTTCTGCATTAAAATAGTTACCCTTGTTTTGAGCTATCTATTTGAATAAGTTTCACTCCAACTTAGTATAAAATGTGAGGCGGGTTGTTGTTTCCTAGCAATGAATTTTTCAGTTGAACCTACTTTGAAATTCGTAACTGCCCCATCCTTCGTGTCTACGCTATTCTACCGAACATTCTGTGTCTTGGTATTCGTTCTAGGGGCCTTTCAGGCGAACACCGCGTTCGCGCACTCCGGCCGAACGAATGCCGATGGGTGTCACTATGATCGGGTTCATGGCGACTACCATTGTCACAAACCAAAGCAGAGGCCGCCTACATCAGCAGAGCAACTAACCGCATCTGCAACGCACATCAGGCAAGAAACCTCTGGCCTTCTCAGACTGAACTACGAGGGGTTCACCATCTGGCTTGATTGTACGAAACGAGGGGCCGTGAAGTTTCGCTACAACGCACAGCGGGACACGGGGGATTTCAAGCGCAGCAAGAAGTTCTTCTTTGATCCCAGTATCCCTTCCGAATGCCAGCAGATCTCAGTTAAGGCGTACGGCAAGCCGTATGATCGAGGTCACCTGATTCCGGCAAATCATCTCGACTACTCACCAACAGCGATTCGCCAATCCAACACCATGACCAACGTTTTGCCCCAGGCGTCCAACATGAACCGGGGAGCCTGGTTTCAGACCGAAGAAATCACCGAGTGTTACCGTGACATTGACGAATTACTGGTGATCGGAGGCGTGATCTGGGGAAACAATCCAGACAATGACTATTTCGTTGAGACGCATGGGGTAAAGACACCCGATGCCTTTTGGAAAGTCATTATCCGTGGAGCAGGGCAGGATGAACGGGCGATTGCCTGGATCATTCCAAACTCACAGGACGCCAAACGCAATATGTTGGATCAATACCTGGTCACAGTGGATGAGATTGAACGTTTAACGGGAGAGGAACTTCCGGTTGCTGATTATGCGAAGCTGGCCAAGCCGAGCGGGTCTTGGGTCATCCCAATGGGGTGCGATAGGGGCTAGCAACTAATGGGCAAAGCCCTTCAGGGAATCTCCAGTTAGATGATGATTGTTACTGACCGACGAGCTGTTTCCTATACCCTCGTTTACAATGATGGGTCTAGGATGAATCACCCGATCGTTCCTCCAAGATCGCATGTCTATAGATGTCGAGGGACCCAATTGAATTTAGGGGGTGGGTGGGGGGGGGTAATCGGGCGACCTGGGAAAATCGTTAAGGGAGCGGTCTTTTTCGTGCGATGTATCCGTAT
>DBZZ01000073.1:23546-29965 GCA_002311315.1 Methylococcaceae bacterium UBA1147 | reverse complement strand
TTTCTGCAGCTTCACACATCTGAATCGGAAATAAAACGTGGAAAGGATTCAGATCGATAACATAAAACAATTGAAAAATCAGTATCTTACGTAAATATAATGGCGGAGAGGGCGGGATTCGAACCCGCGTGCCCAGTGAAGGACCAACCGATTTCGAGTCGGTGCCGGTGTGACCGCTTCGGTACCTCTCCATGTCTTGTACAGAACTGCTTCCGGCTACAAACCGATTGAGGTTTGATGTGCGATTTTACACGATTCTGGTAGGGTGAACGATTCTTCAGGCTGAGCCAGGTTTAGCCGATCAGTTCCCGAGCTTGGATATCTGCATGGTACGACGAACGGACCAGCGGACCGCTGGCGACGTGGCCAAAGCCCATTTTCCTGCCGGATTCTGCAAGCTGGTTAAATTCCTCTGGCGTTACATAGCGTTGGACCGGCAGATGATCGCGGCTCGGCTGCAAGTACTGGCCGAGTGTCAGCATGCTGCAACCGATGGCTCGAAGATCCAGCATGACTGCTTCCACCTCTCCGGTTTCTTCACCGAGTCCTAACATCAGTCCGGATTTGGTGGGTATGCCCGGATGACGTTCATGGAATCTTTCCAGAAGTTCCAGTGAACCCTTGTAACTGGCACCGGGCCGGATTTTCCGGTAGAGGCCGGGTACGGTTTCCAGGTTGTGGTTGAAGACATCCGGCCGGTTTGCGGCAAGGGCCTGTACCGCCGGCTCCAGGCGGCCGCGAAAATCGGGAACCAGGATCTCGATCCGGGTTTCCGGGTTCAGAATCCTGACTGCTTTAATGCACTTCGCAAAGTGTCTTGCGCCCCCATCTCTCAAATCGTCTCTATCCACCGATGTGATGACCACGTAGCGAAGTTTCAATCGGGAAACCGTGCTGGCCAGGTGCCCGGGTTCTTTATCGTCGAGGGGCAGGGGTTTTCCGTGTGCGACATCGCAGAATGGGCAACGCCGGGTGCACAGGTCTCCCATGATCATGAAGGTCGCGGTACCTTTGGCGAAACATTCGGCGAGGTTGGGGCATGCGGCCTCTTCACACACAGAATACAGTTGTTGGCTTCGCAGCAGTTTCTTCATCTGCTGCACCTTTCCCGAGGAAGAAGCTTTAATCCGGATCCAGGGTGGTTTTCGGATCGGTGCGGAGGGAACAACCTCAACCGGAATACGGGAAAGCTTGTCCCGGTTCCTGTGGTGGGTTTTCGGTTGGTTGCGTGAAGGAGCGTTGTAATCGGATCGGTCTGACATGGGGTGGTCTTGGTCTTGTACCGAAGCTTTTATGGTGTCCCTGCTTGCCTGTCGGGACTGCCTCGAGGATATTTCCAGTGTATCGCTAATCCGCCCGATCAGCTATCAAGGTTCGCAAGCGGCGTGGGCAGTGGATCGATACTGACATTGTTTGATTCAGCTGACTCTCCCAGGCAGTCGAGGAAGTGATAGACGAGGGGGATGGCAACCTCATGGCAGAGTCGGGGCCCATGGAGGTCATACAGACTTGTTACCGAAAGTGAAGGAAACCCGCAGACATTGATGCCACTGAAGGGAGAGAGGTCGCCCGCCACATTGAGGCTCATTCCGTGGTAGCTGCAACCGCGCCGAACCCGCAGTCCTATTGAAGCGATCTTGCTGCCATCAACGTAGACCCCAGGCGCGTCTGCCCTTGATTGGGCATCGATTCCATACTGTTTGAGCGTATCAATCGCCGATTGTTCCAGCATGGAAACGAGTTGCCGTATTCCGATCTTGCGGTGCCGGATGTCGAGCAGCGTGTACATCACCAGTTGTCCCGGCCCATGGTAGGTGGCCTGACCCCCTCGATCCGATCGGATAACCGGGATTGATCCAGGGTCGAGGATATGTTCTGGTTTTCCGTTGAGTCCCTGCGTGTAGACCGGGGGATGTTCGAGCAGCCAGATTTCATCGCAAGTTCCCCGGCTACGGCTGTCGGTGAATGTCTTCATTTTCTGCCAGTACTCTGAGTAGTCCCGCAACCCCAGGAACCGGATTCGGACGGGTCTTGATTTCATCAGAGGGCCATCACGACTTCTTTCGCCTCGGTCAGGTCCAGGTAAATCGCGTCGACTTGGGCTTTGCTCTGGGCGGTAATGGTGACGGTAACGGAGATGTATTTCGCACTCTTGCTTATCCGGGAGTTGACCGCCCCTTCGGGGATGTCCGGTGAATGTCGCCTGACAATTTCCACCACCCGGGTGTCGAAGTCATGACTATTCAGACCCATGGCCTTGATCGGGAATTTGCACGGAAATTGCAGCAGGGTTTCGTCGTCGTTCATGGTTTGCCCAAGGTCAGATGACTGGATGAATCCGTTGGCGGCCAAGACAAGGCTGGGACTCGATAGCCGGCCACGAGCTGCTTAGGCCACTGGTCAGAAGATGTTTTTCTGGTTAAAACCCATAGGCCGCTGGCCTGGTTATTCGAGAAACAACAGTGCCTTGTCGTACATTTGTCGAAAAAAACTGCCTAGCGGAATTTCTTTCAGTGCGGTTAGCGGTTCGGTCCGGTAGACCTGTTCGCCGAGCAGAATGGCAAGCGTACCCAGTGTGTCTCCCTGGCTGACTGGCGCCATGATTTTTCCCGACACCTCGGTTTTTGCCTGCAGGTCATTGAGATAGCGCCTGGGTACGGTTACATAAAGGTCTTCAGCCAAACCGAGTTGCAGCATCTTTTCTTGCCCTTTCCAGATGCGCGCCCGTGCCAGTGCCTCGTTGGCTGTGTAAAGAAGCTGGGTGACGAAGAAACGGAATCCGTAGTTCAGGAGAGCCTGGTTCTGGCTCGCCCGTGCGGCGGTACTTTTCGTGCCCATGACCACGGAAATCAGGCGCATGTCTCCCTTCTTTGCCGAAGCCACCAGGCAATAACCAGCGCCTTCGGTATGTCCAGTCTTGACTCCGTCGACACTGGAGTCACGCCACAGCAGCTTGTTGCGGTTCTGCTGTGTGATATTGTTGAAACTGAACTCCCGAATCGCATGCCATTCGTAGTATTCCGGAAAGTCCCGGATCAGGGCGCGTGTCAGCGTAGCAAGGTCGCGGGCGGTCGAATAGTGGTCCGGGCTCGGCAGCCCCATGCTGTTGACAAAATGAGTGCCGAACATGCCCAGCCGTTCCGCGGTTTGGTTCATCAGGTCTGCGAAAGTTGATTCGTTGCCTGCAATATGTTCAGCCAGTGCGACGCTGGCGTCGTTTCCAGATGAAATGATGACTCCTTTCAGCAGTTTCTCGACTTCGACCTGCTTGTTAACTTCGATGAACATCCGTGAGCCCAGTGTTTTCCAGGCTTTCTCGCTGATGGTGACTCGGTCCTCCAGAGAAATATTTCCGTCCATCAGTTCCTGGAAGGCAACATAGGCCGTCATGATCTTGGTCAGGCTTGCAGGGGCAAGCCTTTCGTCTGCATTGTGTTCCGCCAGAACTTTGCTGCTGTCAAAATCGGTCAGGAAATAGGCTTTCGCGGCTAGAGCCGGTGGTTCCGGGATAAGGACACGCTGTGCAGCGAGGCCGATACCGGTGTATAAGAATATGGATGTGAGCAGAACCGCACACCTTAGCTGCCTGGTTAGTTTCATACGATACTGAAAAGAGAAAGATTGAATGAGGTTGGACTATTGTAGAACAGCCGGGTTCAACTGTCTGGTTCGTCATTGATCAACTGTGCCGAGGTAAATCTCAGCCGGACAACTTTTTCGAGCAACTGTTCGGCTTCGTTCGCACTCGCTATGGGTCCAAGTTAGACCCTGTAGAGTTTTTTTCGATTGATCTTTCCAGCTTTGATCCGCTTGTCGGGAAGCCCGGACTGGTGAACGCCGCCCAGCAGTTTAGTCGCGTTCCTGAGATCCCTGAAGGTACCGAACCGAACGTACAGTTGCTGTGAATCTGTCGTAGCATCCTGTTTTATCTCCAATGCGACCGCGGGCATGATATCTCGGATTTGCACCCGAGCGGTTCCCTTATGAACGATTTCTATTTTTTTGGCCGCGGTGTACGGTAGATCGATAATCTGTCCCTCGTGGAACGGTCCCCGATCGTTGACTCGGACAACAATGGTTCGTTTTCTAGATTTCTGACCTCGACGTAGCTTGGCAGAGACAGGGTCTTGTGTGCCGCGGTCATCCCATACATGTCGTAGATCTCACCACTGGACGTCCTGCGTCCATGGCATGTCTTTCCGTACCACGAGACGCGGCGAGGCCTCTCTGGACAAAGCCGGTGATGTCTCCATGATACGATAACGCTTGCCCAAAACCTCGTAAAAGATGGCGGATCTCCGTGTCGGCTTCTGGGTTCATGCCTGACGGTTTGATTGGGTGTGGAGCAGCCATGGAGTACGATGAGCGCGGTTGCCAGGAGAATGGCCGATCGCCTGATCGGGCCCAGTGCCGTGTAATGTTTTCGGGATAGTTGATGCAGGACAACCATAGTAGACCCTAGGTTTTGTTGTCTCTTTTGTTCACGATCTCCTGGCTGAGTTGGTAGACGGCCATCGCGTACAAGGGGCTATGGTTGTAGCGGGTGATGACGTAGAAGTTGGTCAGCGTAACCCAGTACGCCGGCCCTTGGCTGGATTCCAGTTCCAGCACTTTTGCTTGTTGGTCGGGTTGGATTTCGGCCGGAACCTTGATTCCGGCATCCCTGATCTGACCAATGGTCGTGTCCGGCTTGAGTCCGGAACTCAACAGTTTCCTGAATTCATCCCCTTCGGGCCTGGCCGGAAACACGATGGGAGCAGAGGGAATCCATCTGTGTTTTTTGAAGTAGTTCGAAACGCTGCCAATGGCGTCGTGGTTGCTTTTCCAGATATCCCGCCTGCCATCTTGGTTCTGGTCGACGGCATAACTGCGGTAACTGCTAGGCATGAACTGGGGAATACCCATTGCACCCGCGTAAGAACCGACCGGAATCAGAGGGTCGATGTTTTCTTCCCGGCACAAGACCAGGAAGTGCTCCAGTTCCCGGCTAAAGAAAGAGCTTCTTTTCGGATACTCGAATGCGAGCGTTGAAAGGGCATCGGCGACTCGGTAGGACCCCGTGTTTCTACCGTAGCCCGTTTCCACTCCGATGATTGCGACAATGATCTCGGCAGGAACACCATATTGTTTTTCAACTTCAGCGAGGATCGCGGCATTGCTGTGCCAGAAATCCACGCCCCGGTTGATTCGATTGTTGGTAATGAATATCTTGCGGTAGGTATGCCAGGGTTTGGATTCAGCGGGGCGGGTAATCGCTCGGATGATGCTGTCTTTCAGCCTGATCTTTTGGAATACGCTGGTCAATTGCTGCCGGTCAAAGCCATGCTCTTTAGTCATTTTTCTGATAAATTTACCGACGTCTTCGCGATCGGTCAGTGGGGGAGCAGCATGACCGAACCCGGAACACAGCAACAACAAGGCAAGCCAAAAGACGGATAGGTTTTGAATCATGGGCCAGCGAGGCAGGCGCTCTTTCGGGGTCTTGTACATAGACTTAAAATCCTTATTAGGGAGCATTAGTAAGTGTTTGTCTATACAGGTAATAATCGCCGGTGTGTGTGAATCGACATAAGGATACCGAATCCGGCAAGCAAGGTCACCATCGATGTTCCGCCGTAACTGACCAGAGGGAGTGGGACCCCGACGACCGGAAGGATGCCGATGACCATGCCGACGTTGACGAAGACGTAGATGAAGAATGTGATGGACAGGCTGCCGGCAAGCAGCCGGCTGAATGTGTCCTGGGCGTGAACCGTGATATACAGGCAGCGGCAGCAGATTAGCAGGTAAACCGTCAACAGTCCCAAGCAGCCCAGCAGTCCGAATTCCTCTGCGAATACGGCAAAAATGAAATCGGTCGAACGTTCCGGCAGAAATTCGAGATGGGCCTGGGTTCCGTTTAGCCAGCCCTTGCCATAAATGCCTCCGGAACCGATTGCGATCTTCGATTGAATGATGTGGTAGCCCTTGCCGAGAGGGTCGGCTTCCGGATTCAGAAAAGTCATGATCCGAGCTTTCTGGTAATCGTGCATGAAGTGCCACAAAATCGGCGTCAGCCCGGCAAGCAGAACGACGCATCGGATCTGGAACCACCAGGGAATTCCCGACATGAACAGGACTGCGGTGCCTGAAGCCGCGACCAGAAGCGAGGTGCCCAGATCAGGCTGCTTGGCAATCAGCAGGGTAGGAATTGCGATGAGTCCCGCAGTGATCATGATCTGTCGTCTTTGCGGTGGCAGGACGTGCTCGGCAAGATACCAGGCGATGATCATGGGTGTGGAAATCTTGATCATTTCGGCGGGCTGAAATCGAAAAAAACCAAGGTTTAACCAGCGTTGCGCCCCTTTTCCAATATCGCCGCCGATGAGAACCGCGAGCAGCAGACCGGTGCCGATGACAAAAAGCAACGGGGCATACCG
>DBZZ01000073.1:17235-23432 GCA_002311315.1 Methylococcaceae bacterium UBA1147 | reverse complement strand
ATGTGGAGATGGTGCAAGAATCCGCTGGCGGCCTGGTCTCCCAGAGGGAAGCGGTTTTTCGATGTCAGTGGGATCATGATTCACGACCCAGGTACTGATGAATGATGTCCCTGGCGATTGGGGCCGCCACAGAGCCCCCGTGGCCACCGTTCTCGACGACCACGGCAATCGCGATCCTGGGGTCATGGGCCGGGGCAAAAGCCACGAACAGGGCATGGTCTCGCAGTTTCTCATCAATTCGGCTTTCGTCATAGTTTTCTTCCTGTTTAACCGTGAAAACCTGGGCCGTCCCGGTTTTGCCGGCAATTTTGTAGTCGATCCCGTTACTGATTGAGCGGGCCGTGCCACGATCACCGTGAACAACATTCACCATGGCCCGAATGATCGACTCGGCGTTGCGAGGATCGATTTGGATGTCCGGTGAGAACCGCTGCGGCGGAATCATGCTTTCAGTCTTGTGCTCGATTCGCCTGACCAGGTGCGGCCTGACTGCTTTGCCGCGGTTCGCCAGTTGTGCCGTGGCTTTGGCCAGTTGAAGCGGGGTGACCTGGAGGAATCCCTGGCCGATGCCTGCGATCAGTGTTTCACCGGGATACCAAGGTTCGTTTCTGGCCTGTCGCTTCCACTTGCGGGAAGGAAGTAGCCCGGCTTTTTCACCACCAAGATCAATCCCGGTTTTGGAACCGAAGCCGAATTTCTTCAGGAATCCGGATAACCGTTCGATTCCCAGGGAATACGCAAGGCCATAGAAGTAGACGTCGCAGGACTGGGTGATTGCAGCGTTCATGTCGACATGACCGTGACCCCATGTCTTCCAGTCGCGGTACTTGTGACTGACATTGGGTAACTGGTAGAAACCCCGGCAAAAGATGCTGTGCTTCATATCGACGACCCCGTGTTCGAGTCCGGCAAGGCCGATAAAGGGTTTCACGGTGGAACCTGGCGGGTACTGCCCGCGCAGGGCCCGGTCAAAGAGCGGTTGGTCGGAGGAAGAACGCAGTTGGTCATAATCCTTTGCGGAGATGCCATGGACAAACGGGTTCGGGTCAAAGCCAGGTTTACTTGTGAAAACGAGTATGTTCCCCGTTTTGGTTTCGATTGCCACGACTGCTCCGTTATGCGTTCCAAGGCCGTTGTAGGCCGCTTTCTGCATCTGGATGTCGAGGGTCAGGTGAAGATTTGCCCCGGCCTCGGGCGGGATCTGTCCAAGCCTGTTGATCAGTCTTCCCTGGGCATTGGTTTCGATTTCCTCGTAGCCCACCTTGCCATGCAGCAGAGTCTCGTACGAGGCTTCGATACCGGTTTTTCCAATGTGGTTGGTTCCACGGTAGGCGGCTGGATCGACCGATTTCAGCTCCTTCTCGTTAATTCGCCCAACGTAACCTACAACATGGGCGAAGATGTCGCCATACGGGTAGTTTCTTGCCAGCCTGGCATGCACTTCGGCCCCGGGAAACTGAAATCGCCTGACCGAGAATTTCGCCAATTCCCGCTCGGTCATCCGCCACTTTAACGGTATGCTGGTAAAAGGTTTGTTCCTTTTCCTGAGCTTCCTGAACTGTTCAATTTCTCCGTCATCAATGTCTAGCAGTCGCTGGAGTCCGCTCAGTGTCTCCTCAAGGTTGTCAACCTGTTCAGGGATCAGTTCCAGACTGTAGGTGGTGATGTTCTGGGCGAGAATTTTCCCTTGTCGGTCGAAAATCAGTCCACGGGTCGGCTGTAGCGGGGAGATCTTGATCCGGTTGTTCTGAGAAAGGCTGGAATAATGTTCATGGCCTGAGATCTGCAGATAGATTAGCCTGCCTACCAAGAGTAGGTTGAGAAATAGAATCACCACCAAAGCCGCGACAACCCGGTTAATGATCAGGCGGTTTTCAAGGTAGTTATCCTTGATGGTAAAACGGCGTACCATGATCGACTTTTATCCCTGATTCCGGTGAAGGTAGCCTGGCAGCAAGTTGTTTGTGTCCACGGCTCAGTCGATTTTTGCTCTGTGATGCAAGCCCCCGAGACCAATGTACACCAGTGGCCAGGCCAGGGTTCCGGTGAATGCAGGGATCATGTAATTCCATCCACTGTAGACCGCGTTCTGTACATTCTGAATCCAGAAAACAAGCGTCTGGCCCAATAGCAACAGGCAGAGGATAATCAGGGTTTTCTGCGATAGCGGAAAAAGGCGAATACGCTGGTGTAGGCGGATGATGATATAGGCAATGACTGAATAGACCAGGGCCTGTTGTCCAAGCAGTTGACCGGTCAGTACATCGGTCAGCAGTCCGAATATCCAGGCCGAGCCAATGTTGAATCGTTCTGGGATGTACAGGCACCAGTAGATGACAACCAGCAGTATCCAGTCCGGGTTGAAAACCAGCCAGTCGCGAGGCAAAGGCAGAATTCGCAACAGCATCGCGATCGAAATGCTGATGAGAATCGCCTCGGTTCCCTGGCTATTCCGGAAGTTCATCGCTGCCTGGTCGTTTGTCCGTTTGAGATTGTCCGTTAGGTAACCGGGCCATGGATTGCTTGTTGGTCCACACCAGTAACAGTTCACGGCTGCGGTCCAGGTGGGCGGTAGGCCGGGCGCTTATCTGGGAAAAAGGTTTATCCGGTTGGGGAATGATTTCGTTGACCACCCCAACCGGGTACCCCTGGGGAAAAACTCCTCCCAGGCCTGAACTGATCAGCAGGTCGCCGGTTTCAATCTCGGCGTGGTTGGGAAGAAAGGGCAGGGAAAGTTCGTTGATCTTTCCCGTACCCACGGCGATTGTTCGCAGACCGTTGCGATTTACCTGGACCGGTATGGCGTGCCCTGGATCCGAAATCAGAATGACTTCGGAATGCAGAGGACCGGTGCGGTAAACCTGTCCGATAATGCCCCAGGTATCTAGCACCGGTTGTCCGTCGAAAACACCGAAGCGCTGGCCCTTGTCGATCACGACCGTATGCTTGTATGGATCCAGGCTGACCGATAATAACTCGCTGACCAGAATCTGTTCGCCGAGCTTGAAGGAACTGTCGAGAAGGTTTCGAAGTCGGATGTTTTCCTTTTCCAGTGCAGAGGCCTTGAGCAAACGGGTTTGGTGCACCAGTAACTTCTTCCTGAGCTTATGATTTTCCTGGATGAGGGCCTTGTGCTTGGCGAAATAGGTCGTACTGCCATCCCCGATGCGTTGCGGCAGGCTGGCGAGGAACTGTACAGGGTAAACAATAATCGACAATGCAGAACGGAGCGGAGAGAGATAGTTGTTGCGCTGGCTGAACGTCATCAGAGCAATCGATACGAGAACCGCCATCAGCAGACGGACGTTGATCGACGAATCTTCGGAGAATATGAGCTTTATGGCTGGTTTACCTTTCAGCGATATCCGGTACGAATGTCGAATTTGCAGCTTTGATTGGACCCTGCCGGATCAGGCAATCATTCCAGCGAAAAGGATGTCGGCCCTTTTTCATCCAGCATTTCCAGAATCTTGCCGCCGCCGCGGGCTACGCAGGTGAGGGGATCCTCGGCAACGATCACCGGCAACCCGGTTTCTTCCGCAAGCAGGCGGTCAATGTCCTTCAGCAGCGCGCCTCCGCCAGTCAGGACAATTCCGCTGTTCGCGATGTCAGAGCCCAGTTCGGGCGGCGTCTGTTCCAGTGCCACCTTGAGTGCTCCAACGATACCGGACAGCGGTTCCTGCAAGGCTTCCAGGATCTCGTTGCTGTTCAGCGTAAAATGACGAGGGACGCCCTCGGCAAGGTTGCGCCCGTTGACTTCGATTTCCTGGACCTTGCTGCCGGGATAGGCGGTTCCGATTTCGTGTTTGATGCGCTCCGCAGTCGCTTCGCCAATTAGTGTTCCGTAATTCCGCCGTACATAGTTGATGATTGCCTCGTCGAAACGGTCACCGCCGATCCGTACGGATGCGGAATAGACGATCCCGTTCAGGGAGATTACGGCGACTTCCGACGTTCCGCCGCCGATATCGAGAACCATGGAGCCTTTTGCCTGATCAACCGGCAGGTTTGCACCTACCGCCGCTGCCATAGGTTCCTCGATCAGATAGACTTCGCGAGCTCCTGCCCCGGCAGCTGATTCCTTGATTGCCCGGCGTTCCACCTGGGTGGAGCCGCAGGGAACACAAATCAGTACCCTCGGGCTGGGACGTAGTATCTTGCTTTCGTGTACCTTGTGAATAAAGTACTGAAGCATTTTTTCCGTTACGGTGAAATCCGCGATTACACCGTCTTTTAGAGGCCTGATTGCGGTGATGTTCCCAGGTGTACGTCCAAGCATCATTTTGGCATCGGAACCTACTGCAGCGATCGTTTTGGCCCCCCGTCCATCGTCTTTTCGGATTGCTACGACCGAAGGTTCATCGAGGACGATTCCCTGACCGGGGATATAGATCAGCGTGTTCGCTGTCCCCAGGTCGATCGACAGGTCGTTGGAAAATAATCCGAGAATTCGTTTCA
Organism: Methylococcaceae bacterium UBA1147; assembly: GCA_002311315.1. Lineage (GTDB taxonomy): Bacteria > Pseudomonadota > Gammaproteobacteria > Methylococcales > UBA1147 > UBA1147. The sequence continues at coordinate 18,974 of DBZZ01000073.1, read as the reverse complement.
GCATGTTGGAAGTTCCATTTATAAAGGTTGCTACTTTAACAATCGGCTGGGCTTTTCGGCAAGACGTCAGGTATCATGGCGGAAGATTCATCCGGTCATTTTGGCTTGTTCCGGTAACCGTATTTTCCGGGAGATCCTTCAAAATCTCTCCGCGGCTTGTTCGTAGATCCTGTCCTGACCTTATAATGCTACGGCCTTGGCCGGAATTCTCAATGGTCGGGTGGGAAGCGGGATGGCTGAGTTTATTATGGCTCATTCGGACGGGTAAGCCGACCCATTTCCATGTTTGGCTGCGGGAGTACCGGAATGGAGAAGGCCTAAGGGTCGGCTCAATTCCGCTGCATCGGCGATGACTCGAGCTTCGCAAGGACTCAAGGCAGGCGGTGTCGTGCAGGCTTGGTCGATCATGACTTGTTGATGGCGCGGCGTTGAGCAAGGTAACAGGGCGTTTGGTTCCAAGGGGAAAACGTTGTGGATTTAAGTGTTGAGGATGTTAAAAAGATTGCGGCGCTTGCCCGCATAGAAATTGAACAGCAGGACATCGATGGGTACGTCCGTGACCTGGGTGGTATTCTGGATCTTGTGGGTCAGCTGAATGCGGCAGAGACCGATGAAGTGACCCCGATGGCGCATCCCATGGACCAGGTCCAGCGGTTGAGGGTCGACCAGGTGACGGAACAGGACCAGCGTGAACTGTTTCAGTCGCAGGCACCGCAGGTCGAATCAGGACTATACCTGGTGCCCAAGGTCATCGACTAAGGTTAATTGGTGGTTCCAGTGGAATCGAGAAGGGCCCTGAAACATTCAAATTCGTAGTGACAGAACTTGAGCATGCATGACAAAACCATTGCCGAAATTTCGGCCGGGCTGCAAGACAGGCAATTCAGTAGCGTCGAAATAACCCGAGCCTTTTTGGCAAGGATCAATCAATTCAACGAAGAACTTAACTGTTTTATCACGGTTACCGAAGACAAAGCAATGGCGGACGCCCGTGCGGCGGATGAAAAGATTGCGCGCGGAACGGCCGGGCCTCTGACTGGGATCCCTATTGGGCACAAGGATATCTTCTGTACCCGGTCGATCAAGACCAGTTGCGGTTCGAAGATGCTGGACAATTTTTATTCGCCCTACGATGCGACCGTGGTCAGCCGCTTGGAGAATTCCGGTATGGTCATGCTCGGAAAGCTGAACATGGACGAGTTTGCCATGGGGTCTTCCAATGAAACCAGTTATTACGGTCCGGTCAGGAACCCCTGGGATATGACCGCCGTTCCAGGTGGTTCATCGGGAGGTTCGGCAGCCGCGGTGGCCGCACGGCTAGCCCCGGTTGCCACCGGGACCGATACTGGAGGCTCGATACGCCAGCCGGCATCCTTCTGTGGGATTACCGGCATGAAACCGACGTATGGCCGGGTTTCTCGGTACGGCATGATTGCCTTTGCCTCAAGCCTGGATCAGGGTGGGCCGCTGTCCCGAACCGCCGAGGATGCTGCCATGTTGTTGCAGGCCATGGCCGGTTTCGACCCGCGTGATTCAACCAGCGTGGACCATCCGGTGCCGGATTATCGTGCGAGCCTCGATGATGGGATCGAGGGGTTGACGATCGGAGTCCCTAGGGAATTCTTCGGTGAAGACCTGGATCCTGAGATAGCCACCTTGCTGGAAAAGACAATCGCGGAATATCAGCGCCAGGGGGCGAATGTAACGGAGGTATCGTTACCGAATGTCGGGTTCTCGGT
>DBZZ01000073.1:16169-17133 GCA_002311315.1 Methylococcaceae bacterium UBA1147 | reverse complement strand
ATCGATGCGAAGATCCTGGCGATTTGCTGGACCTTTACACGCGTTCCCGTGGGGAAGGGTTTGGGGCCGAAGTCAAGCGTCGGATTCTGATGGGAACCTATGCGCTATCTGCGGGCTATTATGATGCCTATTACCTTCGTGCCCAGAAGGTGCGGCGTCTCATTAGCCAGGATTTCCACAATGCCTTCGAACAGGTTGATGTTCTGGTTGCGCCGACTGCGCCCAGCGTGGCTTTTGGGATCGGTGAAAAAACCAGTGATCCGGTCGGAATGTATCTTTCCGACATCTTTACCATCGCGGTCAACCTGGCCGGTATTCCAGCGTTGTCGATGCCGGTCGGGTTTGTCGACGGCAAACCGGTCGGGATGCAGTTGATCGGAAATTTCTTTTCCGAGGGACGCTTGTTGAACGTGGCCCACCGATACCAGGGCGTGACGGACTGGCACCTGCGCTGTCCAAACGGTTTTGAATAAGGAGGCCGACTGATGGAATGGGAAACTGTGATCGGGCTGGAAATTCACGTACAGCTGGCGACTCAATCGAAGATATTTTCCGGGGCATCGACCGCTTTTGGCTCGGTGGCCAATACCCAGGCGTGTGCAGTTGATCTGGGTCTTCCAGGCGTGCTACCAGTTTTGAACAGGGAAGCCGTTCACATGGCGGTTAAGTTCGGCCTCGCCATTGACGCGGAGATTGCTTCAAGATCAATCTTTGCCCGCAAGAACTACTTCTATCCCGACCTGCCCAAGGGTTACCAGATCAGTCAGTTTGAGTTGCCGGTGGTCGGAAAAGGACAGATTTCCATTCTGGTGGATGGAGATGAAAAAATCGTTGGGGTTACCCGAGCTCACCTCGAGGAAGATGCTGGAAAGTCCCTGCACGAGGATTTCCAGGGGCTGAGCGGTATAGACCTGAATCGGGCAGGCATTCCGTTGCTGGAAATCGTTTCGGAGCCCGATATGCG
>DBZZ01000073.1:9257-16143 GCA_002311315.1 Methylococcaceae bacterium UBA1147 | reverse complement strand
TCGGCCCGGGAAGCGGTCGCCTACATGAAGAAAATTCACGCCCTGGTGCGATACCTCGAGATTTCGGACGGCAACATGCAGGAAGGGTCATTCCGTTGTGATGCCAATGTTTCGGTACGGCGCAGGGGGCAGGTGGAGTTCGGAACGCGTACCGAGACCAAGAACCTTAACTCGTTTCGTTTCGTCGAGAAGGCAATCAATCACGAGGTTGAACGGCAGATTGATCTGATCGATGGAGGTGGCCGGGTGGTGCAGGAAACGCGCCTGTACGATGCCAAGCGCGACGAAACACGACCGATGCGGAGCAAGGAAGAATCAAATGACTACCGTTACTTTCCAGACCCGGACCTACTGCCTCTCGAGATCGATTCTGGATACCTGGACGAGGTCCGGCAAGAACTTCCTGAATTGCCGGATCAGAAACAGGCGCGATTCCAGGAGCAGTACGGATTCAGCAGGGATGATGCATCTCTTCTGACCATCTCGAAGGAACTCGCGGGATTCTTCGAGGAAACAGTCAAGGGTTCAGGTTGTGACCCCAAGATGTGTGCGAACTGGGTCATCGTGGATCTCACCGGCGCCATGAACAGGGATAGACTGGAGATAGCCGAATGCCCCATCGGCGCTGACAGCCTGGCTGGACTGCTCCGGCGGATCGATGACAACACCATCTCCGGGAAAATTGCCAAGCAGGTTTTCGAGATCATGTGGGAATCCGGCGGCGACGCCGATGCGATCATCGAGGAAAAGGGGCTGAAACAGATTACCGACAGCGGTGCGATCGAAAAGATCATCGATCGGATTATCGCTGATCACCCGGCTCAGCTTGAACAGTACCGCAGCGGAAAAGACAAATTGCTTGGTTTTTTCGTCGGTCAGGTGATGAAAGCGACCCAGGGCAAGGCCAATCCTGCAGAGGTTAACAAACTGCTCAAGCCGAAACTGGACGGATAGACAGTCGTTGTTGCCAGGGGCTCTGATTCATCCTTAACGGCGCACTGTTGGGATACGATCTGTGGCCTGGCTGTTTTCCGCGATCAAACGCTGCTCCGGTAACGGGCATCGTGCACGTAGTGTGACTGTCGTTCTTTTCCTGACGGCATGAGGCTTGTTTCTGAAGGTCGCTTTCCGTTTCAGAAAACGTTTCTGGGCAAAGGTTGGGCTGTTCGGTTCCGAAGCCCTGTCGACTCAGACCGGTCTTACTTGTGCCGTGCATAGTCCTCCGTATTTTGGATATCATGTCGGTGTATTGGCCAGGATGGGTTGAGCATGGAATCCGGACGCCTGACGTTTGACGCTGTTTTCCCGGCAGATCTCGGTGCCGGTCGGGAGATTGCCGAGCTCTTGTGGCTTCGTTTTCAGGACCGCCTGCAGCAAGAAAAGCTTGCTTTGCCCGGAGATCGGGAATTCATTGCCGACTTACTCAGGGTCTGGGTTGCGAGCCAGTTCGTGGCTGATTTCAGCCTTCGAAACCCGGTTGCCCTGCTGGACCTTTACCATTCCGGCGACCTGGTTTCCGCTGAGCGTTCCGTTGCCTACTCTCCATGCCTTCGTGAACTGAGTCCTGTTAACGAAGATGGATTAATGCGCGACCTCAGGGGTTTTCGAAACCGCGAGATGACCCGTATCGCATGGCGGGATATTACCGGCTCTGCAACGCTCAACCAGACTCTGTCCGACCTTTCCCTGCTGGCGGAAGCCTGTCTGCAATTCGCCCACGATTTTCTCTACCGGTCTGCCTGCAGTCGTTGGGGTACCCCTCTGTTGGGTGACGGCACCCCACAGCAACTGATCGTCCTGGGCATGGGTAAGCTGGGGGGAGGGGAGCTCAATTTCTCGTCCGATGTCGACCTGATTTTCGCTTTCGAGGAAGAGGGGGTTCTGAAGGGGAAACGGGGCAGAAGTTACAATGAATTCTTCATCCAGGTTGCTCGCCAGCTGATCCGGGTTATTGATACCGTCACGGCGGATGGTTTTGTTTTTCGCGTGGACGTACGCTTGAGACCCTTCGGTGACAGCGGTCCGTTGGTGATGACTTTCGACGCCATGGAGAACTATTACCAGGACCAGGCTCGCGAGTGGGAGCGGTATGCCTTTATCAAGGCCCGGCCGGTAGCGGGAGACCTTGAGGCTGGTGCCCGGCTTGAAGGGATTCTGAAGCCATTTGTCTACCGTCGCTACCTCGATTACGGCAGTTTTTTCGAGCTTCGGAAGATGAGATCCAGGGTCGAGAGAGAGTGCATCCGTGACGGAACTGCCGAGAACGTGAAGCTCGGTGCGGGAGGGATCCGCGAAATAGAGTTCATCGGCCAGGTCTTCCAACTGATACGAGGGGGCCGTGATCGAGCCCTCCAGGAACGAAGTATTCTGAAGGTCCTGGATGTCATCGAAGCGAAGTCTCTGTTGCCAGGGACTGTCGTTGCAACGCTGAAGAACGGCTATGAATTCTTGCGCATCGTCGAAAACCGTCTACAGGAGTACGCCGATCGACAGGTTCACGAATTGCCGGTTGGGGAACATGAGCAGCTACGGATTGCCCTGGGGCTGGGATTTGCAGACTGGCAGTCGGCCAGGGAACAGATCGATGGCATTCGAAGACAGGTTCACCAGGTTTTTGAACAGGTGTTCGTGTCACCCAAGGCCGATAACGCCGATGGGGACTGGCCTCTGATCTGGGACGGGAACGGCAGTCTGGATGAGCTGAGTCAGGCGGTCCAGCGCTTGGGTTACCAGGATTCCACCCAGGTCCTGGAAGATATCGACGCTTTCCGTTCATCGGTTTCGGTCAGAAAACTAGCCGCCACCGGTGCGTCGGTTCTGGACCGGTTGATGCCCCTGCTGCTCAGGGCGGTCGGAGTCACTCCGGATCCGGAAAGTACGTTGAGGGCACTTCTTGCTCTGGTCGGTTCGATCTGCAGTCGGCAGGTTTATCTTGCCCTGCTGGTCGAGAACCCTCTCGCCCTGTCGCGGCTCATTAGGCTGTGTGCGGCGAGCTCGTGGGTCGTCGGCTTTATCAGCCAGCATCCGGTTCTGCTGGATGAGTTGCTGGAACCAAGAACCCTGTACGCGCCGTTGTCGCGGCGTGAACTTGAACAGCGGCTCGGTGAAACTCAAGCTGAAGGTCTGGAACGGCAAATGGCCTCGATGCGCGAATTCAGGCAGGCTTGTGTTCTGCGAGTGGCGGCTGCCGACATCGTGGGTACCATAGCGGTTCCCAGGGTCAGTGACTGCCTCACGGATATTGCCGAGGTGGTTGTCGATCATACACTGGCTCTGGCGTGGCGCCTGGTTGCAGAGAGGTACGGAACCCCGTCGGGCACCGTCGCGGAACGCGTTTCCGGTTTCGCTGTCATCGGTTACGGAAAACTCGGTGGACGGGAACTGGGTTACGGGTCGGATCTGGACCTGGTTTTACTTTGTTCGGATATCCGGCCGGAAATGGTTACCGAGGGACCCAGGCCGGTTAGTTGCTTCGAATTTTATGCAAAAGTCGGGCAGCGCATGATCAACCTGCTGGGTACTCGAATGCTGTCGGGCGTTCTTTACCAGGTGGACATGCGTCTTCGCCCCAGCGGGCGTTCAGGCTTGCTGGTTTCCAAACTCAGCGCGTTCCAGGACTACCAGTTAAACAAGGCCTGGACCTGGGAGCACCAGGCGCTGGTCCGGGCGCGTTTTGTTGCCGGTGACAATGCGGTCGGTGAGCGGTTTGCCGAAGTGCGTGCCCGGGTCCTCGGCAAGCAAAGGAGCCCGCTCCGTCTGCAAAGGGAAGTGCGTGAAATGCGGGAGAAGATGCGCCGGGTTCTTGACAGGTCGAGAGCCGGGGCCTTCGATCTCAAGCAGGGGTTCGGAGGTATTGCTGATATAGAGTTTATAGTACAATTCCACACTTTACTGTACGCACACAGAAATCGGGATCTACTCCGGTTCCAGGATGTGGTCCGTCTACTGGATGTTGTCCCCGAGCCAGGGTTTCTATCGCTGGAGGACGCGGGATTCCTGAAGCGTGCGTATTTTGAATACCGGGATCTGGCCCACAAGGCTGCCCTGCGGGAAAGGCCGGCAATCATCCCGAGTGATCAAATTGAAGATATCAGGGCCAGGGTCAAGGGAATCTGGCAACGGCTGATGGAATAGCGCGTTGAATGAACATAAGAATAATCCGGAGGAAAACCCATGTTAATGGATGACAGAGACGGAGTCATCTGGCTGGATGGCGACTGGTTGCCCTGGCGTGAAGCTAAAATCCACGTTCTGTCCCACACCCTGCATTATGGCGCAGGGGTTTTTGAAGGTTTGCGTGCCTACAAAGGTGAGCAGGGTACGGCAATCTTCAGACTGCGAGAGCATACCGACCGCTTGTTCCGCTCGGCTCACATCCTGAACATGAAGATTCCTTTCGACAAGGACACCCTGGATCAGGTTCAGCGCGAAGCGGTATCGAGGAATGACCTTGAAAGCGCCTATATTCGCCCGATGTGCTTTTACGGATCGGAGGGCATGGGGCTACGTGCCGACAATCTGCTGGTCCATGTCATGGTCGCGGCCTGGGAATGGGGCAGCTATCTAGGCGCCGAAAACATGGAAAAGGGCTTGCGGATCAGAACTTCATCGTACACCCGAAACCATGTCAACAGTTCGATGAGCAAGGCCAAGGCCAACGGAAACTATATCAATTCCATCCTTGCCCTGCAGGAAGCCATTCAGTGTGGTTACGACGAAGCCCTGCTGCTGGACCACGAAGGTTACGTTGCCGAGGGGAGTGGCGAAAACCTGTTCATTGTCCGTCATGGAAAGCTTTACACGCCCGAGTTGACCGCAGTGCTGGAAGGCATTACCCGGGATGCGATCCTGAAAATTGCCGAAAGCCTCGGGTTGGAGGTGATTGAGAAGCGGCTTACCCGGGACGAGGTTTACATTGCTGACGAGGCTTTCTTTACCGGGACTGCGGCTGAGATTACCCCGATCCGCGAACTCGATAACCGGAGTATTGGAATGGGCGTGCGAGGCCCGGTAACCGAACAACTGCAATCACTTTATTTCGATGCGGTGCACGGGCGCAAGATTTTTGACCCTGAATGGTTGTCGCCGGTCCGGTAATTTCCGCGGACAGCCCGCATCGGGAAACTACTTCGCCGTGTTTCCCCTCATTCCCTAGGACCTGCTCGGATCCGGGTTAGCGCTGTTTGATTGAACTCAGGGATCCGGTCTTTGGATCAAATGAAGCATGCTGCCCGCAATTACCTGGTTGGAGCCCCTGACAGGCCCAGGTCCGTCGTGGTTGCGCAAAGCCTTTTCATGGAATTGAAGAAGCGGGACCCTGCATGTCGAATTGAAGTACTGGCTGATCCGTGTGTGATGCCATTGTTGGAAATCATGCCAGAAGTCGCCGGATTTCTCTTACTGCCTGAACATTCGTGGCTTCGTGAGCAGATGAATTTCGTGAATGAAAGCCGTTCTTCAGGTTATGACCGCGGCATCATTCTGCAATCAGGATGGCGATTCGCCATTTTTCCTTTTCTGGCGGGCATTTCGGTTCGAAGCGGTTATTTGCCCGGGGTCATGCTGAATGATGTCAGGGTGGCCGATCCCTGCTGGACGACGGTACAGAGAACCGTTTCTCTGGGGCTTGCAACCGGTGCAGAACTCCCGGACAGATTTGCGTCGCCGAGCCTTGACAATAGATTCCAGGACTGGGAAAGAGTGTTGCAACGCCATGGCATTGCACCAGACTCCGATCCAGTCCTGGTTTTGTGTCCGGACGTGGAAGACAGAACCACACCTGGCTGGGCAGAGCATTACCAACGATTGGCCGGTGAAGCGGTTCGCAGGGGCTGGCAGGTTGTGTTGCTGGCCGAGGCATCCGATGCTGGGTTTGGGGAAAGAATCTGCGGCAGGGCCACAGGGTGTCACAATCTTGTCGGAAAGCTAAGCCTTGCCGAGGAGGTCGACCTGTTGTCGGTTGCCGACCTGGTGATTGGCGATCAATCGGGGTCCATGTACCTGGCCTTGGGCCTGAGGCGACAGGTATTAATGTTGGCGAGCCCAGATCACCTGGACGGGATTCGCGAGCTCTTTCCGGAGGGCTGGTTCCTGCCGCTGGAGACCGATCCTGCTGAGATCGTGTCGGTACTGGAGGATTCGTGAAGGTTCTTGTCGTCAAGACATCATCGATGGGCGACCTTGTTCATACCCTTCCGGCACTGGTAGATGCGAGCAAATACTACCCCGGAATTCGCTTTGACTGGGTTTCGGAACAGGCTTTCGCCGAAATTCCGTCTTGGCATCCGGCGGTCGGCAAGGTCATCCCAATCCATCTAAGGGGCTGGAAGCGGCATCCATTTTGTCGGCAGACCCGGCAGGAAGTAAGCCGTTCACTGGGCCAGCTACGCGACATTCATTACGATCAGGTGATCGATGCTCAGGGCCTGGTCAAAAGCGCAATCGTTACCCGCCTGACATCGGGAACCCGTAATGGAATGACCTGGTCCTCATGCAGGGAAGGCCTTGCTTCACTGGCCTATCAGCGGAAATTTGAAATTGCCAAGGGACGCCACGCAATTGAACGGGTTCGCGACCTTTTTGCGGCGGTTCTTGGCTACCACTACGATTCGGCATGCCTGGATTACGGGCTAGTTCGGGAAACATTCACTGGCCCATGCCGACAACCCGCCTACCTGGTGTTTCTGCACGGGACGAGTGCCGAGAAAAAATTGTGGCAGGAGACTGAATGGGTCAGCCTTGCGGACAAAGCAGAGCGCCACGGCTACCGGGTCCTTCTTCCCTGGGGGAATCATTCGGAGCAAACACGGGCGCAGCGGATTGCTTCCGCGTCCGGGAATGTTCAGGTGCTTCCGGCGATGAACCTGAAAGATATGGCGGGGGTTCT
>DBZZ01000073.1:7653-9199 GCA_002311315.1 Methylococcaceae bacterium UBA1147 | reverse complement strand
CGGCGTTGTCGGCCTTGACTCCGGTTTATCCCACCTTGCAGCTGCCCTGGGTCTGCCCGCGGTCACCTTGTACACGGGCACATCGGCTGGGCTTACCGGTGCTTGTGGATCCAATCAGGTCTGCCTTTCCGGCATTGACCTGCCGAATCAGGGCGAACCGGCTGCGGGCCACATGCTGCTGAAAAGGTTGCAGACACTGGATGCCGGTTCGGTCTGGGGCGTTCTGGAAGACCAGATGGCAGGGGCTGACCTGTAACAACCGTTGATCTGCTTGCTGTCGAGGTGGCGGGCAAAATCTCCGTGGCGTTTCCCCCTACCCCTTACGCAGCCATTGCTGGCGGGTGCCTTGCCCAAGCCAGTCGGAGATCAGTGACCGGGGTCCAACCTGCAGCCGAAGCAGTAAACGAGCATTTCGACCAAATTTATGTGATACTGCCGCGTTTTGACGTTGGGTGACGGCTCGGTAGATTTGGTTTCGGGTCGCGGGTGAATGATGAATGCTCCGGGGAATTGCGAGGGAGGCCGGTGTGTGCTTCCGGTCGATGAGCATTACAGTCAGGGTAACCGAAAAGCCCTGTACCGCATTATAAAAAGCGAGAAGCAGAGGTAAAACTATGTGTTGGAGTGGGGAAGCATCTGCAACTTTGGCTGTGGTGGGGTTTAGTACAGCCTATTATGTTGCCAAAAGGGGAGAGTCCAGCGAACTCTGGGTGCCACTGAGTTATTTCGCATTGATGGAATTGCTGCAGGGAGTAACCTACCTTTATATCGATCAGTGTGATACACCTCAGAACCAGTTGTTGACGTTCTTCGGGTACATACACATCGTGTTTCAACCCTTCTTTGTCAACATGGTGGCCATGTATTTCATCCCGGTGGCAGTCAAGGAGAGAGTCCGGCTGCCTGTTTATATACTGTGTGCCGTCGGTGCACTGGTCATGCTGATCAAGATGTACCCATTTGGTTGGGCTGGGCTTTGCAACATTGGTACGGAAGTATTTTGTGGCCCCGCTTTCTGCTCGGTGTCAGGCAACTGGCACATCGCATGGATGGCTCCGCTGAACGGGCTTTATTCAGCCCCGATGGATTACGGGATCTATCTTCCCACCTATGGCCTGCAGAGCCTGACTTATGTTCTGGTCGGCTTCATCATGCCGGTACTATACGGTTCATGGCGGTTTGCGGGATTCCATTTCCTGATCGGGCCTCTGGTCTCCGAGTTGACGACTTCGGATCCCAATGAATATGCCGCAGTGTGGTGCCTGTTTTCAATCGCACTCTGCATGTCGGTGATCAAGACACCGATACGTCACTACCTGCATCAAAAAACCTGGATTTTCTACAAGAAGGCGTATGCAGCTGCTGAACGTGAAGTTGCGGAAGATGAAATGGCCGCAGAGGGCGAAGGTAGCGGAAGATGAAGTGATTGCCGAAGGCGAGGCCCAGAAGGAGAACGGCATTTGTGAAAGTACATGAATCCGGTAGCGATTCAGTGCACATCTGAATCGCGGGTTTAGCTGGCGCAGGCGACGGGTCAGCCGGCTAG
>DBZZ01000073.1:4818-7591 GCA_002311315.1 Methylococcaceae bacterium UBA1147 | reverse complement strand
GCCGGCTAGCAGGACACGATGGAAAACCCCGGCTTTGTATCGACTGAACCGGGGTTTTTCATGCACGCAACAAAAAAGGGACGCCCGTTTTTTGTCGGGATTGCTGAAACGGTTAAGACGCAATGTTGTCCGCTCGTCGAATAGTGCTGTTCGGAAGTCGCGGGTTTTGAGGGCTGCTACCTGACGTTCTGGTTTAGTGGTTTTCGGGCCCGGGTTTCCGGTTTGCTCATGGTCCCTTTAAAGTTCATTGATGCCGACAGGTCTGCAACAACGAAAACCGGGATGGAACTCCGTTGCCGGAAGGTGCGTACGGCGAACTGCCCGAAGGGATCATGCAAGCTGGCATGTATATCCAGGTTTCTCGGGTGAGGATGGGAAATCAGGGGGGCATGCCCATGGAATTCGAACCCACCCCCGAACTGGGTGCTGTAATGGTGCCCGGGCGTTGCGCCATGGGTACGCCAGGATACCTGATAGTGGAATTCAACCGGTTCCGCAGAGGTTGACGGGTTGTTGTCGGAAACATCGGAACGGGGGTTTAAGGCCATTCTTTGTCAACCATGAATATTAATCGTATCGGCGCCGGGATGTTTGTGTTGCCACCCGGGTAGTGTCATTGACTTGTTTTGTCGATTCTAACAGATCCGGAATCAGTCTCATTGCCCTCGGGATTGGCATGATCGGGTTGCGACCAACCTTTGTGACCAGGCGGACCGTACTCTTGAATGTGCTTTGGCAATCCAGCATAATAATCGGCCCCGTACCAATCTACACGGGTTCAGTCTAGTCTGAAATTCATTCGATTTATGGTAAGTCGTGTCGGTCCCCCCGCAACGATACGTTGTGAAATCCGTCAGGCCCGGAAGGGAGCAGCGGTAATCAAATTACATGATGTGCTGGTGGACATCTGGAATGGAGCTAACTAGTCTATTCGGATGAATCGTAAGAGATAGCAAATCATGGTGCACGACCTATTTTAATATATTTCGATATAATCTCGAGTCAGAGTTCATTTTCCGTTGTAATTTGTATGATAATTTATACAAATATTTCAATGATTTTCAAATAATGGCATATCAGGTTCTATCATTAAAATGGCGTCCGAAAACATTTGGTGACCTTGTTGGGCAGGATCATGTTACTCAAACATTAGTAAACGCTTTCAAAAAAGACCGAGTTTCGCAGGCATACTTATTTACTGGTCCAAGAGGAGTAGGAAAAACAACAACTGCACGAATTGTTTCTAAAGCACTGAATTGTAAAAAATCACAGGGTGATCCGTGCAACACATGTTCTAATTGTACTGAAATTACTGATGGACGGAATTTAGATGTCTTAGAAATTGATGCTGCTTCAAACCGCGGAATTGATGAAATCAGGAATCTCAGGGAGATGATTCAATATGCACCTATGAATTCCCCATATAAAATTTATATCATTGATGAAGTGCATATGCTCACAACGCAGGCGTTCAATGCCTTACTGCGCACACTTGAAGAGCCACCAAAACACGGGAAATTCATTCTTGCAACTACAGACATACACAAAGTTCCCGCTACTATTATTTCAAGATGCCAGCGATTCGATTTTAACAGGATAACAGTTCAAGATATTATGCACCATGTCAAGCACATTTTACAAGATGAAAAAATCTCGATTGATGATGAATCTATAAAAGCATTGGCTGAGAAGTCGGAAGGAAGTATGAGGGATGCATTAAGTATTTTAGATCAACTCATAGCTTATTCCGGAAACAAAATTTCCTTTGAAGATGCTGCTAAAGTTATGGGTTTAATACCCATTGATTCGTTTTTCAACTTAACTACAGCAATGAAGGGTAAAGATCCAAAATATATTATTCAAATTCTGAATGATATTCAAATGATGGGAATTTCAGCTGAACAGTTAACATTTGGAATGAACAAACATATTAGGAATTTATTACTCGGTTCAGTTACTGATGCACTTGATATTTATGATTTAACTCCCGATTTAAAACAAAAATATGAGGACGTTTCCAAGGAGTGGGATCGAAGAGATCTTTTAAGAATCGCAGAACTCCTTACAACGTTAGTTTCAAAAATTACATGGGCAACCCAGCCATATATTCTAGTGGAAATGACATTCCTGAAATTAGTAGAAATGGATTCTTCGATCTCATTGGAGAAAGTTTTAAATGAAATGAGCAGTCCAGACCTAAAAATTAAACCTGTCTCTACTCCAGTATCCCAACCTCCGGTAGTATATGATTTGCCACAGGAAACAACAGTAGAAGAAGATTCCAAATCAGAAAAGAAAAAAGAATCAGATAAAGATACGCAATCTGTTTTTGAAAATGATGTGAAAAAAAGTGTAATTGATCAAAATGATCATCAAAATTCAGAAGATAATAATTTATCTTTAGAGGATGTGGAGTCAAAATGGGGGGAAACTATTCAATTTGTTTCTGGAAATCGTCCATCACTCGGCTCAGTTATGGAAAGTTGTAATCTTACAAATTTACATGGAAAATTATTGGAAATATCATTATCAAATCAACCAAGTTTCAATTTAAATCTATTGGAGAAAAATAAAAAATTAATAGAAGTTCAACTTAAGGAATTACTAGAAAAAACAATTGTTATTAAATTCATCTTGGATAAATCAAAGAATGATGCGGTTTTGAAAACTGAAAACAACACCATTAAAACAACCGGTGATACAATAGAAAATAAAGATCAGACTTTGCTGAAGATAATTGAACGCTTTGACGGGGAAATATTAAAATAGGAGT
>DBZZ01000073.1:579-4726 GCA_002311315.1 Methylococcaceae bacterium UBA1147 | reverse complement strand
ATGCTGAAACAGGCGCGGGAAATTCAAAAAAAAATAGAGCACGTGCAATCTGAGCTTGAAGATTTGATTGTGGAAACCGATTCTGGAGGGGGAATGGTACAAGTCTCCTGTAATGGGAAGCAGGAAATTTTACAATTGACAATTGATCCTGAAGCTATGAAAGAAGAAAAAGAATTGCTTGAAGATTTAATAATATCCGCTGTGAATAAAGCCCTTTCTAAATCCCAGGAAGAAAGCCAGAACAGGATGAATGCAGTTACTGGAAATATGCTTGGTGGTATGAAAATTCCGGGAATGTAGGATGAGTTCTTATCCTGATAGTGTAGAGCGCCTGATTAGTGAATTTACAAAATTCCCTGGGATTGGAAAAAAGTCTGCCCAAAGAATGGCATTTCATGTCTTAATGTCTAAAAATGAACAATCGGATCATTTAGCCCAGGCAGTTATGGATGTAAAAACAAAAATTCTATTGTGTTCCTGTTGTGGAGGAATTACCGAAAAAGATCCATGTCACATTTGCTCCGATCCGAAACGGGATAAAAATTTAATTTGCATTGTAGAAGATCCCGCGGATATTTATTCATTTGAACGAATGGGCATTTTTAGAGGATTATATCATGTCCTTGGAGGAGTAATTTCACCATTAGATGGCATTGGGCCGGATAACTTAAATATAAATAGTTTATTGAATAGAGTTCATGAGGGTATGGAGTTAATTCTGGCAACAAATTCTAGCATTGAGGGCGATACTACTGCGCTTTATCTTGGAAAAATATTCAGTGAAAAAGGAGTAAAAGTTACCCGTCTTGCGAGAGGGATTCCTGTTGGAGGAGATTTAGAATATATTGATGAAGCTACACTCCAGCGTGCTATAGAGGGGAGGACGCAATTATAATCAATTTACCAAATATTCTTACGTTCTTCAGAATTTTACTGACACCGGTTTTTATCATCTGTTTATTTTATGATCATCCTTATTCACGTGTGAGTGCCTTAGTCATTTTTATTGTGGCTTCAATTACGGATGCATACGATGGATATTTTGCAAGAAAATATAACCAAGTAACGCCGGAAGGGCGTTTTCTCGACCCTTTGGCAGATAAGATATTGATATCATCCGCATTCATTTCATTTGCTGTAATTGGTGTTGTTGAATACTGGATGGTTGCGCTCATAATTTTTCGGGATCTTTTTGTTACAGGCTTGCGAATATTTATGGAAAAAAATGGAATTTCCATGATAACAACAAAAATTGCGAAAGCAAAGACTGCGATTCAAGTGTCCATTATCATTTTCATTTTATTGATTTTAGGATTTCAGGGATTTCCATTAAAATGGATTAAAGGATTTATTGGAGTCATATTGGAATTTCATATCATTTATTACCTCACATTGTCAGTAACATTTTTTACTGTATGGACTGGAATTTCCTATATATATCAAAATCGGACTCTGATCCGAAAAATCACCTCGTAATTTAATTCGATGAACAAGGTTCAAATGTCCGATTGGACCGCTACATGTTTTAAAGTCGGAACACTTCCGATTGCTCCCGGAACCTGGGGAAGTTTAGCTGCTCTCATTGTTTGGTATGGTGTTATTGATTGCATTCATCCAGTTTTATTTATTGTTTTAACATTCGCTATATTTGCAATTGGAGTTATTACATCAACTATAGTGGCAAGGAAACTTTCTTCTTCTGATCCCTCAAGAATTGTCATTGATGAATGGGTGGGTCAATGGATTGCATTATTTTTTGTTCCAAAGTCAATTTATTTTGGTTTAGTATCCTTTGTACTTTTCCGGATTTTTGATATTTGGAAACCACTATATATCAAGCAAATGGAAAAATATTCAGAGGGTTATGGAATCATGATGGATGATGTGGGGGCTGGTGCAGTTGCGCTTATTTTTACACATATAATTTTATTATTCTTATGAAAGTGGCATTAATCACAATTGGAAATGAATTGCTTTCAGGTTTTACTGTGAACACAAATGCAGCGTGGATAGGAATAGAATTGGGTAGAGTTGGAATTGAGATATCAGTCCAACATACAATACAGGATGAAAAAAAAGACATTATTTTTGAATTAGAACAAGTCTCTAAAAAAGTATCAATTGTTATTGTAACCGGCGGATTGGGTCCAACACATGATGATGTGACAGCTTCTGCATTTTATTCATATTTTAATGATACACCTATCTTTGATGAAGACTATTGGAAGGATTTAACAGATCAATTTTCCAAAATAAATTATAAAATCCCTGATGTAAATCAAAACCAGGCAATGAAACCGAAAAAAGGAGATTGTATTCCAAACGATTTTGGTTCAGCACGAGGATTATTATATAAAATAAATAATTGTCTTTATTTCGCATTACCGGGTGTACCAAAAGAAATGAAAGCAATGATGAAAAAATCAGTCATTCCAATTTTAAAAGATCAGGTTACGAATCCATTCATAACAAGAACAATTCGGACTACCGGAATTCCTGAATCTGCTTTAGCGGAAAAAATTACAAATACAATAGACATGAGGACATACAACTGTTCCCTTGCTTATCTCCCCAAGTTGTTAGGTGTAGATTTACGTATATCAAGCCAGGATGAACAACAAATACAGAAATTTGAGAAAAAGATCAAACCTGTCATAGAAAAATATGTCTATGGATATGAGGATGAAGCCCTCGAAGAAGTTGTTGGGAATACATTAAAAAAATGTCGTGTAACGCTTGCAACAGCAGAATCTTGTACAGGAGGATTGCTTGGACACAGGATAACACAAGTTTCCGGAAGTTCTGAATATTATCTTGGTGGTGTCGTTTCCTACAATGAAGATGCAAAAATAAATCTTTTGGATGTAACTCAAGAAACATTGACAAAATTTGGTGCTGTAAGTGAAGAAACTGTAAAAGAAATGGCATTAGGTGTACGAAAATTATTTTCATCAGATCTGGGAATATCAATTTCCGGAATTGCAGGTCCAACTGGCGGGACAGAGGAAAAACCAGTTGGACTTGTGTACATTGGCTTGTCTTCTGTTAAAGATTTAATTGTTAAAAAATTCAATTTTTTTCGAGATAGAGATTCAAATAAACAAATCAGTACTCAGGTCGCATTAAATATGCTTAGACTTTATTTAAGAGATGAGTGAAAGATTACTAAGAACCTTTATTTCTGTAACCGTTCCCAAAGAGATTATCAGTTTGAGGGAGATGTTAAGAACGACTGTAAACTTTCAGAAAAAAAATCTTCGTTGGATAAAAATTGGTCAAATTCACCTCACATTAAAATTTCTTGGTTTTGCCCCTGAGGAAACTATTGATGATTTGAATTCAGTTATTGCCTCAGTAGTGTCCAGATATCAAAAAATAGATTTAACAGTGAAAGGAACTGGATGTTTTCCCGTTCCAACCAGGCCTCGTGTTTTATGGTTGGGAATCGAAGGAGAAACAGAAAAATTAATTCAGTTAGTGACAGATTTAAATACAGAATTAGAACAACATGGCTTTCCTGCAGAACCTCAACAATATACTCCACATATTACACTTGCCAGGATAAAATATCCACCGAAGCATACACCTGACATTGAATCTTTTCTGCAAACGACCTATGATCCCATTAATATGATGATTAATCGGGTACAATTTTTAAGAAGTGAACTCTTTCCAGGTGGACCAGTCTACAGTATTTTAGGTACACATTTTTTAGCCCCCGAAGACACAAAGGAGAATTAAATATGACAAAAGATGATAAAAAATTAAAAGCCCTTGAACTATCCATAACGCAAATTGATCGCCAGTTTGGCAAAGGATCAATCATGCGATTAGGAGATGATCATCCAAAATTGTTAGATAACGTGATTTCGACAGGATGCTTATCTCTTAATGTAGCATTGGGAATTGGCGGGGTACCCAGAGGAAGAGTCATTGAAATATATGGTCCGGAATCTTCAGGAAAAACGACACTTGCATTGCACATTGTTGCTGAAGCTCAGAAAACAAATGGGTATGCTGCATTTATAGATGTTGAACATGCACTCGATCCGGAATATTCAAAAAAATTAGGTGTTAACACCGAAGAACTTCTTGTTTCACAACCTGATTCTGGAGAACAAGCTCTTGAAATTACGGAAACATTAGT
>DBZZ01000073.1:0-467 GCA_002311315.1 Methylococcaceae bacterium UBA1147 | reverse complement strand
CAGGCATTGAGGAAATTAACTGGAACAGTTTCCCGATCTAATACATGCGTGATATTTGTAAACCAGATACGGGAAAAAATCGGAATTATGTATGGCAATCCTGAAACGACTCCAGGTGGACGTGCTTTAAAATTTTATACTTCAATTCGAATGGAGATTCGTCGAGTAACTACAATTAAAGATGGAACAAACACAGTGGGAAACCGAACAAGAGTAAAAATCGTGAAAAACAAAGTAGCGCCTCCCTTTAAAATGACAGAATTTGATATAATGTATGGACAGGGAATTTCATTTGAAGGAGACATCCTTGATCTTGCAGTAAAAGGCGATATAATTGAAAAAACAGGCGCCTGGTTTTCATTTGGGGATGTTCGAATAGGACAGGGAAGAGAGAATGCAAAATCTTACCTAAAAGAAAATCAAAAAGATCTCAAAAAGGTGGTTTCAAAAGTGAAAGCGTTCATGGG
>DBZZ01000025.1:30517-40770 GCA_002311315.1 Methylococcaceae bacterium UBA1147 | reverse complement strand
CGTTTCCAAAGTAATCGAGTAATCAGCATGTCAAACAAAAACATAAGAATTCGTCTGAAGTCCTTCGATCACAAACTGATCGATCGGTCGACCCTAGAGATCGTAGAAACCGCTCGCCGCACCGGCGCCCAGGTGGTTGGTCCTATTCCGCTGCCGACGAAGAAAGAGCGTTTCACAGTGCTGATTTCGCCGCACGTGAACAAGGATGCACGCGATCAATACGAGATCAGAACTCATAAGCGACTTCTCGATATCGTCGATCCGACTGAAAAAACAGTCGATGCGTTGATGAAACTGGATCTGGCTGCGGGCGTTGAGGTCCAGATCAAGCTGCAGTAGTAGCGATCCAAATAAACATTGAGAGGAAGTGACTGATGTCTATTGGTCTAGTGGGGCGTAAATGCGGGATGAGTCGGGTCTTTACGGACGACGGAGAATCCTTGCCTGTAACCGTTGTTCAAGTCGAATCGAACAGAGTGGTGCAAATCAAGGCGCCAGAAAATGACGGATACCGGGCCATTCAGGTGACCACTGGCAACAGAAAGGCAGCCAGGGTCAGCAAACCCCTCTCTGGTCATTATGCCAAGGCCGGTGTTGAATCCGGGAGAGGTCTTTGGGAATTCCGCCTCGAAAGCGACGAAGGGGCCGATCTAACGGTTGGTTCGGATCTCGAGTTGGATCTTTTTGAAGAAGGGCAGATGGTTGATGTCAGCGGAACGAGTATCGGTAAGGGATTTGCCGGCGGTATAAAGAGACACAATTTCGCTGCCCAGGATATGACGCATGGCAACTCCGTTTCCCACAGGTCGGCGGGTTCTATCGGTCAGTGCCAAACCCCGGGACGAGTGTTTAAGGGCAAAAAAATGGCCGGTCACATGGGATCCGAGCGAAAAACCGTGCAGAACCTGAAGATTGTGAGTATCGACAAGGAAAATAATCTGCTTCTGATCAAGGGTGCGGTTCCCGGTGCCAAAGGTTCCGACGTGGTTATTACCCCGGCAGTAAAAACAAAATAAAGAGTTAAGTCATGAGCCTGGAAATTCCCTCTATCAGCGAAAACGATTCCGCAGAAGCCATCTCGGTCAGCGAAACGGTTTTTGGTCAGCCTTTTAACGAAGCACTGATTCATCAAGTGGTTACGGCCTACCTTGCCCGCAAGAGGGGAGGGAACAGTGCTCAGAAAAACCGTTCGGATGTTAGAGGTGGAGGCAGCAAGCCCTGGCGTCAGAAGGGCAACGGTCGGGCCCGCGCGGGTACAGCGAGCAGTCCGATCTGGCGCAGCGGAGGAGTAACCTTTGCCGCGCGGCCGCGCAACTACGGGCAGAAGGTCAACCGCAAGATGTATCGGGCGGGTATGCGTTCCATTCTTTCAGAATTGCTACGTCAGGGCCGTCTGGTGGTGAGCGAGAACATCGTGCCCGGCCAGCCGAAAACCAGGGTACTGGCGGAAAAACTCAGGGACTACAACATATCCGGAGCCTTGATTGTTATCGATTCAGTAACCCCGGAGCTTGATTTGGCATCGAGGAACATTCCTCGAATCAGCGTCAACTCCGCTCTGACCGTCGATCCGGTCGGGCTGTTGTCCGCCAAAACTGTAATCTTAACCAAGCAGGCGGTTGGTTCGCTTGAGGAGCGCCTGGGATGAACGATCATAAACTTTCCACAATCATTACTTCGCCGGTGATCTCAGAAAAAAGCACGATCGCTTCCGACATGTCGAATCAGTTTGTGTTCAAGGTTGATAAATCCGCAACCAAACCAGAAATCAAGAAGGCCGTTGAGTTGATGTTCAACGTTGAGGTCGCTGCAGTACAGGTGGCCAATATGAAGGGAAAAACCAAACGGTTTGGCAGCATCATGGGGAAAAGATCAGACTGGAAAAAGGCGTATGTTCGGCTGAAACCCGGGCATGGTATTGATTTTACCGGAGCGTGAGCGCGAGCCGTCGAATATAAATGGTAAATTGACATGGCAATAATTAAACATAAACCCACCTCACCAGGTTCCCGTTTCGTAGTTCGGGTTCGTACCGAGGGATTACACAAGGGCCAGCCCCCTCGCGGACTGGTCGAGAAAAAGAACAAGAACGGCGGAAGAAATAACCAGGGTCGGATTACCACAAGACATATTGGCGGTGGTCACAAGCAGCAATACCGGATTGTCGATTTCAAAAGGGATAAAATCGGAGTCCCGGGTGTCGTCGAGCGTCTGGAATACGATCCGAATCGGACCGCCCACCTCTTCCTGATCAAATACTTGGATGGCGAACGTCGGTACATCATCGCACCGAAAGGCCTGGCGGTTGGTGACGAGGTGATCTCCAACAATTCGGCAGCGGTAAAGCCGGGCAACTGCATGCCGATGAGGAACATCCCCGTTGGAACCCAGATTCACTGCATCGAGATGAAACCGGGTAAGGGCGCTCAGATGATTCGCAGCGCCGGTGGCAGTGCCCAGCTCGTGGCTAAGGAAGGTGGCTATGTAACGGTTCGGCTTCGGTCGGGGGAGATGAGAAAGGTTCATTCTGACTGCAAGGCGGTCATCGGAGAAGTTGGCAATTCCGAGCACAGTCTGGCGTCGCTGGGCAAGGCCGGTGCATCGAGATGGCGTGGAGTTAGGCCAACCGTACGGGGTGTGGCAATGAATCCGGTGGATCACCCACACGGTGGCGGAGAAGGCCGGACTTCGGGTGGCCGGCATCCGGTGTCTCCATGGGGACAGCCGACAAAAGGTTACAAGACCCGTAGCAACAAGCGTACTGAGTCGATGATCGTCAGACATCGTCAGAAAAGATAACTGAGAGGGAAATATCGTGCCGCGTTCTATAAAAAAAGGTCCGTTTATCGATCACCACCTTTTAAAGAAGGTTGAAATCGCTGCCCAGAAAAACGACAGAAGGCCGATCAAGACCTGGTCGAGGCGTTCGATGGTCGTGCCGGATATGCTTGGCCTGACCATAGCTATTCACAATGGGCGTCAGCACGTGCCGGTACTGATTTCGGAGAATATGGTCGGGCACAAGCTTGGCGAGTTTGCTCCGACCAGAACCTTCAGGGGCCATTTGGCGGACAGGAAATCTAAATAATAAGGTTAGGAATCAAGATGGAAGTCGCAGCAAAACTTAGAAATGCTCCAATTGCCGCCCAGAAGAGTCGTTTGGTAGCGGACCAGATTCGCGGGATGCCGGTGGAAAAGGCGCTCAACGTTCTGAAGTTCAGCACCAAGAAAGCAGCGGTGATTATTCGCAAGGTTCTTGAATCGGCGATTGCGAATGCGGAACATAACGAGGCGGCGGACATCGACGAACTCACGGTTAGCACGGTCTTTGTAGACGAGGGTGCTACCCAGAAAAGGATCAGAGCTCGGGCGAAGGGCCGGGCCAATCGTATTTTAAAGCGGAGCTGTCACATTACTGTGAAAGTTTCCGAATTTGATTAAGGGACACTCGACATGGGTCAAAAGGTTCATCCGGTAGGAATTCGTCTTGGGTACATCAAAGACTGGGCTTCGCGTTGGTATGCGGGTTCTAAGGAATATCCGGAATTACTCTGCAAGGATCTGATGGTCCGCGACTATATTAAGAAGAAGCTCGCCCATGCTTCCGTTAGCAGGATCCAGATCAATCGGCCTGCCAATAACGCACAAATCACGGTGTCTACTGCGCGGCCCGGTATTGTCATCGGGAAAAAAGGTGAAGACATCGATAAGCTGCGGCGCGAAGTTTCCAAGATGATGGGCGTTCCGGTTCATCTGAACGTCGAGGAAATCCGCAAGCCCGAACTGGATGCACAACTGGTGGCTGAAGGCGTTGCCCAGCAGTTGGAACGTCGCATCATGTTCCGCCGAGCGATGAAACGCGCGGTAACGAATACCATGCGCCTCGGAGCACAGGGCATCAAGATCAACGTTGGTGGGCGTCTGAATGGCGCCGAAATCGCGCGGCGGGAATGGTACCGGGAAGGTCGCGTCCCGCTACACACCCTGCGCGCCGATATCGATTACGGTTTTGCTGAAGCTAAGACGACCTATGGAATCATCGGCGTCAAGGTTTGGATCTTCAAGGGCGAAATCCTGAATCCGGGTGTCGCAGGCAGCTCCGAAAAAAAACAGAAGTAGCATCATAAACTGGAAGACTTACAATGCTTCAACCCAAGAGAACAAAGTTTCGGAAACAGCATAAGGGCAAGAACAATGGACTTGCCACCCGGGGCTCGAGCGTTTCCTTCGGTGAATATGGACTCAAATCTGTAGCCAGAGGTCGTATTACCGCGAGACAGATTGAATCCGCCAGAAGGGCGATTACCCGTCATGTAAAGAGAACCGGGAAATTGTGGATTCGCGTATTCCCCGATAAACCCATCACGAAAAAACCGCTTGAAGTGCGGATGGGCAAGGGCAAGGGGAGCGTCGAATACTGGGTCGCCCAGATCAAACCCGGATCAATGCTGTATGAAATTCAGGGCGTTCCCGAAGAGATTGCCAGAGAGGCATTTCGCCTGGCCTCCGCAAAGCTTCCAGTTAAAACGCAATTTGCCACTCGAACGGTGTTGTAATGAAGGCAAACGAAATCAGAGAGAAAAGCAGAGACGAGTTGGATTCACTGTTGGGAGACCTGTACAGAGAGCAATTCAACCTGAGAATGCAGAAGGGGAGCGGACAGCTCTCGAAGAATGATCGAGTCAAGTCCGTGCGTCGGGATATCGCACGGGTTAAAACAATACTGCACGAAATGACGGAGGCCGGAGAATGAGTGACACAGCGGATAAACGAATTCGGCTGGTCAAGGGCCGCGTAGTGAGTGTAAAAATGGACAAATCGATCGTGGTTCTCGTTGAACGCCTTGTACGCCACAGCGTTTATGGGAAGTACATCCGCCGTTCCACCCGTCTCATTGCACACGACGAAAGCAATGTTTGCCGAGAGGGCGATATGGTTTCCGTGACTCCCTCCCGTCCGCTGTCGAAGCGGAAAACCTGGAGGCTGGTAGAAGTGCTGGCGCCGAGTAACCGATAGGCTTGTCGTCGTTCAATTAAATTTCAAGAAAGTGATTGGGAAACAGCAATGATACAGATGCAAACTAGCCTGGACGTGGCTGATAACAGCGGCGCAAAGAGGGTGATGTGTATCAAGGTGCTTGGCGGCTCTCATCGGCGATACGCTGGGATTGGCGATATCATCAAGGTCAGCATCAAGGATGCCATCCCCCGCGGCAGGGTAAAGAAGGGCGAGGTCTACGACGCGGTGGTCGTTCGGACGCGCAAGGGTGTACGGCGTCCTGATGGCTCTCTACTGCGCTTCGACGGTAATGCTGCCGTAATTCTGAACGCCCAGTTGCAGCCGCTGGGTACCCGTATCTTCGGGCCTGTCACCAGGGAACTGCGGACCGAGCGATTCATGAAAATTATCTCGCTTGCACCTGAAGTACTGTAGGAGGATCTATGAACAGAATCAGAAAAGGTGACGATGTCGTAATCCTGACCGGCAAGGACAAAGGCAAGAAGGGTACCGTCGAAAAATTCGTTTCGGACAACAAGGTGATCGTACAGGGTTTGAATCTCGCAAAGAAACACCAGAAGCCCAATCCGAGCATGGGGGTTCCCGGTGGCATCGAGGAAAAAGAGATGCCGATCGACCTGTCGAATATCGGCATGTTCAATCCGGAAACCAAGAAAGCCGACCGCATTGGTTTTAGGACTCTGGAGGATGGTCGCAAGGTCCGTTACTTCAAGTCGAATAACGAAGTGGTTGATATTTAAAGCCAGATATTTGGATGAGTCATGACAAGGTTAGCGTCTTTATATAAAGAAAAAATGGTTCCGGTACTGGTCGAGAAATTTAATTACTCGTCGATCATGGAAACCCCCAGGATTACCAAGGTAACCCTGAATATGGGCTTGGGTGAAGCAGTAGCGGACAAAAAGGTTCTTCAGTTCGCGCTGGGCGACATGGCCAAGATCGCGGGGCAGAAGCCGGTGGTTACCCTTGCTCGGAAATCGATTGCAGCGTTCAAGATTCGCGATGAAGTGCCGATCGGGTGCAAGGTCACGCTGAGGCGGCAGAAGATGTACGAATTTCTCGACCGGCTGATCAACGTTTCGATTCCCCGTATCCGTGATTTTCGCGGTTTGAATCCAAAATCCTTCGACGGACGTGGGAACTATTCGATGGGCGTGAAGGAACAGATTATTTTTCCGGAGATCGATTACGACAAGATCGACACACTTCGAGGCATGGACATCACGATCACTACATCGGCCAAGACCGACGATGAAGCAAGGGCCCTGCTCGCGCTTTTCAAGTTCCCCTTCAAATCATAAAAAAGGGCAATAACGATGGCAAAAAAATCGATGATCGCGCGAGAAAGAAAGCGCGAAAAGGCGGTTCTGAAACATGCTGAAAAACGCGCAGGTCTCAGGAAAATTCTGAAGGATGCAAACGCATCGTTCGAAGAGAAGTCGGTAGCCCAGTTTCAACTGCAAAAGCTTCCGCGTGATTCGAACGCCACCAGGCTTCGTAATCGTTGCGCTTTTACCGGCAGGCCGCACGGCTTTTATCGCAAGTTTGGCCTGGGACGGAACAAGTTGCGGGAAGCCGCGATGCTCGGGTACGTGCCGGGTATTACGAAAGCCAGTTGGTAGGCTTCTCTTATGAGTATTAATTTTCAAGAATAACCGGAGTTAAAAAATGAGCATGACGGATCCGGTCTCGGACATGTTGACCCGCATTAGGAATGGCCAGGGGGCAGGTAAGATAGAAGTCTCCATGCCCTCTTCGAAACTGAAAAAAGCAATTGCTGCAGTTTTGAAGGAAGAGGGCTTTATCGAAGATTTCGCTGCACAGTCCGAAGGCCCAAAGGAAAACCTGACGGTCAGACTGAAATACTATCAAGGCAAACCGGTCATCGATAAGATCAAGAGGGTCAGTCGCCCGGGTCTCAGGCTCTATGGATCCAAGGATGAACTTCCCAAGGTCATGGGTGGACTCGGTATTGCCATCGTGTCGACGTCAAAGGGCGTAATGACTGGTAAGAACGCCAGGACAGCCGGTATTGGCGGCGAAGTCCTGTGTACCGTTTCCTGATAAAGGCGGGTTTGTAAATGTCTAGAATTGCAAAGATCCCCATTCCGATTCCATCCGGCGTTAACGTGAGTCTCGATGGTGAGACCATCCGCGTCAAGGGTGGCAAAGGTGAACTAACCATGACACTCCATTCCGAGGTTGCGTTACAGATCGACAACAGCGAGATTAGGGTGTCAACGAAAGACAAATCCAAGCAAGCTATTGCCGGGACCACTCGTTCGCTGGTTAATAACATGGTAAAGGGCGTTACCGAAGGGTTTCAGAAGAACCTCACCTTGGTCGGTGTCGGCTATCGCGCGCAGGCGAAAGGAAAGGTGCTCAACCTGACCCTTGGATTCTCGCATCCTGTCGAGTACCGGATACCGGAAGGGATCACTATTGAGACGCCGAGCCAGACGGAAGTCGTGGTTAAGGGAATCAGCAAGCAGGTTGTCGGTCAGGTTGCCTCGGACATACGAGCCTACCGCCCGCCCGAGCCATACAAGGGCAAGGGCGTTCGATATACCGACGAAAGAGTTGTCCGTAAAGAAGCTAAGAAAAAATAGGGTTTAAATGAAGGGTTATAAAACATCGCGCCTCAGGCGGGCGGCAAAAACGAGAGCCAGGATCCGGAGGCAGGAAGCGAAAAGACTGACTGTGCACCGTACTCCGCGGCACATTTATGCTCAGATCAATAGTGAGGATGGGTCTAAAACCCTGGTCAGCGCTTCCAGTGCGGAGCCGTCGATTCGCGAATCCATCGGCTACGGTGGGAATGTGAATGCGGCTACGGCCGTAGGCAAGGCCATCGCCGAAAGAGCGGTCGAAGCTGGGGTTCAGGAAGTCGCCTTTGATCGGGGCGGTTATAAATATCATGGTCGGGTCAAAGCACTCGCCGATGCCGCCAGAGACGGCGGATTGAAATTTTAGGGTGAATTTGCATGGCTAACCGTTCGGCTCAAACCGCTGGTGACAGTGGACTTCAAGAAAAACTGGTTTCGGTACGTCGGGTTGCCAAGGTTGTCAAGGGCGGTCGGCAATTCGGCTTCACTGCACTGACGGTGGTTGGTGACGGTCAGGGAAAAGTGGGTTATGGGCTTAGCAAAGCCCGGGAAGTGCCCGTTGCCATTCAGAAATCGATGGAACAGGCGCGAAGAAACCTGCGTTCGGTCAGCCTCAACGGGGACACACTGAATTATCCGGTCATGGCCTCTACGGGTGCCGCCAAGGTTTATATGCAGCCAGCGTCGGACGGTACTGGTATCATTGCGGGCGGCCCGATGCGAGCGGTTTTTGAAGTTGTAGGCATTCACAATGTACTGGCTAAGTGCATCGGGACGACCAATCCGATTAACGTAGTTCGGGCGACCATCAATGGCCTGGTTGGGATGACTGATGCGAAGCGAGTTGCCGCAAAACGCGGAAAAACGGTTGAAGAAATAATCGGTGGATAAGATGGTGGAAAAACTCCTGAAACTAACCCAGGTTCGCAGCAAGATCGGAAGACTGCCTTCGCACAAAGAGTGTCTCAGAGGTCTGGGTCTCAAGCGCATGCACCAGACGGTCGAAGTCATCGATACGCCCTGCAACCGCGGAATGATTAACAAGATCTCATACCTTTTGAAAGTTGAGGAAGTCTAAAGATGCACCTGAACACAATCGCTCCGAGCAGCGGAAGTAAAAGAAAGGCAAAACGCGTAGGACGAGGCATCGGGTCCACGCTCGGGAAAACCTGCGGTCGGGGACACAAAGGTCAGAAATCACGGTCCGGCGGATTCCACAAGGTCGGTTTTGAAGGTGGACAGATGCCTTTGCAGCGCAGGTTGCCGAAGGTCGGCTTTACGTCAAGGAAGAAAAAATACAGTGCAGAAATCCGTCTCAGCGAGCTTGCTCTTGTTGAGGCAGCAGAAATCAGCCTCGATGCCTTGAAAACTGCGAATCTGATCTCAGGGCTTGTCAAGAAAGTCAAGGTGATTGATTCCGGCGTTATCGAGAAGGCCATTACTATTCGCGGCTTAGGAGTAACCAAAGGTGCGCGGAAAGCAATTGAGGCTCAGGGCGGAAAAATAGAGGCCTAAGTGAACACACCAAATCCAATGATGTCAGGCCGCCTTGGTAAACTGACCGAGTTGAGGAACCGGGTATTCTTTCTTCTGGGTGCCCTTTTCGTCTTCCGAGTGGGTGCTCATATACCAGTGCCGGGCATCGACCCCAAAGCGCTGGCACTGATGTTTGAGCAGCAGGAAGGTTCAATACTCGACATGTTCAACATGTTTTCCGGAGGGGCGCTGAAAAGGTTGAGCTTGTTTGCCCTGGGAATCATGCCGTACATCTCGGCCTCGATCATCATGCAGTTGATGACGGTTGTTGTCCCGACCCTCGAGCAGTTAAAGAAGGAAGGGGAATCCGGGCGCAGAAAGATCACCCAATACACGCGCTATGGAACGGTTGTCCTGGCGACATTCCAGGCCATTGGTGTCAGTATGGCATTGCAGAATCAGACCGCTGGTGGCCTTTCCGTCGTCATCAATCCCGGTCCTCATTTTGTCGCGATTACGGCAATTACGCTTGTCTGCGGGACCGTTTTTCTGATGTGGCTAGGTGAGCAGGTTACCGAAAGAGGGATTGGTAACGGGATTTCCATGATCATTTTTGCGGGGATTGTCGCCGGGCTACCTGCAGCGATTGGCGGAACCCTGGAACTTGCCCGAACCGGAGAAATGAACGGAGCGGCGATCGTTACCCTGTTTTTCATTGCGATTGGGGTGACGGCGTTTGTGGTTTTTGTTGAGCGCGGCCAACGTCGCCTGACGATCAACTATCCGAAACGCCAGCAGGGCCGGCGTATGTATGCGGGTCAAACCAATTTTCTTCCGCTCAAGCTGAACATGGCGGGTGTTATTCCACCGATTTTTGCTTCCAGTATTATCCTGTTCCCTGCAACAATCGCCGGTTGGTTTGGCAACACCGAAGGTTTTGGATGGCTTCTGGATATCACCACCATGTTGTCCCCGGGACAGCCCGTTTACGTGATGTTTTACGCGACGGCAATTATCTTTTTCTGTTTTTTCTACACGGCCATGGTGTTTAACGCAAAGGATACGGCCGACAATCTGAAAAAGTCGGGCGCATTTCTTCCGGGTGTCCGGCCGGGTAAGCAGACCACAGACTACATTGATACGGTACTGACT
>DBZZ01000025.1:29696-30341 GCA_002311315.1 Methylococcaceae bacterium UBA1147 | reverse complement strand
CTGAAAAGCAAGGGATCGAACGCCGGATTGATTGGATAAGTTCAAAGAAGGTTAAGAGATGAAAGTACGTGCGTCAGTTAAAAAGATATGCCAGAACTGCAAGATCGTTAAACGCCACGGTGTAATCCGCGTGATCTGCAAGGATGGTCGACACAAGCAAAGACAGGGCTAGGGCCCTGGGCAGATTTGAGGGTTGGGAATTCATCCCTCTTGCAACATTAGTGTTCAAACATTCTGAATAGAGGAATAGCCGTATGGCTCGAATTGCTGGAATAAACATACCGGAGCATAAACACGCGGTTATCGCGCTGACAGCGGTTTATGGTGTTGGCAAAACCCGAGCGAGAAAGGTTTGCGAGGAAACGGGCATTGCTCCGCACATGAAGATTAAGGACCTCACCGAGGAGCAAATCGACGGGCTCAGGCACAATCTCGAAAAGCACACTCTGGAAGGCGACCTGCGTCGAGAAATCTCAATGAACATCAAGCGTTTGATGGATCTTGGATGTAACCGTGGGATCCGTCATCGCCGCGGATTGCCGGTCAGGGGGCAGAGAACCCGCACCAACGCACGCACCAGGAAGGGTCCCCGGCGACCGATTCGCAGATAAATTAAGATTAAGAGGTAAATAGCATGGCTACTAG
>DBZZ01000025.1:26751-29560 GCA_002311315.1 Methylococcaceae bacterium UBA1147 | reverse complement strand
CATATTCACGCATCGTTCAACAATACGATCGTGACCATTACTGATCGCAAGGGCAACACCCTCTCTTGGGCAACGGCTGGGGGGTCCGGATTCCGCGGATCGCGTAAGAGTACGCCTTTTGCTGCGCAGGTCGCTGCAGAAAAGGCAGGCCGAGTAGCCCAGGATTACGGGATGAAGAATCTCGATGTGCTCATTCGGGGTCCGGGTCCAGGACGCGAATCCGCGGTTCGTTCTCTGAACAATCTCGGTTTTAAGATCACCAATATTACCGATGTTACACCGATTCCTCACAATGGCTGCCGTCCCCCTAAAAAGCGACGGGTTTAATTCTGGAGTAAAGCTGATATGGCACGTTATTTAGGCCCAACATGTAAACTGAGCCGACGCGAGGGTACCGACCTTTTTCTCAAGAGTCGCGGTAAATCGCTGGATTCAAAATGCAAACTCGATCAACCGCCGGGACAGCACGGACAGCGCCGCACCCGCCACTCGAATTACGCGCTTCAGTTACGAGCGAAGCAGCGGCTTCGTCGAATTTATTGCGTTCTTGAGAAGCAGTTCAGGAACTACTATAAGGCCGCCGCCAAACAAACCGGCTCCACGGGTGAGAACCTGCTGAACCTGCTTGAATCCCGGCTCGACAACGTTGTCTACCGGATGGGTATGGCCTGTACCCGCGGAGAAGCACGGCAGCTGGTCAGCCACAAGGCGGTTACTGTCAATGGAACGGTTACCAATATTCCTTCCTATCAGGTATTGCCCGGGGACGAAGTGGAAATTCGGGCCAAGAGCAAGAGTCAAAGTCGGATCGCCGATGCCCTGACTGTTGCCGAGCAGTACGGATGGCCGGAATGGGTCGAAGTCGATGCCCCGGGGAAAAAGGGCGTCTTTAAGACACTGCCGGACCGGGTTGATCTTGGAAGCGAGATCAACGAGCAGTTGGTTGTCGAACTGTACTCGAAATAATTCTTTTTAGATTTCATAGGGAAATAGATGCTAAGTCTATCTACAAATCTGTTAAAACCGCGCGTCGTCAATGTGCAGGCAATTACGAACAATCATGCTAGGATCGTAATTGAACCAATGGAACGGGGGTTCGGTCATACCCTGGGAAATGCGCTCAGACGCGTGTTGCTGTCGTCCATCCCCGGCTGCGCGGTTACGCAGGTCGAGATCGAGGGCGTGGTTCACGAGTATTCGACAATTGAAGGCGTCCAGGAAGACGTCATCGACATCCTTCTGAACCTTAAAAATCTGGCGGTTAACCTGCATGGAAAGGACGAGGTCATGCTGTCGCTGGCTAAGAAGGGCCCCGGTATCGTTACCGCGGCAGATATCGTTCTTAGCCACGACGTAGAAATCCTGAATCCGGAGATGGTTATTGTTCATCTGGCGGAGTCGGGCGACCTCAAAATGTCCATGAAGGTTGAAAGGGGGCGGGGTTACCAGCCGAGTACGGTCATGAAGGACCAGGAGGATAGTCATTTGGTCGGGGGATTGTACGTGGATGCGAGTTTTAACCCGATCAAGAAGGTTTCCTACAATGTAGAAAGTGCCCGGGTCGAGCAGAGTACCAACCTGGACCGGTTGATCATCGAGCTTGAAACCAACGGAACCGTGGATCCGGAAGAATCAGTACGGCATGCCGCACGGATACTTCATGAACACCTGAACGTGTTCGTAGACCTCGAGAATGCAGAGGAGCTGGTGGAGGAGCGCGAATCGCCGGAATTCGATCCGGTCCTGTTACGCCCGGTCGATGATCTGGAGTTAACGGTTCGTTCTGCAAACTGCCTTAAGGCAGAAAATATCCTCTATATCGGGGATCTGATTCAAAGGACAGAAGTTGAACTTCTCAAGACACCTAATCTGGGTCGGAAGTCGATGACTGAGATCAAGGACATTCTGGCTTCGAAAGGGCTTTCGCTCGGAATGAGGCTTGAAAACTGGCCTCCGGAAAATCTGATCGAAAAACAGATCCACGAATAACAAACACCATTAATCAAATTTGACTGAGGGCTTTCGGAACAATGCGTCATCGTAAATCAGGTAGACAGCTCAATCGAAACAGTAGTCACCGCAAGGCGGATTTCAAGAATATGGCGAATTCGCTTTTCCAGCACGAGATCATCAAGACGACTCTGCCAAAAGCAAAAGAGCTTCGGGGTTTTGCAGAACCTCTGATCACCCTGGCCAAAGAAGATTCTGTCGCGCGGCGCAGACTTGCCTTTGCCCGTCTGCGGGATCGATCAATGGTTACCAAATTGTTCAATGAACTGGGACCCAGGTACAAGGAGCGCCCGGGCGGTTACCTGAGAATCCTCAAGTGCGGACAGCGGGTAGGTGACGCAGCTGCCATGGCCTATGTGGAGCTTGTTGACCGGCCGCTGGATGAACTGATCGAACAGGAATAACGCCGGTTCGAGGGTGCTTTCACCCGTAAATGAAAAAGCCGGGGTTGCCCGGCTTTTTTTTTGCCTA
The DNA here is from genome assembly GCA_002311315.1 of Methylococcaceae bacterium UBA1147. Lineage (GTDB taxonomy): Bacteria > Pseudomonadota > Gammaproteobacteria > Methylococcales > UBA1147 > UBA1147. The sequence continues at coordinate 27,079 of DBZZ01000025.1, read as the reverse complement.
TCGTTCGAGAAGTTCGAGCTTTCCTTCCTTTCCGTTCCATTCCTCCGCATCATCGGCAGGTGTTTTGAGCTGGGTGATGACTGGCCATAATTCCGTCAGTTCGGCGTTTAGTTCCAGGAAATGCTCCTGGCCTGCCGGAATTTCATCTTCGGAATAAATGGCTTCTGCAGGACACTCCGGTTCACAGAGAGTACAGTCGATGCATTCCTCAGGATCGATGACGAGAAAATTCGGACCTTCGTGAAAACAGTCGACCGGACAGACATCGACACAGTCGGTAAATTTACACTTGATACAATTCTCGATTACGACAAACGTCATGATTTTT
>DBZZ01000025.1:0-26696 GCA_002311315.1 Methylococcaceae bacterium UBA1147 | reverse complement strand
GAAACCAATTTCTAATTCTATCTGCCTTTCCAATTGGAATGAAGCGTGGCCGCTCTGCGTCAGTTAACCGCCTGGGCTATTTTACAGGGTCAGGGCTAAGGCTAGGCCGAGGCTCAGCAACAGGATCCCGATCAGCGGTCGAAGAATTCCGTCCGGCATATTCTTACCGATCACACTACCCAGGTAAATAGAGGGGATCCCGCCAACCAGCAGACCGCCTAGCAGATTTAGGTCGACCGTCCCCATGTGCAGGTGTCCGAATCCCGCTATAGCCGTCAGTGGAATGGCATGCGCCAGATCGGTTCCGACGATCGAGATCGCCGGTTTTCTAGGGTAAAGAAGAAACAGAATCGCCGAACCGATTGCGCCGGCCCCGACCGATGAAAGAGAAACGACAATGCCCAGCATCAGGCCCGATAGGACCGTGAGACAAGAGCGGTAACCCAGAAGAACGGTCGCAAGCGAATTCTTTCTGGACAGGGAATCGTGGAGATAGGTGAGCAGGCGGTTTCGAATGAACACGACGAATGATGTCAGAATCAGCATGATGCTGAGCGTCTCCATCATTATGGCTTCGAAATCGATACCTGCATTCTTCATGTTACCAAGCAGTGAAATCGTTAACAGCGAAGCCGGAATACTGCCAGAAGCCAGGAGCCCGGCTACTTTCCAGTCGACGGTATCCTGTCGGTGGTGAAAGACAACACCGCCGGCTTTGGTGATGGCAGCGTAAAGGAGATCGGTTCCGACGGCTATTGCAGGACTGATTCCAAAACCCAGTACTAGCATCGGGGTCATTAGTGATCCGCCGCCGACTCCGGTCAATCCGATGACAAAGCCGACAAGGCCGCCTGTCAGAATACTCAACAAATCCATGAAGTGAAAACTGCCGATACGTGGACAGAAAATTGGGCATTGAAGTGTATCGTAGGCAGCATATAATGGAAACGTATATATAATTCTATTTATAGAACCATTAGAAATATATGAAACTACAGCAACTGCGTTATATCTGGGAAGTATCCCAACACGGCCTGAACGTTTCTGCGACTGCCGAGAGTCTTTTGACCTCGCAGCCCGGGATCAGCAAACAGATGAGGCTGCTCGAAGAGGAACTGGGTGTGCCAATCTTTGCCAGGAATGGCAAACATTTGACTAGCGCCACTCCGGCGGGCGAAGAGATCCTGCGGGTGGCAGGCGAGATTCTAGACAGGGTCAGCCAGATCAGGGGGATTGCGGATGAATACTGTGATCCGGAAAAGGGGATACTTTCGATTGCGACAACGCATACGCAGGCCCGGTACGCCCTGCCTTCCATCGTTGAGACGTTCATCAGGCGGTATCCGCAAGTCACACTGACCATTCATCAGGGAACGCCCAACCAGATATCCGATCTGGCCGCCAAGGGGATTGCGGACATTGCCATCGCAACAGAAGCTCTAGAACTTTACGATAACCTGGTGATGTTACCGTGTTACCGCTGGAACCGCTGTGTCCTGGTCAGGCGAGATCATCCTCTGGCAGAGACGAAAAAGCTTAGTCTCGAGCAAATCGCCGCATTTCCGATCGTGACCTACGTTTTTGGATTTACCGGCCGTTCCCGGCTCGATGAGGCATTCGATAGCGCAGGCCTTGAATCACGAGTGGTGCTGACGGCTGTAGACGCGGATGTTATTAAGACCTATGTTCGCTCCGGGTTGGGCATAGGCATTGTCGCCAAAATGGCCTACGATCAGGAAGCCGACAAGGATCTGGTTGCGCTTGATGCAGCCCACTTGTTCGGTGAAAGCCTGACTCATATTGGTGTTCGTAGAGACAAGTTCCTGCGTGGATACATGTATGATTTCATGGAACTGTTTGCGTCCCACCTGAGTCAGGAACTGATCAACAGGGCAATGAATCTGAAGAACAAGCAGGATGTTGCTAGACTTTTCGAAGATTACGAAATTCCGGCGAAATAGTTCGGATACCGCAAGCGATTCTTTCAGTTCTTAAGGTTGTTGTGGAGACCGCATTCTTTTTTGCTTGCATCTTCCCACCACCATCGGCCTTCACGTTCCGACTGATACGGAAGAGTAGTCCGCGTACAGGGTTCGCAGCCGATGCTCCGGTACCCTTGTGAATGCAATTCGTTAAAAGGCACCTGGTAGGCCTTGATGTGATCCCACACCTGCTGTGAGCTCCAGTTGGCGAGAGGATTGAATTTTACGAGCGTGTGATCCGGGGAAGAAAAGGCCGAGTCAATCTGAACCTCGGGGAGGTTTTCACGGGTAGCACTCTGGTCCTTTCGTTGTCCGGTTATCCAGGCATCGACCGTGCCGAGTTTACGCCTCAATGGATCAACCTTGCGGATCTTGCAGCAGGCTTCGTGCCCTTCGGTGTAGAAACTGAACAAACCCCGTTCCCGAACGAAGGTTTCAAGCGTCGAATGATCCGGGTACTGGACATCCAGTTTGATCCCGTAATGGCTCCGCACTTTCTCCAGAAATCGGTAGGTTTCTGGATGCAGGCGTCCGGTATCGAGTACGAAGACATTGAGGTCGGGTTTGATTTTCAGGGCCATGTCGACCAGCGCCACATCTTCGGCTCCGCTGAAAGAAAGGGCGATATTGTCGAAGTGCTGAATAGCGGTTTTGAGGATGATTCGTGGGTTTTTGTCGGCCAGTTCGGAGGCTAGGGTTACGGTGATTTGTTCAATATCCATGATAAAGGAAAGACAGGTATGGTGATTTATTTCTGGTTGAAGTAGCGATCCAAGAAGTGTTCGAAACTTTCGCCGCTGTCCTGTTCCAGTTGACGTTGTTGGTCGATGGATTGCCGGGCGATGTCCCGGAAAACGGCCTCCTTTTCTGCGCCCAATTCCTGATTCTGTAGATCTAGGGCGTATTGGCGAGAGAGCCGCAGACTGTATTCGGCGAATGATTCACCGGTGCTTCGCATCTCGTTGAGGATTCTTGCAGATGGTGTATGTTCGGGTTCCCGAATGGCAATGAGCTGTGCCTCAAGGGCGTCGGTATAGCGCCGTCCTCCCTGATTAGTGTCCAGTATATCGCAGATGGCAACCATGGATTCGCAGATTTCCAACGCCCAGTCGCGCAGCCTGACGCTGCCGTTACCCCGATCCAGAAGAAGTTCAGGATCCCTGCCCGAGTGTGCGACGAGAAGCAAGTTTTTATTGATTGCCGCTACCTCGTTTTGACCCATGCCCGGGCTTTCTCCAAGCAGGCAGGTCAGAAGCAGGGCTTCCAGGAAACAGAGAGACTGATCGCTGACCCCAATGTCGCTGAACAGGTCAATATCGAGTGAACGAATTTCCACATAACGCACGCCACGCCTTTTCAGCGCCAGGGTAGGCTTTTCCCCTGAACGGGCGATCTGTTTGGGCCGCACGTTGCTGTAATACTCGTTTTCGATTTGCAGTACGTTTTCGTTGAGCTGTAGGTATTCTCCATCCTTACGGATGCCGATTTTTTGGTAATCCGGATGCGGGGTTTCGATAGCCCTGGTTAGGCTTTCAATATAGCCATTCAGGTTGTTGTACGAAATATTCAGTTGCGCCTGGTTGCTGTTCTTGTAGCCGATATCGCTCATTCGCAGCGAAGTGGCGTGAGGGTTATAAAACGTAAACGGGTCGAAGTCGCTGAACTGGTTATGCAGGGGTTTGCGGTCTTCGAGAAAGGATTTGCAGAGTGCAGGCGATGCTCCGAACAGATACAGGATCAGCCAGCCGAGGCGATGGAAATTGCGAATCATTGCAAAATACTGTTCGGCAATGAAGCTCTGTCGAGGGGTGTTACTCTGTTCCAGTTGCTGGAAAGCCGGCCAGAAGGCTTCGGGTACCGAGTAGTTGAAATGGACACCGGCTATGGTTTGCATGGAGCGCCCATAGCGGTGGTCCAGTCCGCGCCGGTAGACATGTTTCATCAGTCCGATATTGGATGTGCCGTACTCTGCAATCGGGATGCTCGCGTCACCGAAAATCGCACAAGGCATGCTGCTCGCAAGAAGCAGTTCATGGTCAATGTTTCGGTAAACGAATTGATGAATCCTGCGCAGGAAGGAGAGTACGTTTGTCGAGTTCGCAAAGGGTTCGGTGATGAATTCGAGTAGCGCCTCGGAATAATCGGTGGTGATATGGGGGTGAGTCAGTGCCGATCCTAGGGCCGTTGGGTGCGGCGTCTGCGCGATCTTGCCGTCCGGGTTAATCCGCAGACATTCTTTTTCGACACCCTTCAAACCATCGGCGAGAAGATGCTGCAGCTTGCTGTTGACCAGGCGATTCAGGCGTTTGTCGAAAATCGTGTTCAATGGGGTGGTCTGCGGAAGGATGATAAATTCCGCGCATTATAGGACTTAATCATGCTCCTGTGCCATAGAGGACTTCGCATCGCGTCGCTACTTCGCAGCTTTGGTCCTTCATCGGCTGGGTGGCACCAGAGCAGTACCTGCAGCATTTTGACGGATCGAGCGGCAATTCCTGAGTTTCAGCCCAGAACAGATTGATTGATATAGGGTGTTATGCGCGATGACCAGCAAGCGTTGCACTGGCCTGTGAGGACGACTGATCACGGTGATGCCGAGGCTCACTATAACCGGTGTTAACAATTGCCTAGCCGGTATGGAAGGCGACATCTGCCGCCTGACGATTGGGCAGTACATCGTGTACACGGAAGATCCGAACGCCGGCCTGTACGCCGAGAACGGTGGTGGCGCAGGTCGCCCCGACCAGATTAGAGGCTTCTGTTTCCTTGCTGATGGAACCCAGAAACCGTTTTCGACTGGCCCCCAGAAGCACCGGGTATCCGATGTCCACAAAGGATTTCAGGTTGGCCATCAACTCCATGTTGTGATTGCGGGTTTTGCCGAACCCGATACCCGGGTCGATCACGATGTTTCGCTTCGAGACCCCGGCCTGTTCTGCCTGTCTGGCCTGCTGAACCAGAAATGAACTGATTTCTCCGATCACATCGTCATAGCTTGGGTCGTGTTGCATGGTCTGTGGCGTGCCCTGCATGTGCATCAGGACCAGAGGGATGTTTTTATCAGCTGCCAGGGAAAACATCTGATTGTCGTCGCATCCCGCAGTGACATCGTTGAGTATCGATGCGCCGGCGTTGACAGCAGCGTGGGCGACCTCGGATCGTGTCGTATCGATACTGATGGGTACTTCGGCCGGCAAGGTCTTGCGTAACGAGGAGATCACGCTTTCGACCCGTCGGATCTGTTCGGTTGCGGACACCTTTGTTGATCCAGGTCTCGTTGATTCGCCGCCAACGTCAATAATGTCGGCACCTTCCCGAACCATCTTCAGTGCAAACTGAACTGCATTGCCCCGATCTATATGACTGCCACCGTCGGAGAAGCTATCCGGCGTCAGATTCAGTATTCCCATGATCAAGGGCTTGTCTTGTCGCAGAAGGGTTTGAAGGTTCATTGTGTTTTTCGGCAGGAAGGGCGAACGAAAGGATAATGTCTCGAACGTTATGAGGTCAACGGTTGTTGCTTGTCAGAACGGCAGCGTGCACGGTAAAATTGCCTATTTATCTAGGTGGGGCAATAGGGATGATTAAGGGCAGTATTGTTGCATTGGTGACGCCGATGCATCTTGACGGCTCACTCGACCAGGCCAGTCTCGATCGCTTGATCGAACATCATATTGAACAGGGAACAGACGCCCTTGTTGCCGTCGGAACAACCGGCGAATCGGCAACACTGAACGAAGAGGAGCATTGCGCCGTAATACGTCAGGTTGTCAGTACGGCCCGTGCTCGTGTTCCAGTGATCGCGGGTACCGGGGCCAATTCCACGGCGGAGGCCATTTCACTAACTCGCAGGGCCAAGGACTGCGGTGCCGATGCCTGCCTGCTGGTCACCCCCTATTATAACAAGCCGACCCAGGAGGGTCTTTACCTGCATTACAAGGCTGTGGCAGAGGCGGTGGACATACCGCAGATCCTTTATAACGTCCCGGGCCGCACCGCCTGTGATATGCTACCGGAAACCGTTGCGAGGTTGGCTCCTGTAGAGAATATCGCAGGAATCAAGGAAGCGACTGGTGAACTCGACAGAGTTCACCAGATCCGCGAACTTTGCGGTGAAGACTTTCCCATGTATTCGGGAGATGATGAGACGGCCTGCGAGTTTTGTCTGCAGGGCGGTGTTGGCGTGATTTCCGTGACGGCAAATGTCGCGCCCGCTCTCATGCACAAGATGTGTAAGGCTGCAATTGCCGGGGATCGGCAAGTCGCGGAACAATACGACAGCAGTATCGCCGGCCTGCACAAGCAGCTTTTCGTTGAGTCCAATCCGATCCCTGCGAAATGGGCAGTTCATGAAATGGGATTGATCGATTGCGGAATACGTCTTCCGCTCACATGGCTGCAGGATGATTTCAGGCAACTGGTTCGTGACGCGATGGACCAAGCAGGAATCTGAGTGAAACGTAGCCGAAAGGCCCTATTCAGTCCTGTCATGCGACCGATTCCAATGCGTATTCTAACCGTATTACTGACCTTCGGGACGCTCCAGGGTTGCGGCTTTCTTGGGAATGTATTCCCGGATCGTCAGAGGGAATACAAATACAGCGAGCAGATTGCACCCCTCGAAATTCCACCGGATCTGACGGCTTTCAGCATCGAAAAATCTCCGATTCCGTCTATAGACACAATCGGGGTTGGCATTTCCGACGGCATCGCTGCCATGCAGGGGATCGGGCAGGCTCCGGGTATAGGAACAGGCATTCCGGATATCAAACAGGCCGTGTTAAAGCCACCCGTGGAACGGTCTGACGAGGGCGTTTACATCACCATTGACGACGAATTCTCCATTGCCTGGAGGATGGTCGGCCGTGCCTTGAGCCGCCTGGAAATCGAAGTAGAGGACCTAAACCGTACGGATGGGATCTATTATGTCATCTTCGAACATAAAAATGATGAGGATGGCGGGTTCCTGTCAGCCTTTTTCACAGAGCCGGGCTGGACTGAGGAACTGCACCTGCGGGTCAGCGTCCGCAGGCGAGCAGACAAGACGGAAGTGTGGATCCTTGATGAGGCTGATGATGCCTTGTCCGGCGGGACCGGAGTCGATCTGTTGCAAATGATCAGGGAAAAGATTGACCAGCAACTGGCGGAAAGATAGGGTTACAGCCGTCTGATTTCCATTGATCGAAACAGTCTCCGAATCATATGATCATTAAACAGCCCGGTGGGCGGGCCCTGTCTGTGTTCAGACAGCAAAGACTGTTCAGCGATTTGCAAGAACTAGAGCCCGACCTTCGGGCATTGGAAGCCCGGTTCCAGCACTATGTTGAGTTGGAATCCGGACTCGATGAACGGGCGATGGACCTTTTATCCGAACTCCTTAGTTACGGCGAAAGGCCCGGGTCATGCTTCGAACAACATGACTCGCTCGTGATCGCCCCGAGGACTGGCACCATCACCCCCTGGTCCACCAAGGCCACCGAAATTGCGCGTGGATGCGGCCTGTCCGGTGTCATTCGCATTGAACGCGGCATTATCTATTTGTTTTCGACCCGCAGCGGACAACCACTCTCTGGTTGTTCCAGATCTGCCATTCTTCCCCTGTTGTTCGACCGCATGACGCAGACGGTTCTGGACGACACCGAGGAAAACCGGATATTTGAATCCGGAGAGCGTGGAGTGCTTGAGCAGCTGTCATGGGTCGGTGCATCCTGGGCCGATCTGGTTGAAACCAATCTTCGGCTCGGGCTGGCGCTGTCGGATGATGAATTGATCTACCTGGAAGAAAGTTTTCGGGCTCTGGGCAGGGATCCCTTTGATGTCGAGCTGATGATGTTTGCCCAGGCCAACTCGGAGCATTGTCGGCACAAGATCTTCAATGCCAGTTGGACTCTGGACGGCGAAATCCAGGAATACAGTCTGTTTGACATGATCCGGTTTACCTCGGATTCGAGTCCCGGTGGAATCCTCTCAGCCTATCATGACAATGCCTCGGTGATGGAAGGTCATCGGGCAGAGGCTTTCTACCGTGACCAGGCCAGTGGTGAATACCGTTACCACCAGGAACCTGTGCAGATACTCATGAAGGTGGAGACGCATAATCATCCAACGGCAATTTCTCCATTCCCGGGAGCCGCTACGGGTTCGGGCGGGGAAATACGCGACGAGGGAGCGACGGGTCGGGGTTCGCATACAAAGGCGGGGCTGGCCGGTTTTTCAGTTTCCAACCTGTTTATCCCAGGACTGAACCAGGATTGGGAAACGGATTTCTCGAAACCGGACCGTATCGCATCGGCACTAGATATCATGCTCGAAGGGCCGATTGGTTGCGCTGCATTCAACAACGAATTCGGAAGGCCAAATCTGTGCGGGTATTTCCGTACGTTTGAACAAATCGGGCATAAAGGTCAGCGGTCGGGATATCACAAGCCGATCATGATCGCCGGTGGGATGGGAAACATTCGTTCGGGAAACATCGAAAAGAAAAGGATACCCGTTGGCGCGCGGGTTGTGGTGCTTGGCGGGCCGGCAATGCTGATTGGCCTCGGTGGGGGTGCAGCTTCGTCGCAGGCGACCGGGATCGGATCGGAGGCGCTCGATTTTGCATCGGTTCAGCGCGAGAATCCGGAAATGCAGCGGCGCTGCCAGGAAGTCATCAACACCTGCAGCAGCCGGCAGAACAACCCGATCTTGTCGATCCACGATGTCGGCGCCGGTGGCCTGTCGAATGCGGTGCCGGAAATCCTCCATGACAGCGACCGGGGTGGCCGGATTGAACTGTCGAGAATTCCCAATGTCGATCCGTCGATGTCGCCGTTGCAGGTCTGGTGTAATGAAGCACAGGAACGTTATGTGCTGGTAATCGAGGAGCAATCCCTGCCCCCCTTTTCTGCCATATGTGAACGGGAGAATTGTCCGTTTGCGGTGATTGGTTACGCGACCGAAGAAGAACACTTGACCCTGCACGATGAGGAAAACGGATGCAACGCGATTGACATACCGATGTCCCTGCTGTTTGGTAAACCACCAAAGATGCACAGAACCGCCGAGGCACAGTACAGCCAGTGCAGTTCGCTGGTCCTGCATGATGTCACCGTTGAGGAAGCAGTGCGACGGGTTCTTCAGCTACCTGCAGTGGCAGGCAAGAATTTCCTCGTCACCATAGGTGACAGGTCGGTCACAGGGCTGGTTGCTCGTGATCAGATGGTGGGTCCATGGCAGGTGCCGGTTGCAGATGTGGCGGTTACTGCGTCCGGCTTTCGCAGTCATACCGGGGAGGCCATGGCCATGGGGGAACGCAGCCCGTTGGCACTAAGCAGCGCGCCTGCCTCGGGCCGCATGGCGGTGGGCGAGGCGCTTGCCAACCTGGCGGCGGCGCAGATTGATTCGCTGGGTGAGGTGAAGCTTTCTGCCAACTGGATGGCCGCGGCTGGCAGCGAAGGCCAGGACGCGGCTTTGTACCAAACGGTACAGGCGGTGGGTCTAGAACTCTGTCCGGCGTTGGGTATTGCAATTCCGGTTGGGAAAGATTCGCTGTCCATGAGGACCGTCTGGCAAGAAAACGGAGAGGAAAAGGTAGTGACATCACCCGTGTCACTGATCATTTCTGCGTTTGCTCCGGTTGCCGATATCCGGCGTACATTGACACCTCGTCTGGTCCTTGATCAAGGTGATACCGATCTTGTGCTCATTGACCTAGGCGGCGGTAGGAACCGGTTGGGTGGGTCGGCACTTGCCCAGGTTTATTCCCAGTTGGGATCGGAATGTCCGGACCTTGAAGACGCCGGCCAGTTCAAGAGATTTTTTAACTGCATTCAGTTTTTGAACCGTCAGAACCAGCTGCTGGCTTACCATGACCGGTCGGACGGCGGGCTCTTCGTTACCTTGGCTGAAATGGCTTTCGCGGGACGCTGCGGATTGCAGGTCGAACTGGGCGATCTGGGTCAGGACCCGCTGGCCGTTCTGTTTACCGAGGAACTTGGTGCGGTAATCCAGGTCCGCTCCGGAGATACTCGTTTTGTTCTAGACAGTTTGAGCGATGCAGGGCTGGGTCGATGTGCGCATCGCATCGGTACAGCCTGTAAGGAACAGAGCCTGCGCTTCGATTATTCCGGCAATCGATTCTTTGTGGGTTCGCGCGCAGGATTGCAAAAAAACTGGGCGATGACCAGTTTCTGCATGCAATCGATCCGTGACAATCCTGAGTGTGCAAAAGAGGAATTCGAGACCATCGGGGATGACGATGATCCGGGCCTGGGGTCGGGATCTGGTTTTTCTGCTGAACAGCTTTCCGGCGTTCCCTTTGTTCATACCCGGCGGCCAGCGGTGGCCATTCTCAGGGAGCAGGGTGTTAATGGGCATGTTGAAATGGCAGCCGCATTTGACGAGGCCGGTTTTTCCAGCATCGATGTCCACATGAACGACTTGCGGGAAGGTCGAACGAGTTTGCAGAATTTCCGCGGCCTGGTGGCCTGCGGCGGTTTTTCGTATGGGGACGTGCTGGGTGCCGGAAGGGGCTGGGCGCAGTTGGTCAGGTTCGATCCCGGTCTGCGCGACCAGTTCATGGAGTTTTTTAACCGGGAGGATAGCTTCGGGCTAGGTGTCTGTAACGGATGTCAGATGCTAAGCGGGCTGACCCATATTATTCCGGGTGCCGACGAATGGCCGCGTTTTGTGCGAAACCGGTCCGAGCAGTTTGAAGCCCGGGTGGTCATGGTCGAAGTGCAGGAATCCGCATCGATCTTCTTGCGGGGCATGGAAGGTTGGAAAATCCCGGTGTGCGTTGCGCATGGAGAAGGGCGGGCCGAATTTTCCAGCACTTCTGAAACCGGTTCCGGCGAATCTACAGTGGCTTTGCGCTACATCGACCATTATGGCCGTGAAACAGATCAGTATCCGTTCAACCCGAACGGGTCACCCGGAGGGATTACCGGTGTGACCAATGCGGACGGGCGTTTTACCATCATGATGCCGCATCCGGAACGGTGTTTCAGGACCTTTCAGAACACTTGGGGAGATCCGGCCTGGGGAGAGTTTAGTCCATGGGCTGTTTTCTTTAGAAATGCCCGTTCTTGGGTGGGCTAGAGAAGCCGTATGGACCGGAATACAATTACCGGATGCTGGGGCTTATTCCTGAACGGTAAGCGGCTCGGGGCTCTTATCAGAAGCTGGGATAGAGCGTCCCGTGTTTGGGGTTGTTGTCGCAGTTTGGAACACCAATGCAAGAAGGCCTTTAAATGAATTTGCCTACTATCGAAAATTACGTGGGTAATACTCCGCTTGTCCGTCTACAGAGATTGCCGGGTAATACGACCAATACCCTGGTGGTCAAGCTGGAAGGAAACAACCCCGCCGGATCGGTCAAGGATCGTCCGGCGTTGAGTATGATTCGCCGAGCGGAAGAGCGCGGTGAAATTAAACCCGGTGATTGTCTGATCGAAGCGACCAGCGGGAATACCGGTATTGCGCTGGCCATGGCTGCGGCGATTAAAGGCTACCGCATGATCCTGATTATGCCGGACAACATGAGTGTCGAGCGCCGTATGGTCATGAAGGCTTATGGAGCCGAAATCATCCTGACCCCGGAGAAGGGCAGCATGGAAGCAGCGATCGACAAGTCCCGCGACTTAGAAGCGGCAGGGAAGGGCAAGATCCTAGACCAGTTTGCAAACCCGGATAATCCCCGGGCTCATTACGAGGGAACCGGTCCCGAAATATGGCGTGAGACCGAAGGCAGGATCACGCATTTCGTGAGTTCAATGGGAACCACAGGGACCATCATGGGTACTTCGCGTTTTCTGAAGGAAAAGAATGCTGATATCGAGATTGTCGGGGTCCAGCCGAAAGAGAATGCCAAGATTCCTGGCATCAGGCGATGGCCTGATGCCTATTTGCCGAAAATCTATGAAGCGGTACGGGTGGACCGATTCATAGACGTCAGCCAGGAGGATGCGGAGGAAACCACCAGGTTGATGGCATCCAGAGAGGGGATCTTCGCCGGCATTTCGTCCGGGGGTGCGGTTGCGGTGGCTTTGCGCTTGTCGGCCGAACTAGAGGACGCCGTCATTGTTACTATCATTTGCGACCGGGGCGACCGCTACCTGTCGACAGGAGTCTATCCGGCATAGTATCGAACTTACGCGCCATGGCCTGCCTGACCAAGGGTTCAGCGTTTGAACCGGAAGTATTCCCCCGGGTTCTCTTTCGGCTGAGCACCTAGAACCCTGGATGTCCTTGCTTGTCCAGCGCCGTTTTGCTGTTTGCCGCCGATGCCGGTTGATTGCGGCGTAGTCGATTTTCCGAAAACAGCTTGCCCAGTAAAATCATGAGTCGTCGTCGAAGAAACAGAAAGCAACTTCCCGAGGGGCTGGTCCGGGTTGACATCGAGTCTTTCTGCCATGACGGACGTGGCGTCACGCACGTTGATGGAAAAGCCACTTTCGTGGATGGCGCTTTGCCCGGTGAAGTGGTGGACATCGAATTCACCGATATGAAAAGGGATTTTGCCGAAGCCAGAGTTGCCGAGGTGTACGAGAGCTCCAGTTTTCGTACGGAACCGAAATGCGACTATTTCGGACTGTGTGGTGGATGCAGTTTCCAGCACGTTGACCCGGAGCGACAGATCGAGGTCAAGCAGGACCTGTTGGCAGAACAGTTTCGGCGTATCGGTCGATTGGACGAAGTGCCGTTGTGGGACCCTCTTAGGGGACCCGTCTGGGGTTACCGCCACAAGGCCCGACTGAGCGTCAAGTACGTCGAAAAGAAACAGAAGGTTCTGGTCGGCTTTCGGGAAAAAAGGAGCCGGCTACTCGCAGACATGGGGCATTGCGAGGTTTTGCACCCGAGAGTCGGCAGAAAACTGGTGGACATGGCGCAGTTGATCAACTGTTTGTCCATTCGCACCCAGATTCCCCAGATTGAAGTTGCAATGGGCGATGCCGGATGTATTCTTGTTTTTCGGAATCTGGCAAATCCCAGTACCGAAGACCTGGAATGTATGACGGAATTTGGCAGGGTGAACGATTTTCGCGTCTACTTGCAGCCTAAGGGTCCGGATTCTGTCGTTGCGCTCGGTGAATACGAGAGCGACTTGCTGAGTTACAGCGTGCCAGCTCATGACGTCTGCTTTGAATTTGGGCCGTTGCAATTTATCCAGGTCAATCCCGAGATGAACCGCAGAATGATCGACAGGGCAATTGACCTGCTGGCACCCGAAGCGGATGATCGCGTAATCGACCTTTTTTGCGGTATAGGGAATTTTACCTTGCCGATTGCACGTTATGCCCAGCGAGTGGTGGGTGTCGAGGGTAGCAGGGAACTGGTGGCACAGGCGGAGCGGAATGCCGAACTGAATCAGCTGGCCAACGCCAGTTTTCACGTTGCTGATTTGACGTCCGACCAGAGGCATCGGCCATGGTATCGAGAGACTTATTCGCTGGCCTTGGTCGATCCATCGCGTGCGGGAGCAGAGGAAATCCTGGCTTGTTTCCCGCGCTGGGGTGTGAAGCGGATCGTGTATGTATCATGCAACCCATCGACCCTCGCACGCGATGCGAGCATTCTGGTGGAACGGTTCGGTTATAGCCTGAAGGGGGCTGGTGTCATGGACATGTTTCCGCAGACATCCCATGTCGAATCCATTGCCCTATTTGAAAAGGACTGAGCTTCTAGGTGGGTACTGTGCGACAGATGGCCCTGGATCATCCCTGCCTCAATGTATCGCTGCGTCGCCAGACGCTCGAGCTGATTGAAAAAAACCGACTCGTCTACAGTTATTCGGTTTCGACCGCCGGTAATGGCGGCGGGGAGCGATATGGTAGTGAATGTACACCCCGGGGGCTTCACCGGATCAGGGCCAGGATCGGTGAAGGTGCTGCCCGGTTCTCGGTCTTTGTGGGTCGCAGGCCGACCGGTGAGGTTTATTCCCCTGAACTGGATCGGGAATACCCAGGGCGCGACTGGATACTGTCAAGAATCTTCTGGCTCGGGGGAATGGAGCCGGGCAAGAACCGGTTTGGTGATGTCGATACCGCACGGCGTCTAATCTACATTCATGGAAGCCCCGATCACCTGGTGAGCGGCATTCCCGGGTCGCATGGCTGCATCCGGATGAGAAATGCAGACATCATCGAGGTTTTTGACCGGGTCCCCGCCGGCACGCTGGTACGGATCGACTGACAAGGCCTAGAGGTCTCCCAGTTGCAGTTTCAGGAAGGGAATCGTCAGTTTCCGTTTCTCCGACAGGGAAGCATAGTCCAGTGTTTCCAGGATGGTCCACAGGGTCGGCAGATCTCGCGGGTAACGTCTGAGCAGGAACCTGCCCACATCTTCATGAAGGTCAAGCCCCATGGACTTGGCCTTCAGAGTGAGTGCCTCCAGCTTGTCCTGATCGTTCATGTTCTGCAATTGGAGGGTCAGTCCGGACTTGAGGCGAGATGCCAGGTCCGGGAGCTTTATGCCAATCTTCGCGGGTGGTACGGATGCACTGAACAGTAGCGGATTCCTGTTTTCCCGGTGCCGGTTGAAGAAATGAAAAATCGCCTCTTCCCATTCGGAATGTCCGGCGATCTGTTCGATATCGTCGATGCAGACAAGGCCGCGGCTGTCTATTCCCTGCAATAATTCCGGGCCAAAACGGTTGGTTTCGGCGAGCGGCAGGTAACAAGCGTTTTTAAGCACACTGGCCCGGCAGGTTGCCTGCAGCAGGTGTGATTTACCCAGGCCTTTATCGGCCCAGAGAAAAACAAATGCTTCTTCCTGGTTTCTAGAAAGTGCCTGCAGTGTATCCAGAACCTGGATGTTAGGGCCAGGGTGAAAGGATTCAAAGGCTTTCGTCCCGTGGAACTCAAGGGGCAGCGGAACCTGCTTGGGCATGGTCAGGCTAACCTGGAGCTTTTTAGGTAGAGGATGCTTCCGATAAAGAGCAGCGAACTCGCCGCTAATTCACTGCCCACGGCCACCATTTCGGAAAACTGGTTGACGGCTGCGGCCTCGGTGACTGCGTGAATGAAATAGAAGAGACTCAGATAGCCGGCCCAGACGTACGCGTTTCTGCGTCCGTGCAACAATCCCATCAGGGGAAACAACAGCGGCAGCACACTAACGATAAGAATGACTGCTGTTGGAATGTGTTTCGGCGGCGACAGTACTGTTGGCCAGAGTAGTAACAGGGCAAGCAGAAGAAAATAGCTGGTCAGGGTGAGGCAGTAGCAGAAGTTCCGCGGGAGTGTCACGAGTTGCCGTTGGCCAGGGCTATCGCCGTCCGGGCAAGCCGTTTGCCGAGGTTTCTACAGATCGTTTTTTCATCAGCTGTCAGTCCGTTCTTGTCCTTGCCGGACAGGTGGCTTGGGCCGTAAGGGGTTCCTCCCGAGACTGTCTTCATCAACGCGACTTCCGTGGACGGGATGCCGAGGATCATCATCCCATGATGGAAAAGAGGCAGCATCATCGATAACAGCGTGGTTTCGTGTCCCCCGTGCATGCTGGACACAGCAGTAAAACAACCAGCGGGTTTGCCCGCCAGGCCGCCGGAAAACCACAGTTCGGTGGTATTATCCCAAAAGTGTTTCATGGACGCGGCCATGTTGCCGTAATGGGTCGGGCTTCCCAGTGCCAGGCCGTCGCATTCGCTCAGGTCGTCCAGGTTAGCGTAGGCATGACCGGAAGCGGGGATACTGTCTTCCGTCGCCTGGCATACTGGCGACACACCGGGAACCGTGCGAATGCGAGCGGTTGCATTGCTGATTTCCTCTACTCCCCGAGCCACCTGGTTGGCCATTTCCATGGTGGAACCATACTGGGTGTAATACAGCACAAGGATCTCGACCATTGTCAGAGAATTCCGAGCACGTTTTCGGGCGGTCGGCCGATGGCTGCCTTGTTGTCTTTGAGTACGATCGGGCGTTCGATGACCTTGGGATAATCCACCATGCGCTGGATCAATTCTTCCCGGCTTAGTTCCGGGTTGTCCAGTCCAGCTTCCCCGTATTCGGCTTCTTTCTTGCGCATCAGGTCCCGTGGTTCCAGACCCAGTCGATCAAGTATATCGGCAAGCTCCGCCGGGCTCGGTGGTGTCGACAGGTATTCGACGATGTTTGGTTCGATTCCCTTATCTCTCAGTAACTGCAGGGTTTGC
Organism: Methylococcaceae bacterium UBA1147; assembly: GCA_002311315.1. Taxonomy (GTDB): domain Bacteria; phylum Pseudomonadota; class Gammaproteobacteria; order Methylococcales; family UBA1147; genus UBA1147. The sequence continues at coordinate 10,583 of DBZZ01000025.1, read as the reverse complement.
CGTGACTTGCTGCACCGGGGATTGTGGTAGATGGTTACGCTCATGGTCGTCTCCCTTATGGAACTCAGTGGCGTATAGTACTGGTCGGCGCAGACCATGCCAAGTATGATCGCTGTGTTATCATCCGGCATTTTCAAACGGGGCTCTTTAGAATCGATGAAACTTGCTGACTTCTCTGCTGCTAGGGTTTTGGTTGTCGGTGATCTGATGCTGGACCGCTACTGGTATGGAAATACCTCCAGGATTTCCCCAGAGGCACCAGTACCGGTGGTTCATGTCGAGCGCTCGGAAAACCGGGTCGGGGGAGCAGGAAACGTCGCCTTGAACGTTGTTGCGCTCGAGGCAACTGTTTCGGTCATGGGCTTTTGCGGTGACGATTCCTCTGCAGATACGTTGCGCGAGTTGATGGAATCGGCCGGCATAGCTTGCCGGTTCAAGCGCTTGCAGGGCTTCGAGACCGTTACAAAACTCAGGGTTATGAGTCGCAACCAGCAATTGATTAGGCTCGATTTCGAAGATGGGTTCTACGGTGTGGATTCGGCTACGATCCTTGAAGATTTTCGTATAGAGGCGGAAAAGGTCGACGTTGTTGTCCTTTCCGACTACGGCAAGGGGACATTGCGTTCGACTAGGGAATTCATCCAGGCAGCGCGAGATGCGGGCAAGCCGGTCTTGGTGGATCCTAAAAGACGGGATTTTTCAATTTATGCAGGCGCTACGCTGATTACCCCGAACCTTGCCGAGTTTGAGAGGGTTGTCGGGATCTGCAAGGACGAACAGGAAATCGTTGAGAAGGGATCGCGGCTTCTTCAGGAGATCGAGCTAGATGCGTTGCTGGTCACGCGTGGCGAACAGGGCATGACTCTGCTCCAACGGGATGAGGAGCCCCTGCATCTTCCTACCCAGGCCCGCGAAGTTTACGATGTGACTGGCGCTGGAGATACAGTCATCGCGGTCTTATCGGCCAGCTTGGCTGCCGGTCAGCCATTTGCGGAGGCGACTGCCCTGGCGAATATCGCGGCTGGTCTTGTGGTTGGCAAGCTGGGAACTGCTACCATCGGACTGGACGAATTGCGCTACGCCCTTCAGCAGCAGCGCGCTCACCACCGGGGTGTCATCGCTCTCGAGTCGTTGCTGGAAACGCTGGTAGTTGCCCGATCGAGCGGAGAGAAGATCGTTGCGACCAATGGTTGTTTTGACATTTTGCACCCAGGACACATCGCCTATCTCCAGCAGGCCCGTGACCTGGGTCATCGATTGGTGGTCCTGGTCAACAGTGACGAATCGGTGCGCCGCCTCAAGGGCGACGACCGACCGGTCAACAATCTTGAAACCCGAATGGCTATGCTGGCGGCGCTGGAATGCGTTGACTGGGTCATACCATTTATTGAGGATACCCCCGAAAAACTTTTGTGCAGGGTTTTGCCTGATATCCTGGTCAAGGGAGGCGACTATGGCGATGTGAGCCGGCTGGCCGGTTATGATTGCATTATCGCCAACGGAGGCGAGGTTAGGAGCCTGGATTTTGTCGACGGATTTTCAACGACGGAGTTTATTCGGAACCTCAGGGAAAGCGTATAAAATGGAATTTTATCCGTCGCGTCTGCCAAGGGTACTCGGAGATCCGGGCCTGTTCTTTAAGGCCCATGTTCAAGAAGGAGCAGGGGAATTATTCCCGTTGCTGGGGTAATGAATCATGGCTGAATTTGCCCGAACCGGTTCGGATACCAACGCGGCAGCCGACCTTCCGCCTCATTCGATTCAGGCGGAGCAATCGGTGTTGGGCGGGTTGATGCTGGACAATATAGCCTGGGACTCCATCGCTGACCGGGTTGGTGAAGAGGATTTCTACCGCAAAGAGCACCGCCTTATCTTCAGGGCGATTTGCAAGCTGGCTGAAAAGCAAACTCCGTTCGATCTGGTGACTCTTTCGGAGATCCTGGAGCAGGAGGATTCTCTGGGTGATGCGGGGGGACTGCAGTACATCGGAACCCTTGCCAAGGATACCCCAAGTGCTGCGAACATCACGGCCTATGCGGATATTGTCAGGGAACGTTCGGTGCTTCGGCAACTGGTCCACGTTGGAACCGAGATCGCCAGAGCGGCCTACGATACCCAGGGTCGCGGTACTTCGGAACTGCTTGAGTACGCAGAACAAAAGGTTTTCGAGATCGCCGAGCAGAGGCAGAGAGGTTCCTCGGGTTTTGTGGCGATCAAGCCTTTACTGAAGCAGGCGATCGAACGGGTCGAACAGTTGTACGAGCAGGAAGGCTCCTTGACAGGTGCTAGCACCGGGTTCACTGATTTTGATGAAATGACCTCCGGTCTCCAGTGTTCGGACCTGATTATCGTTGCAGGGCGGCCTTCGATGGGCAAGACCAGTTTTGCGATGAACCTGGCGGAAAACGTATCGATTCAGGGTGACAAGCCGGTTGCTGTATTCAGCATGGAAATGCCTGGTGACCACCTGGCGATGCGCATGATGTCGTCCCTCGGTCGTATCGATCAGCACAAGATTCGAAACGGCTGCCTGGAAGACGAGGAATGGCCGCGTCTGACGTCCGCGCTGAACATACTGGCCGATGCCAAACTGTTCATCGACGATACGCCGGCCATGTCGCCCCTCGAAATCAGGGCCAGGGTCCGCCGCCTGACCCGCGAACACGGCCAACTTGGGCTGGTTGTGGTGGATTACCTGCAGTTGATGCAGGCTCCTGGCAACGGTGACAACCGGGTTTCCGAAATTTCTTACATATCCCGGTCGCTCAAGGCCCTTGCAAGGGAACTTGATGTTCCGGTGGTTGTTCTGTCCCAGTTGAACCGGAATCCGGAACAGCGGCCGAACAAACGGCCGGTCATGTCCGATCTTCGTGATAGTGGATCCATCGAGCAGGATGCCGATCTGATCGCTTTCATTTACCGCGATGAAGTCTACAATGAGGACAGTCCGGACAAGGGTACGGCGGAAATCATCATCGCAAAGCACCGTAACGGCCCGATTGGTACATTTCGTCTGACCTTTCTCGGTCAGTACACCCGGTTCGAGAATTTTGCCGCGAATCCTTACGGAGAAGAGGGTTATCTATGATCCCGGCCGCGCACGCGGTGCTGGACCTGTCGGCGCCACGTCATAACTTGCAGCGGGTTCGGGATCATGTTCCGGGATCGAAAGTCATGGCTGTTATCAAGGCCAACGGCTACGGCCACGGGCTGCTTCGAATTGCCAGGGCATTGCGAGGGGTCGATGCATTTGCCGTAGCCCGGGTCGAAGAAGGGCTTGGCTTGCGTGAGGCGGGCATCATCGAACCCATCGCTGTGCTCGAGGGTTTTGTCTGTGCAGATGAGCTTGCTCTCGTTCTTCAGCACCATCTTGAGCCGGTCATACATTCCATGTATCAGGTGGAAATCATCGAGGCCTCTGGTCAGAAAAGTTCTCTTTCTGTCTGGTTGAAGCTGGACTCCGGAATGAACCGGCTGGGATTCGGAGAGCACGATTTTCTTGAGGCGCACAGGCGCCTCAGTGGTTGTTCTCAGGTCGAAAAACCCATCCGTTTGATGACACATCTGGCGAAGGCCGACGAACTGGATGATCCGGCCACAACCAATCAACTGCGGCTGTTTCGTGCTCTCACGGAGGGTTTGTTCGGAGAGCGAAGTATCGCCAACTCTGCTGGAATTCTGGGTTGGCCCGAAGCGCGGGCCGACTGGGTCAGGCCTGGAATCATGCTGCTGGGGGCGTCGCCTTTCCCGCACAAGACCGGTGCGGATCACGACCTTCATACTGTCATGACGTTGCAGTCAAGGTTGATTGCGGTCAGGGAACTTGAAGCCGGGGTTGCCGTCGGTTACGGCGGGCAGTGGGTGGCGCCGCGCAACATTCGTCTTGGGGTGATCGCGATCGGTTATGGCGATGGTTATCCCCGTTCGATCGGCAACGATGCCCAAGTGCTTGTTCGGGACACGCGAGTCCCGGTTGTTGGCCGGGTTTCCATGGACATGCTGACGGTCGATCTTTCAAGCTGCCCCGACGCCCAGATCGGGGATCCAGTAGTCCTCTGGGGCGACCAGCTTCGCATAGAGGAAGTGGCGGCTTTTGCCGACACCATCCCCTACACTTTGCTTTGTGCGGTTACTCAAAGGGTTATGATAGTGGAAGGGAGTATCGTGAGACGTCGTCCCGGGGCTGCGGGTTCGCAGCAGTACCAGCGGCACGGTTAACGGTGGTTTTGTCGCCATTCTGTAGTCGCAAGTCTGAAAACACGATTGTCCCCAAACGGGATGCCGCAGCGGGCATGGAACTGATGTCGGATTCGACCCGGTAGGCTCTCAGACGGTCTCCAACAACTTCTTCGATTCGTTAAGCATCCGCTTGCGGAATAGGACGAATTTCCAGCGACTCCCGCCGTATTGCCGCCACAGGAACGCGGATCGAATTCCCGCCAGCAACAATGCCCGGATCTTGATCACGTTGTCCGGATTGGTCAGATGAACCTGTTCGCCGTTGACCAGGATCTTTGGGTTCAGCTGGCTAACGGTTCGCTGGTAAAGATCGGCCAGCCTGGAGATTATCGTTTCCGAATCTTCGTCGGCGTTGCTTTCCGAACCGATTTGTTCCAGTCCGCGCCTGAGTTTCAGCAGAAGATCGTCGTTGCTGACCAGTTTGCGTTCCAGGAAAAGTAATGCCCCGGCATAGTTTAATTGTTCTGGATCCATTGCCGGCGGGCCCGAGAGTTGCTTTTCAAGCTGCCGGACGCCGGTTCTGATCCTGTTGAGTCCGCCGTAGACATCCTTGATATCGCGTGCATCGATTTTCAGGATCGATCCAATGCTTGCCTCTATGGCATCCGCGTCTGCCGTGCCATGCCTAGCAAGCTGTTTGATCAGGTAAACGGCCTGGGCGAGGCCTGCGAGGGCGATGGTCTGATTGTGGATCGATTTTCTTGCCATGTTTGCGACCGAAGAATTACTGGATATAGGAGTTAAGGATACTGCCGGTGTTCCGGGTTCGTCGACAGTCTAACGGGACAGAAGGCTCAGTGTTGTGTTGCTTTTCCTTCGCTGATCCAGCCTTTAATCCCTTTTTCAAGGTGATAAACTTTACTGTTGCCGGATTTTTCATCAAGTAGCCGGCCAACGCTTGAGGAACGGCCGCCGGAGCGACAGACCAGGATGACGGGTTGATGGTCTTTCCTTAATCGGTTCAACTTGGCCAGCCACTTCGACGAGTCGTAATGGCTGTTTGCATCGAAAAACATCAGTTTGTGACTGGAAGCGATGGTCCCCGTTGCTTTCCATTCTGGCGGGGTTCGGATGTCCACCACCAGGGCATTTTCTTTTTCCATCAGTGCCTCGAGTTGGTCCGGACTGATACCAACCAGTTCCGCCAAAGTCGACTGGCTGACAAGCAACGTTAGCAATCCTGTCAATCCATAAAACGATTGATGCATTCCCCTTGTCCATACTAAGCCGATAAAATTAAGTTTAGCATCTGCAATGCCTCACCGTAACCGAATACAGGCCAGGCGCTGGTAATTAGCCGGTGTTAAGGGTGTCATTGGATATCGAACCTTGAGCCACAACCCGCAGGAAAGCACGAAAAATCAATGTTATGCCGCTTTTTCAGAGCCGTCGATGCGGCGATGCGGGGCAAATTTCGGGGATTGTTGATGTGGTAAACTAGAACCTAGTAAACGGTTGAAAGTGTACCCATGGAAAAAATCGTATTGTGCGTTGAGGGAATGAAATGCGGGGGTTGTGAATCGTCGGTAAAAAATCTTCTGGAGGCGCTTGATGGTGTGGCCTTGTCCACGGCAGATCATGCCGCCAATCAGGTGGATATCGACTTCGATGCTGCGCTTGTTTCGCTGGATGAGTTGAAGCAGGCAGTCAGCGATGCCGGATATACGGTTGTCGCTTGAGGGGGAGGCCCTGGTTTCAAGGATCCAATTTCATTGAGCTCAGTGTTGAAAGCAACTTGGCAATATTGGCAAGCCGGGTTTTCGAGAAACCGGTTTTGTTGGTGAAAATGTCATCATCCATGCAGCCAGTCCAGGTGATGGATCTTTTTCGTCCGGTGGTGGTTTGATGTCCAAACTGGATTGTGTACCAGCTACCCGGAGCAGCGTTTTGAGCCTTGGTAACCGATTGGCGTGCATGTTTCATGCGTTTTGGCCAGGGAATCGGTAAATGCAGTCAAACAGGAATGGATCTTCGCAACAGAGCGTAGTGCGGTTGTCCGTGCTGGGCATGCGCTGCGCGGGATGCGTGAAAACTGTGCAAGATGCCCTGCGGGAAGTCGAGGGCGTTGAGTCAGCGGTGGTCAACTTTGCCGATCATTCGGCCACCGTTTGCGGTGGGATCGATGTCGAGGTCCTCAGAGCTGCACTGAGAACCGCGGGTTACGACGCCGCTGTAGTGGAAGGTCTGGAAAACCCATCGGACGAAGAGAATCTAGAACTCGAACGATACCGGCAATTGTTGAAAAAAGCGGTTGTCGCCGGGCTTGCCGGTTTGCCCCTCATGCTAGGGGGGCACCTGGATATTCTGCCTGTAGCGAGCGAAGGCGAGGCAAGTGACTTCTGGATTCTGGTGGCTGGGGTCACGCTGGCGGTCATGGTCTATTCCGGAGGGCACTTCTATCGCGGCGCAATAAAGGCGCTGCGCCAGGGCCAGGCGAACATGGATAGCCTGATCGCGATGGGCACGGGCGCAGCCTGGGTCTATTCGACGGTGGTGACCGGGTTCGCCTCAGATCTGCCGGTGCTGGCTAAACATGCCTATTTCGAGGCGGCCGTGATCATCCTGGCTTTCATCAATCTCGGGGCTGCTCTAGAAACCCGTGCCCGAGGCAGGACCAGAGGCGCCATTCGGGAACTTATGGGCCTGCAGCCGAACACGGCTCGAGTCGTCAGAAACGGCAAAGAAATGGATATCCCCATCGAGAAGGTGGGGCTGGAAGAAGTGCTGCGCGTTCGCCCTGGAGAGAGGATTGCGGTCGATGGAATCGTTGTGCAAGGCCAGTCGGCCGTCGATGAATCTATGCTGACCGGGGAACCAATGCCGGTCGAAAAACGCGAGGGCGACGAAGTGGTAACCGGCACCGTCAACCAAGCCGGGACCTTGCTGTACAAGGTAACCCGTATCGGACGGGATACCTTGCTCGCAAAGATAGTGGAAAGTGTCAGGCAGGCGCAGGAAAACAAGCCCCAGATTGCCAGGCTGGTAGATCGCGTTGCCGCCGTGTTTGTGCCGGTTGTGATCGGTATTGCATGCCTGACTTTTCTGGTCTGGATGAGTTTCGGGCCGGAACCAGCCCTAGCTTACGCCTTTGTAACTGCAATGACCGTACTTCTGATCGCCTGTCCCTGTGCGCTGGGACTTGCTACACCGATTTCGGTAATGGTTGCCGTTGGACGGGCCGCAAGGTCCGGAGTATTGATCCGTAACGGGGAAGCGCTTCAGACCGCAGAGAAGATTACTTGTGTGGTATTCGACAAAACGGGCACGGTGACCGAAGGGAGGCCAAGCGTTTCAGCGGTTGAAGCGGCTGCGGGTTGGAGCCAGGAACAGGTTTTGCAAGCGGCGGCAAGTCTCGAAGTCGGGTCCGAACATCCGCTGGCGAGGGCCGTGCTGAATGCATCTGGGTCTAAAAACATCGAGCCGACGGCGGTTTCCGGATTCGAGGCGCACACTGGTCGTGGGGTGTCGGGGGTCATGGAACAACAAACGATGTTCCTTGGAAACCTGGAACTGATCGAATCGAACGACATTGAAGTTGGGGCTTTTTCCGGACTGGTTGAAAGCTATGCGGAAAAGGGGGAAACGCCTGTACTGCTGGCCACCCGCACCAAAGTGGTGGGGTTGCTTTCCATCGCCGACCGGGTCAAGGAGGATTCGTTCCAGGCGGTTGCCGCTCTCGGCCCTGCAGGAATCCGGGTTCTGATGGTGACCGGGGACAACGAAAAAACAGCTCGCGCAATTGCCGACAGGGTTGGGATCGACGATGTGCGCAGTCGTGTGCTTCCTGAGGACAAGGCTTCGGTGATCAGGGCTTTGCAGAAAGAGGGTGAGGTTGTCGCGATGGTCGGGGACGGGATCAATGATGCGCCGGCACTTGCGCAGGCAGATGTCGGCTTTGCGATCGGAACGGGGACCGATGTCGCGATCGAGAGTGCAGACGTGGTCCTGATGCAGGGTTCCCTTTTCAAGGTATCCGAGACCATCGATCTTTCGAGGAAGACACTGCGGAATATCAGGCAGAACCTGATCGGTGCGTTTGTCTACAATGTCTTGAGTATCCCGATTGCCGCCGGGGTGCTTTACCCTGTGTTCGGTATCCTGCTGAATCCGATGATCGCCGGAGCGGCCATGGCCATGTCCTCGGTCACCGTGGTGACCAATGCCAATCGTTTGCGCTGGTTGTGATCGGCGGAGAGAATTGGTACCCGTTCCGTAGGCAGCGTTGCCGAGCTTCAATGCATTAGCATGGCCCGTAATGTTAAAATTACGGGCCATCCGGACAAATCATCAGACTGGGCTTTAATCTATTTATTTGCAGGGTTGTAATATGGCAGGTCATAGCAAGTGGGCAAATATTCGATTTCGCAAAGGCGCGCAGGATGCAAAGCGGGGGAAACTGTTTACCAAGCTGATACGGGAAATCGGTGTGGCGGTGAAAAATGGCGGGGGCCCGGACCCGATGAACAACCCGAGTCTTCGGTCTGTTATGGACAAGGCCCTGTCCAACAACATGAAGAGGGATACCATCGAAAACGCCATCAAGAAGGCGAGTGGCACGCAGGACGGGGTGAGTTATGACGAAGTCCGGTATGAAGGCTACGGACCGGGCGGCGTTGCAATTCTTGTCGACTGCCTGACGGACAACAGGAACCGTACGGTTGCGGAAGTGCGGCATGCCTTTACCAAGGCAGGCGGCAACCTTGGAACCGAAGGTTCGGTTGGCTACATGTTCGAGAAACTCGGGCTCCTGACTTTTGCTGCCGAGCATGACGAAGATACGATCATGGAGGCTGCATTGGAAGCCGGAGCAGAAGACGTGGTTGCTTTGCTCGACGGGTCGATCGATGTGACGACCAGCCCCGAGGACTTTCTGGCGGTGAAGCAGGGCCTGATTGACGTCGGGCTTCAGCCGGAGAGTTCGGAAATACTGATGAAAGCCGGTACCACGAGTGTGCTCGATGCCAAGGATGCCGAGAAGATGGTTCGTTTGCAGGAACATCTCGAAGACCTTGACGATGTTCAGAATGTCTACTCCAATGCCGAGATCAGTGATGAGATTCTTGAAGGGATGTCCTGAATCGAGATTATGGCGCGAATCCTAGGCATTGACCCCGGGTCAAGGATCACTGGTTTTGGTGTCGTCGATGACGCCGCCGACGGACTCCGATACATCGCCAGCGGTTGCGTTCGAGTGACCGGCGAAGGCTTTCCGGACCGCCTGAAGCAAATTTTCGAGGGGATTGCTGAGGTGGTGAGCGAATTCGATCCGGATCAACTGGCGATCGAAAAGGTTTTTATGCACAAGAATGCCGATTCGGCGTTGAAACTCGGACAGGCTCGTGGCGCCGCGATCTGTGCCGTCATTTCCAACCGGATCCCGGTTTACGAATATGCGGCACGCCAGGTCAAGCAGGCTCTAGTGGGTAAAGGGAGTGCCGAGAAAAACCAAGTGCAGCATATGGTTCGCATCCTGCTGGGTCTGCAGGGCAAGCTGCAGACCGATGCAGCGGATGCGTTGGGCGTGGCCCTTTGTCACATTCATTACCAGCAGACCCGGAAACGACTTTCCGGGCAGGGTTTCTGGCCGGTGGCAACATGAAGCGAACTGTGGTTCTTGTTGTAACCCGTGACGTGCGGATAGCGGAGACGGCGACTTGATCGGCTTTCTACGGGGACGCCTGGTCGCAAAGGCCGCGCCAACGATGCTGCTCGACGTGAACGGAGTGGGCTACGAAATCGAAGCGCCGATGTCGACCTTCTATAGTCTGCCTGAACTCGGCCAGGAAGTGCAATTGCATACGCACCTGGTCGTTCGCGAGGATGCCCATATCCTTTTTGGTTTTAGCAGCGATGCGGAACGCACGCTGTTTAGAAGTCTGATCAAGGTCAACGGAGTCGGTGCGCGCCTAGCCCTAACCCTGCTTTCGGGTCTCAGCGTCGAGGAATTTCACCGCTGTGTCCAGGGTCACGATACGGCCTCGCTGGTCCGCCTGCCAGGGATCGGCAAAAAGACGGCCGAACGGCTGATTATAGAAATGCGGGATCGTTTGCCCGGGATCGACGAATCGGAAACCTGGGCCTCAACGATTTCGGGGAACACCGTAAGTGTCCGTTCGGCGGTGCAGGAAGCACTCAGTGCCCTGCTTGCACTGGGCTACAAGAACAGCGATGCCCAGCGGATGCTCAAACAGGTTTCAGTTGAAGGAAAAAGCAGCGAGCAAATCATTCGTTCTGCACTGCAGTCGAGGGGATAAATGAATGAGGCCGGGACACAATGATTGACCAGGACAGGGTCATCACCGTTCATGGCGTACAGGAGGATGAATCGGTCGATTCCGCGGTCC
>DBZZ01000027.1 GCA_002311315.1 Methylococcaceae bacterium UBA1147 | reverse complement strand
GTAACCGAAAACAGAACCTTGGGCTAATCGCTAGAAGAAGGAGAACACATGATGTCATTGATTCGTAATTTCTGTTTCATCGCCCTTCTAATAGCTGTGTGCGAGTCGGTTCCTGCAGAGGATAGCCTGGAAAAACGACCGGTATTAAGCCTTGATGCCGCAAACAGGATGGCCGATGCATGCGAGGCCAAAGCAAGGATGGAAGGCTGGAATCCGGTGAATATCGCAATATTTGATGCGGGCGGAGACCTCAAGTTGTTCCGGCGGCAGGACAATGCCTACCTCGGCAGTATTGACATTGCTCAGCTCAAGGGCAGAAGTTCCGTCTTGTTACCGTTTCCGACCCGGTTTCTCGGCGAGAATATTGCCTACAAGAACCAGGGTCGTCCACACGGGATCCAACTGGTGCCGGGGATTGTTGTTTTCCCTGGCGGCTTGCCGGTCAAGACAGGCAATGGCCATCTACTCGGCGGTATCGGCGTGAGCGGGGCCACTTCGGACCAGGATGAGCAATGCGCCCAGGCCGGTATCGATGGGATCAGGGACCTTCTGCGGAGCAACTAAGCGGCTGGTTTTCAACCGAACGTCATTCTCTCGTGGATTGTTTGCCGTCCAGCCGACTATCCCCGTGGCGAGTCATTTCCGGGGGACAGACCGGTGTTGATCGCGCTGCGCTTGATGCCGCGATGGAACGGGGCATCCCAGTGGGGGGCTGGTGCCCGAAGGGCCGGCGGGCTTGTAATGGAATAATCCCCAATTACTACCCGCTCCAAGAGACGGGCAGCCGGGATTATTCGGTAAGAACTGCATTCAACGTGCGAGATTCGGACGGTACCCTTGTCTTGTCGGCCCAACCCCTCTCAGGCGGAACCTTGCTCACCGAGAAATTTGTAATTAGCCAGAAAAAAGCGTACCAAGTTGTCGATCCAGTTAACGAAACCCGTATCTGCTCGATCTCAGACTGGCTGCAGAACAACGACGTGCATAGACTCAACATTGCGGGCCCCCGCGAACAGAACGAGCCTGGAATCTATGGGCAGGCTTACTCGTGGCTGACCCGGCTTTTTCAAATCTGGCCGGCGATCCCTACCTGCCACGATCAAATCCGGTAAACGCTGGTTGGCTCCGAGCCTGGACAAGCCAATGGCCAAATCTGCCAGTGACTGACAGGTACCCTGTGGTACCTTCACTGCAAGCTATTACCGTTCAGAGGAATTTGCGAATGGCAGATCCCTGAACAGGCACTTAATTCCTCGGTGGACCAGGTTACCGTTCCGAAGCGCGGTTCCATCCGGAAAAAGAGATCAGCTTGAACGCCGGGCCGATGATCACGGGAAAAGCGTTCTTTCACTCATCATCATATACTTCAACATAGCCTCCCACAGCCAGAGGTGACCCAGCCAACCAGGGAACTTCAAATATTTTCGGCGATCGGCTGGCCGGGCTCTCTATATTGGCCCTCTGTATTTTGACAGGCCAGTGTTTCTTTCGACTGTTGGCTACTCCATCGAATCAGTCCGCGGCTTTTCAGGTTCTGGCCGGCAGACTGTTTGCCAGGCCGGGTGGATCCGGATCAGATCCAGTGCCTGCCCGAGCAGGGTTTTCCCCGGTTCCATCCTGTGCCAGGTCGAGGCCCCCGAGGGATGAGGCAGGGGAACGATGTCTATTTCCACACCTTCCAATGTGACCCGGTGAGTTTTTCCGACCACGTCCTTGAGTTTTGTGACGGGTAGTAACTGCGCAATCGCCAGCTTGCCGATGGGGATGACAAGTTGCGGCTCAAGTAAACGCAGTTCGGTTTGCAGCCAGGGTTTACACTGTTCGATTTCCATATTGCTGGGAACCCGGTCCCCGCCCCTTGGATTCTTGCCGGGGAAGCAACGGCACACTGCAGCCATGTAAACCCTGTCGCGGAAATGCTCTTCCGAGATGGCAAGTTGCTCAAACCACTTGAACAGAGTTTTCCCGGCGGTCCAGGCAAAGGGCTTGCCGAAAGTTCCTTCCTTAATTCCGGGTGCTTGTCCAATCAGCAATACCTTCGAGTTTACAGTTTTCCCGGTGACTACGGGGCCGATCATTTCGGGGCATTTCCGGCACGCCAGCAGGGCCCTCTGGTGGAGGATCAGTTCATTGACTGTTGTGGTCATTCCGGTCGTTTCAGACGGTACAGAGTCGATATGTCTTCATCGCCGTACTCTTGTTCCATGAGTCGGCCATAGTCTGCCAGTGTCGAGTCGATGACTCTCGACTGGAAGCCGGAATTTTCGGACATTGCCCTGCAGATGAGCAGGTCCTTGTGATGCAGTTTCAGCTTGAACCCCGGGTCGAATATTCCCTGCGTCATGGTTTGTCCACGGTGGGCAAGAAACCAGTTGCCCGCGGCGCCGCTTCCAATGACATCAATCAGTTTTTCCATAGGCAGCGCCTGGGATTCTCCAAAAGCCAGGGCTTCGGTCACAGCCTGGTTGATTCCTGCGGCCATGATCTGGTTGACTGCCTTGGTCGCCTGCCCTGATCCTACGGGACCCATGTGCACGATGCTCCGACCCATGGTTTCCATTACCGGCATAACCCGTTCCAGGGTTTCGCCGTCAGCGCCCACCATCATGGCAAGTGTGCCGTTGCGCGCCCCTTCCACACCTCCAGAAACCGGTGAGTCCATGAACGAGGCTCCACGTGCAGCAGTCATTTCGGCCGCCTGTCTGGCGGTTTCGCTGCTGACCGTGGAAAAGTCGATAACGATCGTACCAGGCCCGAGACCAGTGCAAAGCTGGCCCATGACTTCCAGCACATCCTCGTCGGCGGAAACACAGACCAGGACCACATCGCATTTCGAAGCCAGGTCCGCCGGACTCCTGCTGGCCTCAATTGCCAGTTCCGCAGCCAGGTCTGCGGCGACGACCGGGCTACGGTTCCATACTGCGGTTAACTGACCAGAGGCAGCAACGTTGCGAGCCATTGCTGCGCCCATGGCTCCAAGCCCTACAAACCCTGCTTTCATGTGATTGATTTTGTTGATCCCATTGGATGCATTGATTGAGCTGCCCGCAACCCGCCGGTTGGACGGCCTATCCTACAAGCATCCAACCGTTACGCTGCCTGCGGTTTTTCCTGCACTTGGGCCTGTACATGCCGCTTGCCTAGAAAAGATCCGAGTAATGGAGCAGGGAGTGAATCCGATATTGGCCGATTTTTTGCCGGCCCCGAAGGTCATCGAGTTCGACAACAAATGCACAAGCGACAACTTCGGCTCCGAGTTGTTCGATCAGTTCACAACTCGCTTTTGCTGTTCCTCCGGTGGCCAGCAGGTCGTCGACCAACAGCACACGGTCGCCTGGCTCCAGTGCGTCAATGTGGGCTTCGAGAGCTGCGGATCCGTATTCGAGGTCGTAGGAGACCGAGTGAACATTGTAAGGCAGTTTCCCCGGCTTGCGCAGCGGGATGAATCCGACGCCCAGTTCCCAGGCAGCCAGTGCCCCGAAAATGAAGCCTCGGGCCTCCATGCCGGCTACAGCAGAAATCCGTTGGTCCAGAAACGGATCCACGATCTGATGTACTGCAAGTCTCAACGTTGCCGGATTCTTCACCAGCGGGGTGATGTCCTTGAAAAGGATTCCGGGTTTCGGGAAGTCGGGAATGTCCCTGATATATGATTTCAGCCGCTCCATAAAAACTCCAGGTCAGGTCAGCGCATCCCATTCAATCGAGCGGGCGCAAGTTCTGGTTGATTTCTTATTCTGTTGTATCCGTCGACTGTATCGCCTTTCCGTACACGGCCAACCATCGGTTATAGCGCTCAATGGTATTACATTGGCTTGAGACCGACCAGTGGCCGCATATCCGCCGCCTTCTTTGGTATCATAGCCGAACTTTTTCACTCTATTGGAAACCGGATCAAAATCATGAGCTTTTTACGTCTTTCATGGTGGCTAACCCCCCTGATCAGCTTTTTCTGGGTTCGAGCCCGGGATCAAGCGGTGCGTTCGAAATTCAAGAAAACGCTGTCTTGTCTGAAATGGATCAGACGGATGCGGGGGCCTAAGATCAGGCCGCTGGGACAGTGGACGACCGAATATTACCTCCTGCAGGGACACGCCCATTACGAACTGGAGCAAAGGGAAGAAGCCCAGGAAAGTTTCTCGAATGGGTTTCGGGAACTCAGAAAAATCGATATCTATACCAGCATGGAAAAGAATTACCTGGTTCTTTACGTGCTGACCACCCATCCAGAACTCAAACTGGATCTGCAGGACCCAGGCGATATCAAGGAGGTCGACCTCGACAGGATCGATCCTGATTTGAGGAATTACTATCCGCTCAAGGCCCATCCAGAGTGGGACCGATAAAAGATCCTAGGATCGGGGAATTCAGTCCTCCAAGGCCGATGGAAAGGGGTCTCGTTGCCTGCCAGAACCGGTGAACTGCTGCTGTCTCCAGGCTTCATAGAGAACGATAGAAACGGTATTCGAAAGGTTCAGACTGCGGGTTTCCAACACCATCGGGACAAACAGCCTGTTGGCTGTAGGTAGCCGGGCCAGTATCTCATCGGGCAGCCCCCTGCTTTCTGGGCCGAACATGAAGCCATCACCGAACTGAAACGATTTTTCCGCATAACAGCTCGAACCCCGAGTACTTAGGGCGTACAGGCACCGAACCGGCACCTCTTCAATGAATTGCTCGTAGCAATCATATTCCCTCACGTTGGCCCATTCCCGGTAGTCCAGGCCAGCCCTTCGCAGTTTTCGGTCGTCAAGCTCGAATCCGCAGGGATGGATTAGGTGCAACTGCGTTCCCGTGTTGGCACAGAGGCGAATGATATTGCCCGTGTTCGGCGGGATTTCTGGCTGAAAAAGCACGACATGAAACGGTGAGTTCTTCAAGGTTGTTCTTTCCCTGCGAGATCGCTCGATCTTCTAACTGCCTGCCGGGTCATCCGGACTGCTCGCGTATCCAGGTGATTCGATGTTCGGATGGCCTTTGTCATTCGAATTAAAGTGCAAGAGAGTCAGTGGCATTTTACCAAGTTCCACCTCTGCCCTCACCGGATGCGTGCGCCAAATTAGTTTAGGCCCCGGTTTACCATCAATCGACTTCTTGATCGGAGCCGATTCAGAATCGGTAGTCCATGTCCTGACCACCCTGCTTTGATCAGCCAGGCCGGGAACACAAGGCACTTGGGCTGACTCTCCATATTCACGCGATCTTGTCGACATTCCGGGTGCTGGCTGTGGGGTTGAAAATCGGTACCGCTGGTGGATGACTCGCGAGCATTAAAAAACCCCGAAGCAGTCACTTCGGGGTTTTGGTTTGAAAGCCTGGCAATTCCCTACTTTCGCATGGAAAACTTCCACACTATCATCGGCACTAAGCGGTTTCACTTCCGAGTTCGAGATGGGATCGGGTGGGACCCACTCGCTATGGTCACCAGACAAATCGGTCGGTCATCAAAAACACCCTCATCGGCGCCTTCGATCACCCGGCAGAACAACGTCCTGCCTCATTAGGAAAATTGTACACTCGCACATGGCATCACCCATGCAAAAAACTTGGGTGTTATATGGTCAAGCCTCACGGGCAATTAGTACAGGTTAGCTTCACACATTACTGCGCTTCCACACCCTGCCTATCAACCTTGTAGTCTTCAAGGGCCCTTCAGGGAACTCATGGTTCCAGTGAGATCTCATCTTGGGAG
>DBZZ01000037.1 GCA_002311315.1 Methylococcaceae bacterium UBA1147 | reverse complement strand
GCCGCCAGGGGAATATTGTCGGTCACGGAACTGAACAGCGCGGAAAGCAGAAGGAGAACCCCACTTCCGAAAATTGTCTCCTCCGTTCCGATCACGAACACGATTCCCTTGCCGATCCATTCCAGCACCATTGCGTGCTCCATNNCCGAGATTGGCGCCGAAGATCACCGCCCACCAGAACGGTGAATCGCTGGGGAGGTCCATGCCGCCGAGAATTTTTCCCAGCATCGCCGCTAACGGGATGTTGTCGGTCACCGAACTGAAAACCGCCGAGGAAACCAGCAGCGCCCCGGTACCGAAGCTGCTCTTGCCGTCGCCGATTATCTTCGTGATTCCTTTACCGATCAGATCCAATACATGGGCGTGCTCCATGACATTGATCACCACGAAAAGCGCTATAAAGAAAGTAATCAGATCCCAGTCGACGGCGCGGTAGAATTGATCAACTTCGGACTTGTAGCGCAACAGCATGATAACGGCAAAAGATAGAGCGACAAAACCCATGCCCAAGTCACGCAGAACCGGCACAACAGATGTGGTGGCAATTGCCAAGACGAAGAGCACCAGCATCGTTGTTGCAAACCAGAAGAAGGTATCACTCTCGATTCCGTCGTTTTCATCAAACGTATCGATCAATTCTGCAGACTCGGCGATTGCCTGTTCGCCAGTCAGGGCAGTAATCGAAAAAATCCTGGAACCCATTAGGATCGTGGCTACAGTCGCCACTAGAACATACGGGCTTGCGGTCACGAAAAACTGGACGAAGCTGATCCCAGCAGCCTGACCAACAATAATGTTCGGAACTGAACTGATCAGAGTCGTGAGTCCGCCGATATTTGTCAACAGGGCCTCGATCAACAGGAATCCAAGGAGCTTGTCCGACTGATTGAGCTTGTTCAAGGATACGGCAGTTAACGAGCCTAAAATAATCATTGCCGTGACATTGTTCAGAACCGCCGAAAACAAGACAGTCAAGCCGCCGTAGGACCAGAGCAGTTTCAGCGGGTCACCGTTGGACATCTTGGTCAGCTTGATGGCGATCCAGGAGAACAGACCGGAACGTGCCGTCACATCCACAAAAATGCTGGAGCCAAGAATAATTGCGATGACACCCCAGTCAACCGCAGAAATATAGACCGGAATATCGACTTGGTGACCATCGGGTAGCATCACCGGACCAAACGGCAACAAGTCGAGAAAACCAGCTACAATTAGACAGATCACCGCACAAGTGCTGACGATAATCGACTTCCTGGCGTGAATCTTCTCTTCGAAAGCGAGGGCCAGTATCATCAATACGAGTACCGTGGCAAAAAAAACAGTAACGCCCTCTGGAACCTCGGCTGGAGAATGACCCATGTTGAAAACCCTCAGCGTCTAAATAATCAGTACAGGAACGTCCCTCAGCTCAATGGCAAGAGGGTATGCCATGCCATGCATGGCCATCTGGTCGTCGTCCTTACCGTTCATGACCAGCAGATCAATCTCGTGCTTACGAACGTGATCAAGGTAGTCGGAAAGATGATGACCAAATTCGATAATCGGATGCACGCGAATGTCTCGATGGACATTCTTAATGACTTCGCTGCAAGTGCGAATGTAATCGGCGGGTGCTTTTAACAACTGCCGACCAATCGCCGCAGTTGCTTCATCGGTATCAATCGTGGTGATCTTGCCAATGGCTTCGATATACCGGGCAAACGTCGCCTGATCCTCGATATGTACCAGATACAATGCCCCTGCCTCTCCGCAAAACGACAGAGCATGGTTGACCAGCCGGCTTCCGTCGGCAAGACGATCGGTAATCACCATTACTCTTTCCATTCCTTGGAACTCGGACTTTTGCCGGTACCCCGCTGCTGGATGAGGAAGTACAAGAACCGGGGTTTGCGTACGCTGTATCAAAACGTCGAGATGCGAACCTAGGCTATGAGGATATTTCCAGGCCTCACTGTGAAGATTTCGATAGCAACAAATCAGATCGGATTGAATCCCTTCGACCAGGGTCAACAGGTCATGTGTCGTGCGATATCGCGAACTGTCAATGACCTGCCAGTGCTCCGGACTGATGTGTGATAATAAACACCCGACCTGATGGCGGTAGACCGCAGAGGCTTCGCCTTGTAAGTCGGTTACCAGCGTCACACGGTCAACCTGTAGAGGTGCATAACGGTATAACGGTTTTACCGCCGACCGGAAAACACTTTCAAACTGATCGATTGTGGTCATGTTCTGGACTCCCGACCGAAATGGATTCTACCCCATGGACCTACCACGAATAGCCACTAGCTGGCTCAAACCCCAGGGCCGGTTACAACTGCAACACCCATGGTTCCAGTGAGCACCGACACCGGCCAACAACTATTCGTGACGTCAAGTCGATGACCGTTCTGTAGAAAACACTGAAACATCCTGAATCGACAACGACTCCAGTGAATTCGTTGCCGAACCAGAACTGCCGTTGAAGAGCCAGCCCGCTAACAGGTGAAATACATTATACTGTGCGCCGGTTTTCAAATCCCTTGGTGATATGAAGATAATCTCCTGGAACGTGAATGGCATTCGCGCCATCCAGAAAAAAGGATTCAAAGAATCGGTCTGCAAGATGCAACCGGACATGCTGTGCCTACAGGAAACGCGTGCCCAACCAGATCAGATCGCAGCGGCAGTCGAATCCCTCAATGGCTACCATTTGTATAGCAACCCAGCAAGCAAGAAAGGGTACTCTGGAACCGCCATTCTTTCGAAAGCAGAACCGATCAATGTAGGCTACGGTATCGGAACCGAAGAACACGATAGCGAGGGCCGGGTACTGACGGCCGAGTTCGAGGATTTCTTCCTGGTAACTGTTTACGTTCCCAACTCCGGGAATGAACTGGCCAGGCTGGATTACCGCAGCCAATGGGACGTGGATTTTCTTGCGTACCTGAAAAACCTGGAAAACAAAAAACCGGTGATTGCCTGCGGCGATTTCAACGTCGCCCACCAGGAAATCGACCTGGCTCGTCCGAAACCAAACTACAACAAGACAGCCGGCTACACCCAGATGGAAATCGACGGATTTAGCCGGTTTATCGAGTCCGGCCTGTTTGATATCTTTCGCCAGCGGCATCCCGATACCGTGGCCTACAGCTGGTGGAGTTTCCGAGCGAATGCGAGGGCGAGAAACATCGGCTGGAGAATCGATTATTTCATGGTCAGCGAGATGCTGTCCGAAAGCATCGCCGACACCTTCATACTGGATACGGTCATGGGCTCAGACCACTGCCCTGTTGGCATCGAACTGAAACCATAAAACCCGACCCTGGTAAAAAACCGCACCGGGCGATGAACAGTATCTATTCTAGACCAGGCCGAGAGTCAGTTACCCGTGTCCCATCCCT
Organism: Methylococcaceae bacterium UBA1147; assembly: GCA_002311315.1. Lineage (GTDB taxonomy): Bacteria > Pseudomonadota > Gammaproteobacteria > Methylococcales > UBA1147 > UBA1147. The sequence continues at coordinate 350 of DBZZ01000037.1, read as the reverse complement.
TGGCTTAAAGTCGCCAACTTCCCAGAACGCCAACCCCTCCACCGCCGACTCCGGTTCGGCCTCCATCGCCAGCACTTCACTCACCCATTCAACGGGTACCCCGTAGAAATATCCACCCGCCTCGGTCTTAAGGAGGAATGTCGGCATGGCAACCAGTTCTCCGCGGGCCGTAAAAACAGCGCCGCCACTGGTTCCGCGCATGAACCCGGCATCAGTTTCGAGAATGTAGGAACCCCTGAACGGGTGAAGCGCTCGCACCTTGCCACGAACCAGCCCCAGTCCGATCGCCCCTGCGTAGCCAAAAACGAAAACCTCATCACCTTCTCTGGTTTCGGCAAGACGACCCAGGT
>DBZZ01000003.1:41869-41993 GCA_002311315.1 Methylococcaceae bacterium UBA1147 | reverse complement strand
CATCACCGGGCACTTGCTTGCGCTATCCACGTTTTGGTCAGTCATAATTGCACCTTTTATGTAATCCGAGATTTCCCGGTTGAACGTCTCGTCAGCCGAGCCCTACCGCAGATTCTCCCACTCT
>DBZZ01000003.1:27283-41832 GCA_002311315.1 Methylococcaceae bacterium UBA1147 | reverse complement strand
TATTTTCATGTTACGTCATAGTTACGGGGTAAGAAAGGGACGCTGGGTGCTCTCAGTGACGTACTGCTATATTCTGGGCTCATTGACCCAAGTGGAGTGAGTGGAATGGAACTCAAGGGTAGCAAAACCGAGCAAAACCTTAATGATGCCTTCTCGCGCAATTCAGTGGCGAACCTCCGCTATCTATACTTCGCAGCCAAGGCCAATTTGGAGGGATATAACGATGTCTCTGCCGTGTTCCAGTCTACTGCCTATAGCGAGGCTGGGCATGGTCACTTGGAGTACCTGGAGGCCGTGGGCGATCCTGTAATAGGGCTTGTGTACGGCGCCACCGCAGAAAACTTGAAGGCCTCGATCCGTGGGGGAGGGACATGAGTACATCGGCATGTATCCCGCAATGGCAAGGACCGCTCGGGACGAGGGGTTTGACGACATTGCAAACTGGTTTGAGACCCTTAGTAAGGCAGAACGTTCCCACGCCAACCGCTACCAGAAGGCGCTGGACAGCCTCGACGAATAAGGCCACAGCCAGTGTGTGCGGCCAGAGTTCGCTTCCGGCTCGTTAAAAGGTAAACGTGATTTACAATGTAAAACGATATGTTAGGAGGGTAACTGGCGGATTTACTGAGCTGTAGAATTCAGCCAAAATGGAACATCCGGTTCCAACTGATTACCAAAAGATTCGGCGATCATGCGTTCAATAGTAGCTTCTGCCTGCAAGTCGCATCGTTGCAGTTCACCGAGAAGAAATCAGGGATACAGGAAGTCCGACCATTCACGGTGAAAATCAGAACAACCCCCACCTCATCCAGGTTGTCGCAGATAGTTAGCACTGGCGTTTCAACCTCCCCCAGTCGATCAGCACATTCTCCAGCAACATGGTTGGATTGACGGTCGTGTTCAGAGCGAGAGATAATTGCCCCAGACGATCGTAAAAGCCAAACAATTGCTTTAAGTCTAGTCTTTCAACCTCGACCTGCAAACTGGACCGCAGATCCGGGTTCCGCAAAACCCTTGCGGTCGGAACCATGCGAAGGCGGATCATGTCCACTATCCACCCACCAATCCAGTCGATGACGTCCTCCAGGCTAAGCTCTGCCAGTTTTGCCGCGACTCTCACAGGATCCGCAGATCCGTCGGCAACCTGCCGCCAGAAAGAATACAATATCTGGCGCTGAGCGAGCATCCCTTCATGAGCCATTCTCGCCGCCTTCAACGGAGACCCATCGGCGAGCCGGAACAGCAGTTCCGGCTCATCGACTCCTTTCTCGCTCTTCAGCCAGTCTGCTACCTCTCGGGCGGAAGGTACCGGCACTTGCAGCCGCTGGCAACGACTGCTGATCGTCGCAGGAAGGTCCCACGGACGGGAACTCAACAGGATAAAAACAGTCTGCTTGACCGGTTCTTCGAGCGTCTTCAGTAGCGCATTGGCAGCCGCCGTGTTCAGGCGATCGGCCGGCTGCAGGATGATGATCCGGAATCCCCGGTACTGAGAGGTCAGTGCCAGGCGAGCAACCAGGCCGCGAATGGTATCCACAGGAATTGCTTTTCCAGTTTCCGGGGCCTCGATTCGGATCAGGTCCGGATGCGTCCCGGCACGCACCAGTCGGCATCCTGCACAGGCGCCACAACTGATTACAGACGACCCGCGCGCCGTGCAAAGGAGATTGGCTGCAAAACAGGACGCCAGGTTTTTCTTGCCCACACCTGCCGTTCCAGACACCAGCAATGCCTGTGGAACCCGGCCGGTTTCAACGTATTTGGACAACTGTTTCCAGGTATCCTTCTGCCATGGGAACAGTTCCGGGCGCCAGCAGTCATGAGCAGATTCACTCATGCAAGTTCCAGCACGATCCTCAGTACGTCGGCCTTGACCTCTTCAATCGGGCGCCCGGCATCGATCACCCGAATCCTGCCAGGATTACGCCCAGCCCGATCGAGATACGCCTGCCGAATTCGTTCGAAGAAATCCATTTCTTCGACTTCGAAACGGTCCCGTTCTCCCCGCTGAACCACTCGGCTCATACCGAGGTTCACCGGAGCATCAAAGAGCAAGGTCAGGTCCGGCTGCAACCCTTGCTGTATCCATAGTTCCAGGTATTCGATATGGGCGGGATTCATGCCTCTGCCACCGCCCTGATAAGCATAAGTTGCATCGGTAAAACGGTCACAGAGAACCCATGATCCTTGCTCCAACGCCGGGCAAATGACTTGTTTCAGATGATCCGCACGGGCGGCAAAGACAAGCAAAAGTTCAGACTCTAAAGCTAGCGGGCCTTGGTCTTTGTCGAGTAATAACGATCGAATCCGTTCAGCGGTCGATGTCCCCCCGGGCTCCCGGGTCACCACAACGGGCAGACCCTTTTGCCGCAAGGTCTGCTCGAGAAATTCAAGGTTGGTGGATTTACCCACCCCTTCGCCACCTTCCAGGGTAATGAACCGGCCTCGCTGTTTCAATGCTTTCTCTTTCGCTGATATCGGTTTACGGCCCGGTTATGTTCCCGCCGGCTGCTGGAAAAATAATGACTGCCGTCTCCCTTAGCCACGAAAAAGAGCGTGCTGTCCTCCTTCGGATGAAGTGCTGCATGGATAGACGCACGGCCAGGAATTGCAATCGGCGTTGGAGGAAGCCCCGGGTGAATATAGGTATTGTACGGAGTATCTTCAACCAGGTTCCTGGATCGTATATTACCCTTGTAGTGTTCTCCCATACCATAGATCACCGTGGGATCCGCCTGCAGCAGCATTCTCTTCTGCAGGCGCCTAACGAACACGCCTGATATTTCCCTTCTTTCAGAAGTCCGCCCGGTTTCCTTCTCGATGATAGACGCCAGAATGAGGGCTTCGTATGGCGTTTCAAAGGGAAGATTTTCCGATCGGACGGCCCATTCACTCTGCAGAACCCTGTCCATCCTGACAACAGCCCTTTTCAGAAAGTCGATATCCGGGGTTTCTCTGGTTAGGTAATAAGTATCCGGAAAGAAACGCCCTTCCGGATGCTGCTCGACAGACCCGAAGACTTCGGCTACCGCGAATTCTGACCGGCCACAAACAGTTTTTACAATAACCGGGTGGCTGCATACCGCATTCATCACCTGCCGGTAATTCCAGCCTTCTACAAGCAACAACGAATGTTGTCTGACCGCGCCGGAAACCAGTAGTTCTAGAAGCTCCGGAACGGTAACTCCCGACGGAATAACGTATTCGCCGGCTTTCAGTCGTGACGCTGCCCCGCTCCACACCGCCGAGGCCTTGAACCAGTAAGTATTGTCAAGAAGACCGATTTCACTCAACCTGCTGGCAACCCGGCCCAGTGAATCTCCGGAGCGGACTTCAAAGACCACCTCCGTCTCAGTCAGCGGCTGGCTAGTCACCCATCGGTATCGGGCGACACAAAACCCGACGAGAACGACCAGCAGCGCAAAAACTAGACTCCTGTTCATCCGAAAAAGACTATTCCTTGCGCCCGTTGAACCAACGAATTAGGTTTCGTGTAATCGGACCAATGCCAAGGGAACCCCCTTCGCAACCGATCACCGGCCATATGCCGATAATACTGTTGGTTACGAAAATCTCATCGGCATGTTCAAGATCACATACATCAATCGCCTTCACCACGAACTCGATGCCTTTCTCTCTAGCTATTTCCAGGACAACCGTACGAACAATCCCTTCAACCCCGCACTGATCCAGGTCCGGAGTGATCAGAGACGTCCGCCGAACAACGAACAGATTACTCATGGTGCCTTCAACCACCTTCCCGTCTCTATCGAGCATGAAGCCTTCATGGATATCCGGATCGGTCCATTCAGCGCGGGCAAGAACCTGTTCGAGCCGGTTGAGATGCTTGAGCCCAGCCAGCGACGGATTGGAAGCCAGGCGGCTCTTGCAGAGCCTCGTGCGTATGCCCGATGCTTGAAGCTTGGAGACAATTTCCGGCCAGGGATGTAGAGACAGAACCCGTGTTGGAGAACAACTATCAGGCAGCCGATACCCGCGACCACCGGAACCACGGGTCACGATGATCTTCAACACAGCGGAGTGAACGCTCCGAGCAAGTTTCCGCGATTCGGATTCCAGAATCTCCTGTCCGGGGAAATCGATCCCGAGTCGCTCGCACCCCCGGCGGAGTCGAAGCAAGTGTCGTAACAGGAACACCGGCTTGCCGTTTTCTACCGCGATCGTTTCGAAAAGCCCGTCCCCGTACTGGAAACCACGGTCATTCGCCGAAATCTGATCGGTTTCGATTCCGTTAATCAGCATCACGAGTCTAAAAACCCTGCCAGAATGGACACCCTGGCCTAAGAACCACCAGCAATGAAGATAGATCAGGCTTCAAGACCCTCTCCTTTGCATCGTGAAATTCACGCGCAAAGTCCTTTGATCGCAGATAATGCAATTCGGGTTTTGAATATTGAATTGAAAAACGCTGCCCGGGCTGAAAGCGCCGGGTAAATGAAAAGCGGAATCGCCAGGCTAGCCGTCAAACCGCCTGAAGATCAAAGTTCCATTGGTCCCGCCGAATCCAAAAGAATTGGTCAAGACAATGTCTATTTTCATTTCTCGGGCAATGTTTGGAACGTAATCAAGATCACATTCTGGATCCTGATTTTCGAGATTGATCGTCGGGGGAGCCACCTGGTCGGATAACGCAAGAACCGAGAATATCGCCTCGATCCCTCCGGCTGCGCCGAGCATGTGTCCAACCATGGATTTGGTTGAACTCATTGCAACCTTGTAAGCGTGGTCATTCATGACCGTTTTTACCGCCGCAGTCTCAACAACATCGCCGGCCGGGGTAGAAGTCCCGTGCGCGTTGATATAATCGACTTGATCCGGATTGATGCCCGCATCCCTTAACGCGTTTACCATGCACCGGGCCGCGCCTTCTCCGCCCTTGGATGGCTGGGTAATGTGATGTGCATCGGCACTCATACCGTAACCGATTAGTTCCCCGTAAATCCGCGCATCGCGCTGTTTGGCGTGCTCCAGTTCCTCAAGAACAAGAACACCGGCGCCATCACTCAGAACGAAACCGTCGCGATCCACATCCCATGGCCTGCTGGCCTTTTCAGGATCGTCGTTACGACGGGAAAGAGCTCTTGCGGAAGCAAATCCACCAACAGCCGTAACCGACTTGGTCGACATCTCGGCGCCGCCGGCAACCATGATATCGGCGTCGCCGTAGCCGATGATCCTTGCCGCATCACCGATGTTGTGCGTTCCCGTGGTACACGCGGTTACAATCGCAAAGTTCGGACCCTTCAGCCCGTACTTGATGGAGAGATTGCCGGAAATCATGTTGATAATGTTTCCCGGAACAAAGAAAGGAGAAATCTTGCGGGCTCCGCCGCGCAGAAAATCATTGTGACCGGATTCAATTCCGCTGACACCTCCAATGCCAGACCCAATGGTTACCCCGATTCGATCGGCATTACCATCATTGACCTCAAAACCGGCATCCTCGATCGCCTGACTCCCGGCCACTAGCCCGTAGTGAATGAATGTATCCATCCGCTTGGCATCTTTCGGCTTGATATACGGGTCGGTATCAAGCCCCCTGATTTCCCCGCCAAATCGGGTCGGAAACCCGGATGTATCAAACCCGGTCAACGGACCGATGCCACTTTTTCCTGCCAGGATATTTTCCCATGTTTCCGCAACATTTAATCCGACAGGACTAAGCGCGCCGAGACCGGTTACTACAACACGTCTCTTGCTCAAAATAATCTCTTCAAACTAAAAATGAAATCCCTGTCCAGCGCCGGCAAGTTAGCGACACCAAAACCCCTTTAGCGGCTACAGGTCCGATTACAGGTTCTTTTCGACATAATTGATGGCTTCTTGAACAGTGGTGATCTTTTCCGCGTCTTCATCCGGAATTTCGCACTCGAATTCTTCTTCAAGGGCCATGACCAGTTCAACAGTATCAAGGGAGTCGGCACCAAGATCGTCTACAAAAGACGATTCATTGAAAACCTCGTCTTTTACCCCAAGTTGTTCAGAGACGATCTTTTTTACACGTACCTCTACGTCACTCATAATCTTATTCCTCAAACAATAATAGTAGGCTATAAATCAGCGGGGCAATTGTATTCTGAATCGAGGAAAATATAAAAATTTTTTTCGATTCGGGCACGCCCAGCCACAACAAATTCGATTTTATGATGGAGATAACCCTTTAGGGCATGAACATGCCACCGTTCACGTGTAGAGTCTCCCCCGTGATATACCCAGCAGAATCGGAAACCAGGAAAGCCACCGCATGTGCAATTTCATCAACATTCCCCAACCTGGCTAACGGGATGGAGGCCATCAATGCGCTGGTTTGTTCCTCGGCCAGCGCTCTCGTCATGTCAGTATCGATGAAACCTGGGGCGACCGAATTGACGGTAATATTCCTCGATCCCACCTCCCGTGCCAGCGACTTGCTGAATCCGATCATTCCCGCCTTGGCCGCCGAATAGTTGGCCTGGCCAGCATTACCGGTGGCTCCAACCACTGAGGCAATATTGACGATCCGGCCGTACCGTGCCTTCATCATTCCTCTAAGACAGGCTTTGCTCATCCTGAACACCGACGACAGGTTGGTACTGATGATGTCATCCCATTCGTCGTCTTTCATTCTCATCAACAGGTTGTCCCGGGTAATGCCGGCATTGTTGATCAGGATGACAGGAGTTCCAAACCCGGACGCAATCGATTTGACCACTTCATTGATCGATTCGCCATTCGACACATCCAGTTTCATTCCGGCCCCGTTGCCGCCCGCTTCTGTGATCGCGGCCGATATCTTCTCGGCCCCATAATCGGTCGTAGCAGTGCCGATTACGGTGTATCCATCCAAAACCAGGCGTTGCGTAATGGCCTGTCCAATCCCCCGGGTTGCTCCGGTTACTAATGCGACCCGATTTGTCATTCACACTTCTCCACGGCTTTTTCGAGGCTAGCCGGATCGACTATCGGGAACGCATTACATTCACGGACGATCCTCTTATTCAAACCACACAATACCTTGCCGGGACCGCATTCCACGAAACTGGTAACACCCTGCGCATGCAGGTGTTTCACAGACTCGATCCAGCGTACCGGGTTGTACACCTGTTTCATTAAAACATCGCGGATCGCTACAGGGTCAGAATGGGAAGCAACGTCAAAGTTGTGCACAACCGGAATTTCCGGTGCTTCGATCGAAACCCCGTCCAGATGGTCCGCGAATTTTTCGGCTGCTGGCCGCATCAGTTCACAATGTGACGGGACGCTCACAGGCAAAATCATCGCCCGGCGTGCTCCTGCTTCCTTCGCTGCCTCGATGGCCACACCCACTGCAGCGGCATTTCCGGCGATGACAACCTGACCGGGCGAATTGAAGTTTACCGAAGAAACAATACCATCCGGACCTGAAATCCCGAGGCAAAGACCGGTGATCACATCGTCGTCGAGCCCGATGACGACGGCCATTGCTCCTGCGCCCACCGGGACCGCATCCTGCATCAGGGTGGCCCGTTGTCTTACCAGTGCAACAGCGTCTTCGAAAGCGATTGAATTGGCACAGACCAGAGCCGTAAATTCACCTAAGCTATGTCCTGCCATCCAGCCTGGACGCACCGACGTCTGACTATTCCAGACTTCCCATACGGCAACACCGGCAGTCAGCATTGCAGGCTGGGTATTCGTTGTCTGGTTTAATTGCCCGGTTTGGTCTTCCCTAACCATCTTCCAAAGGTCCAGTTTGAGAACGTCCGAGGCTCTGGAAAATACCTGCCTGACCTCGGGAAAGGACTCCGCCAATTCGCGCAGCATCCCGGGAGACTGCGACCCCTGTCCGGGGAAAACGAAAGCCAGATCATCTTTTTGCGTCATGCTTGTTAAAACCCTGGTGTATTTTTCTTGTGAATTTGGCTTAGCAGACTGACAAGACCCGACCCTTTGAACTCGAGGCGGTCGCGACTAAACAACGGCCCGCGTCAGTTGAACCACACGCTATTCTTGCAATTCCGATACTCTGTCCGGTTAGTACTGGATCAGTGCCGAACCCCAGACGAAACCACCCCCAAAGGCCTCCATCAACACAACCTGCCCGGGTACGATCCGACCGTCACGGACCGCTTCATTGAGTGCCAGGGGAACAGAAGCCGACGAGGTATTCCCCTGGTTTTCAATCGTTACAATCACGTGGTCCATCGACATCTGAAGTTTCCTGGCCGTCGCCGCGATGATCCGGGTGTTGGCCTGGTGAGGAACCAGCCAGTCGATATCTGTTTTCTCCATTCCGTTTGCGGCCAGCGTTTCATCCACGATCCGACCCAGGGTATTGACCGCCACCTTGAATACATCATTTCCGGACATCACCAGGTAGGGGGATTCCTCGCGAACCCCTTGGCCACAGGGGTTGGGCACGTACAGAAGGTCCTGGTACTTCCCATCCGAATGAATGTGCGTCGACAGGATGCCGGGTTCCTTGGAAACCTTGAGCAACACGGCACCGGCTCCATCACCGAACAAAATACAGGTGGTACGGTCCGACCAATCGAGCAAACGGGAATTGATCTCGCTGCCGACCACCAGTATGTAATTCGCATTTCCAGCACGAATGAACTGGTCCGCGATACTCAGACCATAAATAAAACCGGAACATGCAGCCTGTACATCGAAGGCCGCACAATTGCGAACCCCGAGCCGCTGTTGCAACAGGCAGGCCGTACTCGGAAAGATGCGGTCAGGGGTGCTGGTGGCCGTGATAATAAGGTCGATGTCATCAGCGTCCAGGTTCGCAGCATCCAGCGCCTCCCTTGCCGCAATTTCCGCCATGCTTGATGAAGTTTCGTGATCCGCCGCAATCCGGCGAGTTCGAATCCCGGTGCGTTCGTAAATCCAGGCATCGGTAGTATCAACCTTTTCCGAAATGTCATGGTTGGTCATCACCTTTTCAGGCAGGTATCCCCCGGTTCCGATGATTCGTGAATACTTTCTCACCCAGTTTTCCTTTCCGCAAAAATCTGTTCGACCCGACCACTGATTTTCACAATGACATCGTGATCCACTTCGGTTTTCGCAGTCCTGATTGCATTGGCAAAGGATTCCGCCTTGGCGCTGCCATGGCTCTTGATCACGATCCCGCGCAGGCCGATCAGATTGGCGCCGTTGTAGCGCCCCGGGTCAACCCGGTTCTTGAACGCCTTCATGGCCGGCACCGCCATCACCGCCGCCAATTTGGTCAGCAGGTTGCGGCCAAAGGCTTGTTTGATCTCATGGATGATGAGTTTGGCAAAACCTTCAATCGATTTTAAGGCAATATTTCCGACGAATCCGTCTGTTACCACAATATCGACATCCCCTGTGGAAATGTCGTCACCTTCCACGTAGCCAATAAAGTTGAAATTGCCTTCCTTGAGAAGTTTGAAGGCCTTTTTAACCTGGTCATTGCCCTTTATTTCTTCCGAACCCACATTCAACAGGCCAATCCTCGGACTTTCAATGCCTTCAACCGCTTTCACCAGTTCGTCTGCCATCACCGCAAACTGAAAAAGGTGTTTTGCCGACGAGTCGATATTGGCGCCCAAATCAAGAGCGTAGGTGTGTCCCTTGATTGCCGGCAGTGTTGTAATGATCGCCGGCCGATCAATCCCTGGAATCATTTTGAGAACGAACCGGGCGGTTGCCATCAGTGCACCTGTATTGCCTGCACTCACGCACGCCCCGGCTTCACCATCCCTGACCAGGTTGATGGAGACGCGCATCGAAGAATCCTTCTTGTTGCGAAGGACTTTCGCAGGCTCGTCATCCATCTCTACACGCTGAGAGGCATGCTTGATCGTTAAGCGACTCTTTAGCGCATCGGGCACCGACTCCAGACATCGAGCCAGTTCATTTTCGTCTCCAACCAGAATCAGTTGCAGGTCCGGGTTTTCCTCAACAGCCATGACCGCCGCCGGAACTGTAACTTTCGGCCCGTGGTCACCCCCCATGGCATCAATAGAAATAACCGAGCTAAGATCCACGGCTGAGGCCTTGCTGTTTTCCAGCGTCCATGAAGCGATCTCTGTTTTTTCTGTCAGACATAAGCAGATTCAAGTGACGATTCGCGGCCAGGGAATCTTATTCGTCTTCCTTGACGGCAACAACCTTGCGGCCCCGATAGTACCCGTCAGGAGCGACATGATGTCTCAGGTGCATTTCGCCGGTCGTCGGATCCTGCGAGAGTGCTTTCGCGCCCAACGCGTCGTGGGATCTGCGCATCCCTCTTCTTGAACGGGCCTTTTTCGACTTCTGGACAGCCATTCTATTGATCTCCTTCTGGTTTTAATTCAGCTAGTATTGAAAATGGGTTATCTTTTTCCTGAGCCTGTTCAGGTCGAGAGCCACCGGCTATTTTGCATCCGTCGTGACGGGCGATAAGGGGAATCTCCAGCAACAGTTCTTCCTCGAGAATGTCCTTCAATGCGATTTTTTTGTCGGTCACCAGCAACGGTTCGTAGGCATCAGACAATTCCCCAACCTCATCCAGCGAGCCTACAATACCCAGTCGTGTATCTGTACTCACCGGAAGAACCACGGCTTCCAGGCACACCTGACATTCCAGGATCAGATCCGCCTTGACCTGTCCGGATACCACGAAGACACTACCCTCTTTTGAAAACGTCAGTTCGTAGCCGACTTCGCCATGATCGCTGAAAACGCATCCCGCAAGTCGGTCAAGTTCTCCCAGCGCAATGACCCCTCTGTAAGTCCGACCACGCTCTGCAATGACAAAAGGATCGAAGCATTCAGAAAACCCAGGCAGCATAACCTGTTAATGATATCGGGTATGGGGTCTTTCTGCAAAATTAATCTCGACTCAATTTTCGGTCCTTAGACACCTACACTCCCTCAACATCATGAATCTAACCCCGATCCTGCTCGCCTCCGGTTCCCCATACCGAAAGCAGTTACTGCAAAAAATCTTCGACTCCTTTGATGTCGCAGTTCCAAACCTCGACGAATCGCCTCTCCCAGATGAAACTCCTCTCCGGCTTTCTACCCGGCTTGCCACCGAAAAAGCCGAAGCTCTGCGTCCTCGTTTTCCAACGCACTGGATTATTGGCTCAGACCAAGTTGCAATGCGCGGTGAGACACGTTTAGACAAACCGGAAACCCGGAGACAAGCAAGTCAACAACTCGCGGAGTCTTCCGGTCAATGTGTTACTTTTTATACATCGATCTGCCTGGTTACCCCGACCGGCAAAAAACAGACCGAGACCGATCTCTGCAAGGTCTATTTCAGGGCTCTCGCTGACGACCAGATTCGTCGATACCTTGAACGCGAGCAGCCTTATGATTGTGCTGCCAGTTTCAAATCCGAGGGACTGGGTATTACCCTCATCAGCAGAATCGAGGGAAACGACCCCAATGCTCTGGTTGGCTTACCCCTGATCCTGTTAACCAAAATGATGAGACAGGCTGGAGTGGAGATCCCCTGACCACCCGGCAAACCACGGGATGTACGATCTCATCTCTTTAATATTGAGGAACAGCCCCCGTTGCAGAATCAAAAGGATTGCGCCGGCAGGTAACTGACCAAGCCGCGGCTATCCTCGTTGCGCCCAGATTTTCTCCAGCCGCTTGCGTGAAACAGGGTACGGTGTTTTAAGCGACTGCGCGAACAGTGAAACCCGGTACTCCTCGATCGTCCAGCGGTAGTCATCCAATTCCGGGAAAAACACCCTGGGGTATCCTTTGGCCCAGTTCCAGTAAGAGGACCACACTGGCGCCAGCTGCCAGGTTGCCTGCAAGTCCCTGGATTCATGAGAAACCGCCTTCTCCAGCCGATGAAGAATCGCCTTCAGGTACCTGGGAAACGAGCGCATTGCCGAACTCGGCGTCCGTGCGATAAATCCTTTGTAGACCATCAGCGACAGCTGTTCCCTGATGTCGGCAACGATCACCGGGTTGAAAGGGCAGCCTCGAAGCCGCTCTTCGACTTGGTTCAGCAGGTCTAGAATGTTCCAGGCAAGCTGTGAAAGGGATTCTGCCGTTTCAACCAAACGGTGTTTTTCTCCGCTTATCCGTTCGTCGAAGGCAGATTCAGTGCGAATCTCCGGTTTTCCTTCAAAGAAAACCGTTCGAATGATCCGCTGGATCAGGTCTAGATTCAGCGCTCCGTACCCTGCGGCCATATCCGACTCCATGAACGGATGTGCTTCCCGGCGTTCGTAACACCGGGTAATCGGTAAGGTCCCCCGCGTGATCGTCTTCAAGAATTTGATTTCACGGTGCATCCGCAACATTACTAGTTTCACCAACCCCGCTTCTTGGGTCGCATTAGCCAGTTCTTCGCTGTCAAAGAGTTGTAGCCCGACTGTCACCCCTTCATCTACCAGGGCAGGAAACGCCACCGTCTCCCCTTTCATTCCAGACAATACCTGGCTGCGAGGAATTTCTCCAAAATCCCACCGGGTACAACCTGACTTTAGTGTTTCCTGTTTGGCAATCTGATGAAAAACTGCGCTCGAATGATCGCCCAACTGGATCTGTAGCCTTTCCAATTGACGGCCGCTCCCGACCGTAACCCCAGTTCCATCGACAACCCGAAAATGCATCCGCAGGTAACCCGAAAAGGCTATATCAGACCATGACCGAACAGAGACCTCGCTCGACCTGATTGCGCAAAGAAAGTTGGCCAGCTCGACCGTCAGAGAGCCTTTTCGTTCAGCACTGGCAAGGAAACGATCTGCGTATTCTGCTGCCGGAACGAAGTTCCTCCGAACCGATTTCGGCAAAACCCTGATTAGGGTAATCACCTTCTCCTTAAGGAGCCCGGGCACCAGCCATTCGAAGACATCAGCCGACAATTGGTTTAGCTGGTGTACCGGGATCACCGCCGTTACGCCATCCTCCGGGTGTCCGGGTTCGAAACGATAGTCCAGTTGCAGTTTGGCTGAGCCGGATACCATATGGTCAGGGTACTGTTCCTCGTCTACCAGATTTTCGCTGCTGCCAAAAACCAGTTCTTTCTTTAGTTTTAGCAGCTCGGGGTCCGTTTTCTCCATCTTTCGCCGCCAACGATCAAAATCGGCTCCGTTGGCCACCGAATCCGGCAGGCGTTCATCAAAAAACCTAAACAGGATTTCCTCATCAGCAACCAGGTCGCCCCGCCTGCCTTTGTGCTGCTGATCACCGAGACTCTCCAACAATTCCCGGTTATGTTTGAAAAATGCGGCCTTGCAATTGAAATTCTGTTCGACCAATGCACAGCGGATAAACATCTCCCGGGCAGCGGGCAGATCAATCCGTTCGTACGGTATCTTTCGACGCTTCTGCAACGTCAACCCGAAAAATACGGAACTCTCATGAATGGCCGCGCGTCCCTGTCGTTTCTGCCAGTGGGGTTCAAAGTGTTGCAACTTGACCAAGTGAACCCCCACTTCTTCGATCCATTCCGGCTGTATCTTTGCAACATTGCGCCCGTAAACCCGGCCGGTTTCGACCTGTTCCGCGGCCATGATCCATTTTGAACGAGCATTGAACAAACCCGATCCCGGATGAATGAAAAACTTCAGGTTTCGCGCTCCGAGATACTCGGACTGGTCATTGCGAAAACCGACGTTGGACAGCAAGCCGGCAAGCAGTGCCTTGTGCACCGCTTCGTAACCCGCATCGACTTCGTTTGCCCGGGCTCCAAGTTCACGCTCGACTAATTGCATCAGCTGCCGATGGATATCCCGCCACTCGCGCCAGCGCACAAACGAAATAAAATTTTCCCGGCAATGAATCCGGAACTTCGAATTCGACAATTCCTTTTTCTTTTCTTCCAAGGCTTTCCATAGATTCACAATACCCACGAAATCGGATTCCTTGTCCTGGTAGACCCGATGCCTTTCATCTGCTACCTGGGCCTTTTCAGCGGGCCTTTCACGCGGATCCTGGAGACTCAATGCGGAGGCAATGATTGCAATCTCGGCAATGCAGCGTTCTTCCCGCGAGGCGATCAACATCCTTCCGAGCCGGGGGTCCAGAGGGATCCTGGCAAGGTCTCGCCCGATTCCGGTCAGGCCCTTGCGAGAATCGATGGCATTCAGTTCTTCGAGAAGTTTCACACCAGCGCGGACCATCCGCGGGTCCGGGGCTTCCATGAATGGAAAATCCTCGAGATTTCCAAGACCGAGCGATTTCATCTGCAGGATCACTGAAGCCAGATTGGTACGCTGGATTTCCGGATCGGTGAATTGCAGACGCGATTCGAAATCGTCCTCGGAATAAAGACGGATACAAACCCCCGGTCCAAGGCGACCGCAACGACCAGACCTCTGCTTCGCACTGGCCTGAGAGATCCTCTCCACCGGCAGTCGCTGTATCTTGCTTCGGTAACTGTACCGACTGATCCGCGCCAACCCGGTATCGATCACATAGCGAATACCTGGAACCGTAACCGATGTTTCAGCGACGTTGGTTGAAAGCACAATGCGCCGTGTACCCGTAGACTCGAAGACCTTTTCCTGTTCCTTGTAGTTAAGCCGGGAAAAAAGAGGAAGGACTTCGAAGCGATTCTTGCAATGACGCCGAAGAAATTC
>DBZZ01000003.1:8520-27031 GCA_002311315.1 Methylococcaceae bacterium UBA1147 | reverse complement strand
ATCACCGGCGCACCATCAAAATGGCGGGAAAACCGGTCCGGGTCGATGGTCGCCGAAGTAATGACCAACTTGAGATCCTGGCGCTTCGGCAAAAGCCATTTAAGGTACCCGAGAAGAAAATCGATGTTCAGGCTTCGTTCGTGTGCTTCGTCCAGGATCAGAGTGTCGTAGTGACTGAGATAGGGATCTTTCTGGATTTCAGCTAGCAGGATCCCGTCGGTCATGAGCTTGACCAGTGTCTGTGGAGAAGTTCGGTCTTGGAATCGGATCGTATAACCGACCAGCCCGCCCAGTGCTTGTCCCATTTCCTGAGCGATCCGACGTGCCACCGTGGTCGCCGCCAGCCGGCGAGGCTGAGTATGCCCAATCAGACCCGAACAGCCTCGTCCGATCGAAAGGCAGATCTTCGGCAACTGGGTTGTCTTGCCTGACCCGGTTTCTCCACACAGGATCACCACCTGATGATCGAGGATGGAACGGCCAATTTCCGTCCGTCGTTTCGAAACCGGAAGATCTGGGTAACTGATTTTCGGGACACTGGAACTGCGCCTAGCCCTAGCCTCGAGCGAACGCCGGATAACAGCCTCCAGTCTTTTCAGTTCCTCGGCACCATCTAATCCCTTTGCTTCGCCCCTGCCGAATTTCCGAAGCCTGCGGTCAAAACGATGTCGATCCCTGGAAAGACAATCGTTCAGGGACTTGTGAAGTTCGTCGAAATGTTTGCTTGCCATTGATTCAGGCTGCAGCGCCAATCGTCCGATCGGGAATTGTCCTCGAAACGGTCATCCGCCTGAAACGCCAGGTTATTCGCAGAAATCGGCATTCTAACAGAGTGAAACCAACCGGATTAGCACCTGTCGCGGGTGCCGAACATCTTATTGGCGCACATTCAGCGATCGTAGGCAAGACTGCATACAGAATCGGGTACCGGAAGACTGCCTTGATTCAGCCGAATACCGCACCGCACGCAAGGATGATCAAGCGCATGCAGGGGATACTTTCGAAGAAGCGATCGTTCATGACAGAGAATACCGAATGGGCGATAAGCAGCTTAATCCCAAGCCCTTCTGAATCTGAGGTACCGCTTGACCAGCTGGCGACCAGACTGCGGGGTTCAGAAGAATCTGTCGAATACGCCCGACACACCCAGCACCAGGAGCAAGAAGATCAACATCACGATGACCGCGCACACGTTGTTGATGATCTTGTTCGAACCCAGGTACTCGTCCCTGTACTCGTCTTTTTTCCTTTTGTCTTTACCCATGGTTCATCTACCCCGTCTTATGTTTTAACAATTGAAGAAATATTGCCAACTCATGCTCAACACTACAAACGGTCAGGTTCGGGATGCCGCGCTGATCGCCTACCCCTCACTAACATTGACCGTATAGCCGTGTTAAACGGTTCCATGGCCGGAACATCGTCCACTCGCAACATACCACACCGTTACCAATCTGCATTCTTGTGAGCCTCTGGGTTTAATTCTGCAGCCGTTTCCTGAACTGGGTCAGCGCTATGAACCCGGCGATCAACAGGAACAACAGCGGCACCAGCAGGTGCACCGAGTCAACCAGTTCCACCGACCCCGTCATCAGGGCGCGAACCACGATCACAACGTGCTGAAGCGGCAATGCTGCACTCGCCAGGCGGACCCCATCCGGCAATGACGACAGCGGAAAAAATACCCCGCTCAAGAGAATCATCGGGGTAATCAGCAAGGTCACGTAATATAGAAAGAATTCGTAGCTCCTCGAGTACGAGGTAACCACCATCGCCATTGCACCGAAACAGATACCGCAAAGGAATCCGACCGGGATCACGAGCACCGCCATCCAGCTCTGAACCAACCCCAGCAGCAGGGCTACGCCGAGAATTGCGATCACGCTGATCACGCTCTTGGTACCCATCCACAGGATTTCACCGAATACGATCTCCGGCAGGCCGACCGACGTCGAGAGAATACTCTCCCAGGTCTTGTTGGTTTCCATCCGCGTGTAGGCCATGTAAAGCCCTTCGAAGGTCGCCGCATTCATCGCACTGCTTGCGATAATTCCAGAACACAGGAAAACAACATAGGTTAATTCCCCAACCTCGCCGACGAACCGACCCAAGCCATAACCGAAGGCCAAAAGATAAAGCAGCGGGTCGGAAAAGGTTCCGAGCAAGGACCGCAAGGCAGATTTTCGCCAGACAAGCGCATTCCTGTACCAAATCGAAAACACTCTCGCCGCAGCAAGGGACACGCTCTCAGGCATCGCGAAGATCCCTCCCGGTTAATTTCAGGAAGACATCCTCCAGGTTCGCCGGCCGGTAGGAGTATCGAAGCCTGGATTCACCGTCTAGGCGATCCACGATCCAGTGAAGATTTTCCCCATAGAAGAATACCGTTTCACCGACCTTCTCGCAGCGAACCCCTATCGGTAATTCCACCGTGCCGCACCATTCACTGACTCCCGACCCATGCACCTCGAGCACATGCGCCTCGATTTCTTCGGAAATCAGCTGTTCCGGTGAGCGATCAGCCAATAACGCGCCATTATCGATGAGAATAATGCGGTCACAGAGACGCTCGGCTTCTTCCATGTAGTGGGTTGTGAGGATCAGAGTCATGCCCTCTCTCTGCATCCGTCGCAACTGCTGCCAGATGGTATGCCGGGCTTGCGGATCCAAGCCTGTCGTCGGTTCATCCAGGATCAGCAATTCAGGCTTATTGATCAGCGCTCTTGCAATACTCAGCCGCCGCATCATGCCGCCGGAAAGCTGGTTAATCCGGGATCCGGCCCAGTCGGTCAGCGACGCGAAGGTCAAAAGCTCGTGCACCCGCATCTCGAGTACGTTCCCGGCAATGCCGAAATAACGCCCATAGACGAAAAGGTTTTCGATCACGCTTAAATCAGGATCGAGGTTATCGCTTTGCGGAACAATGCCGACCCGGGCCCGCATGCGACGGGCCTCCCTCGGCACCGGGTATCCGAGGACCTCAAGCGAACCGGAGTCGGGCATACTGTTACCTACCAGCATCCGCAAGATCGTAGTTTTCCCTGCCCCGTTGGGACCCAAGAGCCCGCAAAATTCTCCCTTTCGAATGTCAAACGAAACCCGATCCACGACGGGTTTTCCGGCATAGGATTTTTGAAGCGCCCGAACAATGGCAACCGGGCGGTCGGTTTGCGGTCCGGGTCTGTCATCCTGAATCTGTGGGGCAGGCTCCGGGATCTCGCCAACTTTTGACACCGAAACATTCTGAGAAGATTTCATTACCGAAATACAGGGTTGATTCGATCAGGTTGCTGTGCCGGTGCCTCAAACATCGATGAGAACCCTCGCTGGGTGAACGGACACGACAAAGAGGGAATGCAAGCGAAGCAACCAAGGGCGATCAATATACACGAGGCATCTTTTCTCCACCAGATAGGGGCCCACAAATGAACTGAACGCTCCCGAGCCCGGCCAATCATCCATTCGAGGTTTGAAAATCGATCTCACCGACCTTAGAACGGACCGGCCAGCAAAGAATAAATTCAACACCGACACAGTCTCGAGGAACGACTAAAGCGCACCGTTTGCTCCCGATCGTGCGTCGGAACCCGAACAAGGATCGGGGAACGCCGATTGAGCTGATGGATTACCGAATAGCACAGATACCAACTGTCCATGTTTATTGTCCTTGCTAGATACATTCGAAGAAAATATTAACTGGATCGATCTGAATATCGAACATTTTCTACGCGGCATTGACCACCCTCATTGGGTCGAGGCTCTTGCTTCTCGCCTGGAAACACGAGACACGGAGGATTCCGGCTGAATAACGTCCTTCAAGTTAAGGAAGTTCGAACCGGTAAGGGCAACATCCCGGACAAAGCGGCACATTGGCCATGATCGGTACCAGTTCCCCAAGCGTACATCCGAGACAAGCGCCGGCACCAGGACAGAGCCCTCAGCATCCGAGCAGCCAATCCTGATAACGGATTTTTCTGAAATCGGTTGGGACGGCCAAAATATCCCTTATAATCCCAAACTAAACAGACTGACTCGGGTCAGAAGAACCATTGGACCTGACTCGTGACTCTGCCATGGAAAATCGAGTCGAGGACGCAATGCCGGCAAGCGACAGATCTGTAGACCGGCTGCTCATTTCATGAGAACAAAAAATACATCACTGGAGCACGAAGCACCATGAACAACCCCAAGCCAACGCCTCCTACCGAGGGCAGCCAGATCACGATGTCAAACGGGAAATTAATGGTCCCGGACAATCCGATCATTCCCTATATCGAAGGCGATGGCACCGGCCCGGACATCTGGAAAGCTTCGGTGCGGGTTCTGGATGCCGCGGTCGCTTCGGCTTATGCAGGGAAACGCCTAATCCACTGGATCGAGATCTACGCAGGACAAAAGTCCAACGAACGGTTCAACACCTGGCTGCCGGATGAAACGATCGATGCCTGCCGACAATACCTAGTTTCAATCAAGGGTCCCCTGACGACCCCCGTGGGCGGCGGTATTCGTTCACTGAACGTGGCCCTTCGTCAACTACTGGATCTTTATGTCTGCCTTCGCCCGGTCCGTTGGTTCGAAGGCGTACCCTCTCCGGTCCGTAGGCCCGAATCTATTGACATGGTCATTTTCCGGGAAAATACCGAGGATATCTATACAGGCATCGAGTTCGAAGCTGAAAGCGAAGATTGCCAGCGATTCCTCAACCTATTGAAGGAAAACTTTCCGCATCATTTTCACAAGATACGCTTTCCCGATACATCGGGTATCGGTATCAAAGCGGTGTCGATTGAGGGTAGCCGCAGGCTGGTCAGATCGGCCATCGAATACGCCTGCAAGAACGATCGAAAAAGCGTCACCCTGGTGCACAAGGGCAATATCATGAAATACACCGAGGGTGGGTTTCGCAACTGGGGTTACGAATTGGCCGATACCGAATTTCCCGAGGACACCTATAGCTGGACACGTTGGGAACGCACCGTCGCTGAAGAAGGCGTTGAGGTGGCTAACCAGGAACAGCAAGAAGCACTTGATCGGGGCTGCATCCTGATCAAGGACGCAATTGCGGACATCACCCTGCAGCAGGTCCTAACCCGCCCGGATGAGTTCGACATCATTGCGACCATGAACCTGAACGGCGATTACTTATCTGATGCCCTTGCAGCTCAGGTTGGCGGAATCGGCATCGCGCCCGGCGGGAACATCAACTACACGAACGGGATTGCCATTTTTGAAGCCACCCATGGTACAGCCCCCAAGTATGCCAATCTCGACAAGGTAAACCCGGGATCCCTAATCCTGTCCGGGGAAATGATGCTGCGTTACCTAGGGTGGCCGGAAGCCGCCGATGCCATCATCAAGGCAATGAACCAAGTCATCAGGAATCGGACAGTGACCTACGATTTTGCACGGCTCATGGACAACGCAACGGAAGTAAAGTGTAGCGAGTTCGCCGACGCGCTGATCAAGGCCTTCGACTCAGGTAGCAATGCCCGCGAACTCTAGACACAAGCATCTCGCCGAGGCGATCGCATCAACCGTCTGTGACGACTTTGCCGATTACAACCAGGAATTTCGTGCCATAACTCGCCGGGCGCTCGTCCGCTTCGAAAACCGGGATTGGAAGGGAAGTCAGCGCGATGCGGTGGAACGCATCGAACTCTACGATATCATCGTCAAGCGAACAGCCGTCGAACTCAAGCACCGGCTGGGGCACCTTTGCAAAAACAAGACCCTGTGGGCAGAGATCAAGGCCTACTTTGCAGAAAAAATCCGCCGATTCCCCGACCCGGAATTCTACAAGACCTTTTTCAGCTCGATAACACGCTACCTGTTTGACACGGTCGGGGTGGACATGACCGTTGAGTTCCTGGCCGTCGATTTCGAACCGGCTCCCCGGCATGTGGAAAGCCCCAAAACCAGAACTTACAGGTTA
The DNA here is from genome assembly GCA_002311315.1 of Methylococcaceae bacterium UBA1147. GTDB lineage: Bacteria > Pseudomonadota > Gammaproteobacteria > Methylococcales > UBA1147 > UBA1147. The sequence continues at coordinate 21,099 of DBZZ01000003.1, read as the reverse complement.
CGGACAACCGAGGAGACGTTGTTCGGTGAAATCCTGAACCATTCTGCCTTTGCAACGCCCTTTTGCAAGTTCAACGACGACATTCAATTCATTACCAAGGAGTTTAATGCCTACAGAAACAACGGTGATTTCAGTGGTGAGATCATTCGAGTCGAGATCATGAACCCGGTGTTTCACCAACTAACCAGGGCTTACCTGGTGGGACGACTGGTTGGCACACACAACACCGTTCCGCTGATCATTTCGCTGGTGAATGGCCCGAAAGGCATCGCCGTTGATGCGGTGATGATGGCCGAAAGCGAAGCGGGAATGCTGTTCAGTTTTACCCGCTCCTATTTCCATGTCGACCTGGAACAGGTAGCAGATTCCGTCGCCTTCCTACGCCTCATCATGCCTGAAAAATCGGCGGGTGAACTGTACACCGTCCTGGGACGAGCCAAGCAGGGGAAGACGGTCCGCTACCGCAACCTGCTCGATCACCTGAAAAAATCCAGCGACCAGTTCGTTCATGCACCGGGAGACAAAGGACTGGTCATGGTGGTTTTTACCCTTCCCTCCTACGATATCGTAATCAAGATCATCCGAGACCACTTTGCACCGCCGAAAACCAGTTCCAGGCAGGATGTTCTGCACAAGTACCAACTTGTGTTCAAGCATGACCGTGCAGGACGCCTGATCGACGCCCAGGAGTTCAGGCGGCTGACCTTTGAAAGCTCGCGGTTTTCTCAGGCCCTACTGGATGAACTGACCAAAGAAGCAACGGAATCGGTGAAAATACAGGGTGACAAAGTGATCCTGAAGCACTGCTATATTGAACGTCGTCTGACGCCTCTCAACCTGTACCTGCAGACGGCTAATTATCTGAACGCACAGAAAGTGGTCTACGACTACGGCCAGGCGATCCGCGATCTTGCCCTAAGCAACATCTTTCCGGGTGACCTGCTGATCAAAAATTTCGGGGTCACCCGTTACGGACGAATCATTTTCTACGACTACGATGAACTGTGCATGGTGACCGACTGTAATTTCAGGGAGATGCCTGTTGCACAGACCATTGAAGACGAGATGCGCGCCGAAACATGGTTTTACGTCGGCGAAAATGATGTGTTTCCCGAACAATTTATTTCGTTTCTCGGTTTCGACCGAGAACTGGAAGCTTTTTTCATGGAATGGCACAGCGACATCATGACGGCCCGTTACTGGCGGGACCTCCAGAATCAGCATCGCCTCGGACAGGTGCTGGATGTCCTTCCCTACCACCGCTACCCCGGAACCCACCGTCAGGACTGACCGCGGACCGCGCCGAATACTACACAGAGAAGAAACAGCGGTTCGCCAGAAAACCGGCTGCATCCCCTGGTACCCGAGTGCAATCCCTTTACAACGGGCGAATTTCGGGGTCCCTGCTGTTATCTGGAAAGATCACGAACGATCAACTATATTGAGCCTCAGGCTCGAAAAAACGGACGATGATTAGAATTCGCAATCAATTTCTACAGAACCTGGTGGGCAGTTTTTTCAACATCATGCCAATCCTCGTCGTCATCCTTGTTTTCCAGGTCCTGGTGATCCGTCAGCCACTTGAGAACACGGTTAATCTCCTTGGCGGCACTTTCCTGATCATCATCGGTCTGACCTTTTTCATCCAGGGACTGGAAATCGGACTTTTCCCAATTGGCGAAACAATGGCAAGAGCCTTTGCCAGAAAAGGCAGCCTGTCCTGGCTGATGGCTTTTTCCTTCGCTCTCGGTTTCGCAACCACCATTGCCGAACCCGCGCTGATCGCGATAGCGGACGAAGCGGCTCGGATCGCGGGAAACGGCGGACTGATCGACAACAACAAAGGTGCCCGTACCGATTATGCCTTGGGTCTGCGTCTCAGCGTCGCTCTTGCCGTTGGTCTTGCCCTTGTCGTGGGGGTACTTCGCATCATTCGCGGCTGGCCACTACAGCACCTGATCATGGGCGGCTACGCCGGCATCCTGCTAATGACCGCGTTTGCACCCAGGGCAATGATCGGCATCGCGTATGATTCCGGTGGGGTAACAACTTCGACCATCACTGTACCGCTGGTTACGGCGCTCGGAGTCGGCCTCGCTTCGTCTATCAAATCGAGGAATCCGCTGATCGATGGTTTCGGACTGATCGCCTTTGCCTCACTCACCCCGATCATCTTCGTCATGGCCTACGGATTGATCGTCTAGCATGATTGCACTTTTCGATTCCGCTTCGATCATTCTAGGAACTATGACCGATGTCATGCCGATCGCAGCGACCATTGTCGGCTTCCAGGTGCTGGTCATCCGCAAGCCGCTCCCTCATCCGGGGAAAACCGGGGTCGGACTCATCTACGTAATACTCGGTATCGCCTTTTTCCTGAAGGGCCTGGAAATGACCCTTTTTCCAGTTGGCGAACTGATGGCCAGGCAACTGGCCAGCCCCGAATTCATCGAGTCCCAGGCGCCAGGTGAACCGATTACCTGGCAATCCTACGGCTGGGTCTATCTCTTCGGCGCATGCATAGGTTTCTCCACAACCCTTGCCGAACCGTCACTGATCGCCGTGGCCCTGAAGGCGGAAGAAATTTCCGGGGGCGCCATACGGGCATTTGGACTGCGGATCGCCGTCGCGGTGGGGGTTGCGATCGGCCTATTGATTGGGATCTTCAGGATCGTCACGGGCTCTCCACTTTACCTCTATATCGTGGCCGGATATTGTATTCTCATGGTGCAGACTGCATTCGCGCCAAAACTGATTATCGGCCTTGCCTATGACTCCGGCGGGGTAACGACATCAACCGTAACGGTACCGCTAGTCACTGCACTAGGCCTTGGACTCGCTTCGACGGTTCCCGGAAGAGATCCACTGATTGATGGATTTGGCCTGATTGCATTTGCAAGTTTATTTCCTATAATCACGGTGCTTGCCTACGCGGAACTCGCGGAACTCCTGGCCAGGATGAGGAAACGGTCTTCGTAGACCATCGAACCCAGTAACTGCGACCGGCCTCATACACCGGCAACCAACCCATGAAAGCAGGATTCAACGCCCATGCATTTCAAACTAATCATCGCATTCGTCGAAGACGACAAGACAGACCTGGTTCTGGATACTTCACGTGAATTCGGCGCGATGGGGGCAACGGTCATCAACCATGCCCGCGGTGAAGGAATAAAACAGTCGAAGACCTTCTTTGGGCTAACCCTGGAAACACAACGTGATGTGTTGCTGCTGCTGGTCGAGGAGCACCTCAGTCGGCAAATCCTCGAAGAAATCGCCAAGGCGGGAGAATTCGATACCAAGCCGGGGACCGGGATAGCATTTCAGATTGATGTCGAAGACGCCATTGGAGTGATGCACCAGATGGAGCAACTAACCCCTGTGGTTGAGAACGAACTATGAATACCAAACAGCTGATTCGTGTGCGGGACGTAATGAAAAGTGAATTTATAACCATCGACGGGGTTGCTACGGTGCAGGAGGCTCTCCGTAGCATGAAGTCTCACATGACATCGGTCCTGGTGGTCAACAAGCGTCACCAAAACGACGAATATGGCATGATTACAGCTGGGGATATCGCCAGGCATGTGCTGGCCAGAAATCGGGCCCCTGACCGCGTCAACGTTTATGAAGTTATGGCCAAGCCCGTCATATCAGTGTCTCCGGACATGGACATCCGTTATTGTTCCAAGCTTTTTGCCCGTTATGACCTGGTAAGAGCCCCGGTGATCGAAAGCGGCGAGGTGATCGGTACGGTGAGCCCGAATGCACTGGTTCTGGATGGGCTGTTCCGACTGATGGCTCGTTAAGACTGGCTGCTTGCCAGAGGTGAATTCGGACGATGGCCCCAGCCTCTTTAAAATGTCAAAACATTGATCCTTGCCAGTTGAGATTATTTCCCTATTCACGTTTCCGTCCCGCATTAGTCCAATATCAACGGTAAGCATCGGGCCGGCGCCCTGTTCCAGGAAACGGCCCATCAGCCATCCCCAAATACCGGCTATCAACCAAGTGGGAATAAGCGAAACTGCATCGCAGTTTCAATGGACCCGGGTCGCCTGGTGCGCTGAATCCGCGAGGGATGAGCAAGCCCATAACAAACCAATAAATGATCATAAAATTTCGGTCAAATGATTTATAGCGGGTTGTCAACGTTCGAGTTATACTCGAGAATCGCGCGGATCTTGGGATATTGACGATACCCGGTTGTCAGTAGACTGCATCAGTATCACCCTTGCATTTTTTCGCGTGTTGTTGAAATTTTTAGAGGAATTGGTTAATGGCTACTGGTACTGTAAAGTGGTTTGATAATAAGAAAGGTTTCGGTTTCATAGAGCCACAGGATGGGGCGGAAGACGTATTCGTTCATCACACCGCCATTCAGGGGGATGGCTACAAGACACTGGCAGAAGGACAGCAGGTAAGCTACGAAACGCAGTCCGGCCCAAAAGGCCTGGCCGCTACAAACGTCGTTCCAATCTAAACGACTGTAACTGGATCATTGGCTCCCCGCCCAATCGGGCGGGGTAGTTATTGTGTGCTCCTAAGCACTGGAGCCAAAAGCACTTCCCGACGGGGAAACCCAAATCCACAGCTCGCCCGCTTCACAACATATTTTTAGGCTAGAAGCGATACGGTGACGACTAATCAGGTTGCCGGATTCTACGACCGACAACCTGCCCCACAACAGTAGTAAACCTGCATCAGGCAAGCAAAAAATCGCGATCAAGGGTTGTCCGATCGAGATGTTGCCAAAACTGTCTTCCGGGCTAGTGCGGACCGAGGGCAGTCATTGCTCTCCGTTACTACCGAAAACAAGACATCCCGACTGCAAAACGGTCCACAGGGACTGCCATCACCCACACAACCGAAACGCCGGATCTTGACTTTTGAATTCGGGCGGAAAGACAACAAACACGACTCAGCCAGTGGTTTCGGCACAATCGAAAGTGATTTCCGTTCATCGGCGATCTATGCCAATATGACTGGTTCGACAATCATGAAAATGGGGCGTCCATCAGATACTGTGCTTAACCGCAAGGTGATTTTCATGCTAGAACACTTGGCGCTTTTTTCGGGCCTGATTTCAGGACAGTTATTGAATGGCCGCTAACATCCAGTTTTCGAAGGCGGTATCGAACGCCACCCGTTTCGTTCGGATCAGGAAGGATTTCCAGCTTTTTCGGGGCGGGGTTCTACCAGAGATTGATATCGCTTACGAATGCTGGGGGCAACTGTCCCCCCGGCGTGACAATGCAGTTCTCATTTTCACTGGACTTTCGCCCAGCGCACATGCCGCCTCGTCACTCGAAGACGCGACTCCCGGCTGGTGGGAGTACATGGTCGGCCCGGGAAAAGCGCTGGACACCGGCAAGTTTTTCGTAATCTGCGTAAACTCGCTTGGAAGCTGTTTCGGTTCGACCGGACCGGCATCGGTCAACCCGGCAACGGGGCAGCCGTACCGCCTGGCTTTCCCTGATCTGACCGTTGAAGACATTGCATCCGCAGGACGACAGGTTTACCGGTCACTTGGGATCTCACGGCTGCACACTGTTCTGGGACCATCCATGGGCGGCATGAGCGCACTCGTGCTCGCGGTCATGTTTCCTGAGGAAGTCACCCGGCTGGTGTCCATATCGGCGGCGGCCCAGTCATCGCCATTCGGAATTGCCATCCGTTCGCTACAAAGGGAAATCATCCGCAATGATCCCAAATGGAACAACGGCGACTACCGGTTCGACGACCCCCCGACGGATGGAATCCGCATGGGTCGCAAACTGGGATTGATTACCTACCGGTCAGCGGCAGAGTATGCCCAGCGGTTCGGAAGAAAAAGAAAGTTCGGTGGCCACGCTGATCGGGCTCCTTTCGGCCCCGAGTTCGAGATTGAACATTACCTTGAACACAACGCGGAAAAGGTCCTCGGTCATTTTGATACAAACTGCTACCTGTACCTTTCGCGGGCAATCGACTGGTTTGACCTCTCGGCACACGGCGGCAGCTACGAAGACGCGTTGGGCCGAATTAAAACCGTAGACAACCTGGTGATCGGGGTTAGAACAGATTTCCTGTTCCCGATCTCGCAGCAACAGGAAATTGCCGACGCACTGCGGCAACACGGCAAAAGCGTCCGATTCCAAGTCCTGGAATCGATCCAGGGGCACGACTCATTCCTGATTGACCAGGACCGTTTTGCACCAATCATCCGGGATTTCATGTCCGGGAACTGAGGTTCAGGACGGCTGGCATCACCGGCAGGGTTGCTCGCAGCTGCATCCACCGCCAAAAACCCCACACGGCCGAATCGGAACCAGTCGCTTGACAAGCTTTTTCCCGTAGGTTCCAATCGCGGCACCATGATTAACCCACCCCGCTGGGACAAACCGTTTCAACCACCGCCCGGATCTGATTCCAGATCAACAGCGAAGGAAACCGATCGATGAGCGCAACCTACCTTGCCGCCGGCGGACTGATTGCGTTTATCGCAGGCTATCTTCTGTACTCCGAATTCATCGCCCGCCGAGTCTTTCGACTGGACCCCGGATACAGGACACCGGCCCATCGGCTGCAGGACGGGATCGATTATGTCCCGACCAACCGTTTCGTTCTCTGGGGGCACCATTTTACCTCGGTCGCTGGAGCGGCACCGATCATCGGACCCGCCGTTGCCATCATCTGGGGATGGGGTCCGGCCTTCGCCTGGGTCATCGTCGGCACCATATTCTTTGCCGGAGTTCACGACTTAGGCGCGATATGGACCAGCGTCCGACACGACGCACGCTCCATTGGCTCGTTTACCGGAGACCTCGTCGGGAAACGGGCACAGAACCTGCTCATGATCGTCATCTTTCTTCTCTTGCTGATGGTCAACGCGGTCTTCGCTGTAGCCATCGCCAAGAGTTTCATCAACACGCCCAGCAGCGTCCTGCCAGCGTGGAGCGCCATCGTTGTGGCACTGATCCTCGGGCAACTGATCTACCGATATCGGGCGGGCCTGCTCTGGCCGTCGCTGGGCGGACTCGCTGCCCTGTATTTTTTCCTCTACCTTGGCCCCGCCTTCCCGGTATCACTACCGGATCACGTGTTGGGGCTAGTGCCCAACGCCCAGTGGATCATCATCATGTTCGCCTACGCCGCCATCGCCTCGATGCTGCCAGTTTGGATGTTGCTCCAGCCCCGCGACTACATCAACGGACTGCAGCTTTTCATCGGCCTCGGAATCCTTTACCTGTCTGTGTTCATCTCCAACCCGGAGATCGTGGTACCGGCCTTCAACCAGGACCCTCCCGAAGGGACACCGCCAATCTTCCCTCTACTGTTCGTGACCATCGCTTGCGGCGCCATCTCCGGATTCCATTCCCTGGTCGGATCGGGAACGACGTCGAAACAAATCAATTGCGAAACCGATGCCAGACTGGTGGGCTACGGCGGTTCAGTTGGGGAAGGGCTGCTGGCACTAGCCACCATCGTGGTCGTCACCTCAGGTTATACTAGCCTGGACGAATGGAAAACCGTGTATACCCGATTCGGTGATGGCGGGATTACCGCTTTCGTCAATGGCGGAGCGGCGATCGTTTCCAGCGGCATAGGACTGTCGCGGGAATTCTCTGCCACCCTGCTCGCAGTCATGGCCATTCTGTTTGCCGGAACGACCATGGACACCGGGGTTCGTCTGCAACGCTATATCGTCCAGGAATGGGGGCAGGATTACGGCATTCCGGTTCTGACCAACCATGTTGTTGCAACCTTCATCGCCGTTGGTACCTGCATGATCCTCGCATTCGGTGCTGGGGGATCCAGCGGAACAGGCGGAATGACGATCTGGCCATTGTTCGGAACCACCAACCAGTTACTGGCCGGACTCTGCCTCCTGGTGATCAGCCTTTACCTACTCAAACTCGGTCGGCCGTTCTGGTTTACGCTGCTGCCGATGACCTTCTTACTGATGACGACCATCCTGGCGCTTTTTCAGCAACTTGGATCGCTTATCAACGAAGCGAAGTGGGTCCTGGTCGTGATGGATACCCTGATACTTGGCGCCGCGATCATGATCGCTCTGGAAGCCATCGGTGCCTTTCTCCGAAAATATCGTAAGGCCGGTTCGGAAAGCGAGGCAAAATCGTGACGAAAAAACAATTCATCAGAAGATTCCTTTCCCAGGCTCAGGAACTCGCATCCGAATTCTACACCGCCCCGTACCGGGGAACGATGGCAAAAGCCGGACAGGACGAGGACGATATTTTAATGCTGTTCGTATTCGCGGAACTGATGGGTATACCGAACCCGGTTGCCTATCAAACACTGGAACTGCAACCCCTGTTGCTTGAGCGGTTTCATAGCTGGCACCGGCGTATGGGAATGTCGCATTCGCCACTCGATCACATCCGCTGCTGTTGACCCCGCATGCTTGAGCTGCTGAACCGGCAGTTTCTGTTCGTTGGCGGCAAGGGCGGGGTTGGAAAAACAACTACGGCCGCAGCGCTGGCTTTGATGGCGATCGAGCACCAACAGCAATGCCTGCTGGTATCGACCGACCCGGCCCATTCGCTCGGTGATCTTTTCGGTCGAGAAATCGGCGATCGCGAGATCTCCCTCCTACCGGGGCTGCATGCGGTCGAGATCGATCCCGATCTGACCGCCGAACGCTACATCGAATCGGTAAAATCAACGATGCGCGAGCTGGTTAGGCCGGCTCTGTACTCGGGCATCGACCAGCAAATGGAGATTTCCAGGCATGCCCCGGGTACCGCCGAATCAGCCATGCTGGACCGGATGACGGAGCTGATGACGGATGCGTCAAATCCGTATGATCTGGTGATCTTTGACACCGCCCCCACGGGACACACCCTGAGACTGCTCGGCCTACCCGGCATCATGTCCTCATGGACCGACGGACTACTGGCTCACCAGGAACGATCGGACCGTTTCACAAGAGTTGCCGAGCTCCTCGGGCACGGAAACCCCTCCGGCAACGATCTGTCTTATCTGTCTGACTCAACTTCCCCGGCGAGGACCCGCGGCAACAAGCTCCGCAAGATCCTGGAAGGCCGACGCATGAAACTCGACACTGCCGGAAAAATTCTACGGGATGAGGAACGTTGTGCTTTCGTCCTGGTCACGATCCCAGAACGACTGGCCGTTCTCGAAAGTAGGAAGACGCTAAAAAGCCTGAGCGAACACAAGATGCGAATCGGTGCACTGGTCATCAACCAATTACTTCCCGCCGACCTCGGCAGTGAATTCATGGAAAGCCGACGCAAACAGCAACTGAAATACATCGACCAGATCGAGCAGGACTTCAAGTCAATTCGGCGCTTTTACCTCCCCTTGCAGGCCGAGGATATTCACGGCATCGAGCGGCTCCGGTGGATTGGCAGGCATTTGATCACCCCACGATACGCCAGCTAGATCGCGTGCCGGGCAAGCAAAGACCGCCCACAGAACTCGTCATGAGCGATTGTATGAACAAAAAAGCAGACGATTTACAAAAAATATCGCCCCCCGCGCCCGGGTCTGTGGCGAGTCAGACGGCCTGTTTCGAAGCCCTACGGCGTTGAGCAGAAATGGTTGAGAACCCCTCCGTGTCCGTGCTGCTGAATGTCCAGCATGTAACGGGCTCCATCGACCCGGTACCCTCCATTCACCGGGTCTTCCGCGAGCAACAGTGGCGTATCAAGATCCACCCATCTGAATGCCCCGGTACCGGCGGCAAAATGGGCCGCAAAACCCATCCCGATGCGCGTTTCCACCATGCCCCCGATCATCAGGTCGAGACCGGCAGACCGTGCCACGGAAACAATGTCCAGGGCCTGAACCACGCCACATTTGACCAGTTTGATGTTGATCACGCCCGCCGCCCCCATTGCCGCAATCCGCATTGCTTCCGCCGGAGAACAGCATGATTCATCGGCTGCAACCGGTATTCCGGTGGCTTCGCCGACCCTTCGCAGACCCTCAAGATCGATCCTGGGCACCGGTTGTTCAATCAAGACCGGTTTCATTCCCGCTTTTTCTAGCTGGCGAACCAAGGAAATCATTTCGTCGGCACTGAAACCGCCGTTCGCGTCCAACAACAGTTGGCATTCTGGAAATCCCTTGCGGATGGCCTTGAGATGCTCAAAATCGGTTACCGTATCTTGTCCGATCTTGACCTTGATGATTTCGAATCCACAGTTCCTATACTGTCGTGCAAGGTCATGGGCCTTAGCGGGAGAACAGATTGGAATCGTGATATCGGTTACCAGGCTCGACACCGCACCCCCGAAAAACTGGAACAGCGGCATTTTCCAGTAACGAGCCAGCGAGTCGAACAGCGCCATCTCAATTCCGGCACGCACCGATGGAAAAACAGGAAACAGATCGAACAGCAGATCTGACAGGGGCCTCCAGGCTGCCGCTAACCGACCAACCAGCCGTTCTCGTGCCTCAGCGATGGCCGCCAGCGCCTGATCCTGTGTTTCATGTGTCAGCGGCGACAGGATCGAAACTTCGCCCCAACCTTCCACCCCCCCGTCCAGTTCCATTCTTACGGCCACGTTTCCAACGGTCTTCAGTTTCGACGAAGAAATAGTAAAATCTGCCAACAAGGGAACGTTCAGCGGAACGGCTTCGAGCCGGATAATTCGCGGAGATTCTCGCATCGGACTGTACGGGGTTCCTGTGTCGTTTCGGTGATGCTCGGGAAACGGAAATACTGCAGTCAGGTATTGAACTTGATTTCTGGCTTACCTGAAGTCACTGCACATTTTTCTATCAAAAACACCCGATCCGGTGGTCCCAGAGCAAAACCGCGGATTCGTCTTCCTTGCGGCCACACAACAGGAGCCGACCGGCAGGCTGTATAAGCCGGCTTCCCGTCCCCCAGTTGCCACAGAACGATCATGCCGGATGGGGGTGTTTATCCGTTAGCCAACCCACCTTCCGCGTTAAGCCATTTGCCGGCACCGCAGAAGTTGAATATCATGATTTGCCGCAACCCGGGCTGCGCATGGGGCAAACCAGGTCATCCTGCGGCAACAACCACCGGTCTGCCTGCGAGGGGCTCTCCGAAACCATTTTAACGCTACATTCCGAGACCATGGAAATGACCAATCCCCTGCTCCAAGAACACCCACTGCCACCTTTTTCGTCCATTCAGCCAGAACATGTCGAACCAGCCATAGTCCAACTGATCGAATCTAATCTCCAATCGATCAGGCGCATGCTCGACGAGAACCATGCGTATACCTGGAACAACCTGATCGACCCGATGGAAGACCTCGACGACCGGCTCAACAAGACCTGGTCACCCGTTAGCCACATGAATTCGGTGGTCAACGGCGAGGCATTACGGGAAGCTTACAATGCATGCCTGCCGAAACTAAGCCAATATTCGACCGAACTCGGCCAAAACCATGCCCTTTACAGGGCCTACCAGCAAATCGCCGACAGCGACGAATACGCATCCTTGAACCGCGGCCAGAAAAAGATCGTAGGCAACTCTCTGAGGGACTTTAAACTTTCCGGCGTAACACTGGAAGCGGATCAGAAATCGCGCTTCAGGGAAATCGCCGAGCAACTGTCCCGTCTTTCCAGCAAGTTCGGAGAAAACGTGCTCGATGCAACGCAGGGTTGGACCAAGCTGATCGAAAATGAATCCGGCCTCGCGGGGCTCCCAGACTTTGCCCTGAATCTTGCTCGACAGACCGCCCAGTCCCGTGAAATGGTTGGCTGGCTGGTTACGCTGGAAATCCCTTCGTACATGGCCGTAATGACCTTCGCGGAAGACCGCGAACTGCGCCGTGAAGTGTACCAAGCCTTCTCCACCCGAGCCTCCAACCAGGGAACTGGCGAAACAAAGTGGGACAATACCTCGATCATGGAGGACATACTGCGCCTTCGTCACGAAAAGGCACTTTTGCTCGGTTTTGCCAACTATGCCGAATTGTCACTGGCCACCAAGATGGCTCAGACGCCGGAACAGGTTATCGAATTCCTCGAGGACCTTGCGCAACGGTCCTTGCCCGTAGCCCGAAAAGATCTCGAGCAACTAACCGAATTCGCGCAGCAGGAATACCAAATCGACACGCTCGAAGTGTGGGACATCCCGTACTACTCCGAGAAGATGCGCCAGCACCATTTTTCTCTCTCGCAGGAAGAGGTGCGGTCTTACTTTCCGGCAACGCGGGTCGTTCCCGGCCTGTTTGCCGTGGTTGAACGCCTGTATGGACTGCAGATCACCGAAGTCGAAGGCATCGACATCTGGCACCCCGATGTACGCTTCTTCGAAATTCGAGACCGCGACCAGAGTCTAAGGGGTAGTTTTTACCTGGACCTTTACGCCCGGCCAAACAAGCAGGGGGGCGCTTGGATGGACGAATGCGTAACCCGCAAGCAACGTCATGATGTTACTCAGGACCCGGTCGCCTATCTGACCTGCAACTTCACACCGCCAGTCGGAGACGATCCCGCGCTACTAACCCACGATGAAGTCATCACCCTGTTCCACGAGTTCGGGCACGGACTGCATCACATGCTAACCCGGGTCAGGGAACTCGGGGTCTCCGGGATCAGAGGCGTCGAATGGGACGCCGTAGAACT
>DBZZ01000003.1:1188-8392 GCA_002311315.1 Methylococcaceae bacterium UBA1147 | reverse complement strand
GGTCACTACCAGAGCAATGAGCAACTGCCTGACGAACTGTTCGAAAAAATGCTCACGGCGCGGAATTTCCAATCCGGCATGGTGATGGTCAGGCAACTTGAGTTCTCACTGTTCGATTTCCTTATCCATTATCGCTATTCCCCGGAAACAGAAGGCCGCATCGCGGAAACGCTTGAACAGGTCAGAAAACAGGTATCGGTCGTGATCCCTCCTGCGTTCAGTCGCTTCCCGAACAGCTTCTCGCATATCTTCGCGGGCGGTTACGCGGCTGGCTACTACAGCTACAAGTGGGCTGAAGTCCTGTCAGCCGACGCCTTTTCTCTGTTTGAATCCAACGGCATTTTCGATCAGCAAACCGGGGAATCCTTCCTCACCAACATTCTAGAAAAAGGCGGCAGCGAAAACGCCATGGACCTTTTCGTCGCATTCCGCGGGCGGGAACCCCGGATTGATGCGTTGCTGCGCCACAACGGCATCGCAGCATGAAATACCGCGATCTCAGGGATTTCATCGGCCAACTGGAAACAAAGGGCGAACTTAAGCGTACTTCGATCGAGGTTGATCCCTGCCTTGAAGTCACGGAAATCTGTGACCGCACCCTGCGCAGCGGCGGCCCGGCGATCCTGTTCGAAAACCCCAAGGGTTCCGCTATACCCTTGCTCGGTAACCTTTTCGGGACGCCGGAACGGGTCGCGATGGGCATGGGCGAAGATTCGGTCGACGCGCTACGCGAAATTGGCAAACTGCTGGCGTTCCTCAAGGAACCGGATCCCCCGCGGGGAATGAAGGATGCCTGGACCAAACTGCCAATGTTCAAGCAGGTAATGAACATGGCCCCGAGAACGGTGAGACGCGCACCGTGCCAAGAAGTCGTCCTCAGGGAAAACGACATCGACCTCGACCGCTACCCGATCCAGACCTGCTGGCCCGGTGACGCCGGACCGCTGATCACCTGGGCGCTGGTCATCACCAGGGGACCCCACAAGGAGCGGCAGAACATGGGCATCTACCGCCAGCAGGTCATCGACAGGAACCGGGTCATCATGCGCTGGCTGGCGCACCGGGGCGGAGCACTGGATTTCCGTGACTGGCAGATCGAACATCCGGGAAAGCCCTTTCCGGTTGCGGTCGCACTGGGGGCGGATCCGGCGACCATCCTCAGCGCGGTAACTCCGATCCCAGACTCACTTTCCGAATATGCCTTCGCCGGCCTGCTCCGCGGAAGCCGAACCGAACTGGTCGATTGTAAAACGGTCGACCTACAGGCACCTGCAAACGCCGAAATCGTCCTGGAAGGCTACCTATACCCCGACGATTCCGCACCTGAAGGCCCCTTCGGAGACCATACCGGCTACTACAACGAAATCGAGTCATTTCCCGTTTTCACCATCGAATGCATCACCCAGCGGGAAAAACCGATCTATCACAGCACCTATACCGGCCGACCACCGGATGAACCGGCGGTACTCGGAGTCGCGCTCAACGAAGTCTTTATCCCGATTCTCCAGAAGCAATTTCCGGAGATCGTCGACTTTTACCTACCTCCGGAAGGCTGTTCCTACCGGCTCGCTGTCATTAGCATGAAGAAACAGTACCCAGGGCATGCGAAACGGGTCATGTTCGGCACCTGGTCCTTTCTGCGCCAATTTATGTACACCAAGTTCGTGATCGTGACCGACGACGATATCGACGTACGAAACTGGAAGGACGTGATCTGGGCGATGACCACCCGGATGGATCCGGCCCGGGATACCACGATCCTCGAAAACACGCCCATCGATTATCTCGATTTCGCCTCGCCGGTTTCCGGCCTTGGCTCGAAGATCGGTTTCGATGCCACCAACAAGTGGCCCGGGGAAACCAATCGGGAATGGGGGTTGCCGATCTCGATGACTGGCAAAGTCAAGGCATCGGTCGACAGGATATGGGATTCACTTGGCATCCTCTCCTAGGAATTCGGACATCCGGCACTCACGCATTGTCCATCCAAGCCTGGTTCATGAAACACCCCGGTCCGAGCATGCTGCTAGCTGCAGGTTCTTCGACTTGGTCGTCATGGCTGTTCACTGGCGGTCATTACCCGGGTTGAAACTGGCGCTTGCCGTTTTCCTTTTCCTGGTTCCAATCGCCGACCTTCAAGCCGGTCCCGAACTGGTGACCGCCGAACCCGCGAGGCAAAGGGCGCGGCTCACCGGCTACACTCGAGCACGGTCGGTACTCGACATCGCCACTGAAAATTCCGGGAAGGTGGAAACGGTTGACGCGGAGATCGGCCAGCCGATCGGCAACAATAATCGCTTCGCCTGCCTCGACCGGACCTTCATCGATCTGGACATTGAAAGCAACCGGGCCGAGATCGCCAGATCCCACACCGAAATCGAATACTATTCAAAACAAGTCGAACGCCATCGCGAACTCGTTCGCCAGGCTAGTTCTTCTGAGCAAAAACTGGATGAATACCAGCGCGACCTAGGCACAAGGCAACAGCAACTCAGGATCCTGCAACTGCGTGACCGGACCCTGAACGAGCGCCGGGAGCGTTTCTGCATTTATGCACCAGCGGGATGGATCGTGATGGAACGTTATATCGAGCCGGGTGAATGGGTCAGAATCGGCGATTCTGTCGCCCGGGTTGGGAACTTCATGCAGCTTCTGGTTCCCTTTGCCCTGTCGATGACTGAGTACAAGGCGCTGCAAGCAGCGGGAGAAAACCTTGCACTGGAATTACCCGATCTGAATACTCGTACAGCGGCCCGTCTGGAACGCGTATCGCCTGGCTTCGACGAGAAATCACGAAAAATCCTGGTCGACCTACAAATCGAGGGCAGCCAGATTCTGGCCAGGGGAGGAATTCGAGCCGACCTTGTGCTTGACCTTCCGGTCGCCAGCGGAACAGTGATTGTTCCAGAAACAGCAGTCGAACAGCGATACGAACAATACTGGCTCGAACGCCCGGACGGGGAACGCATCCCCGTTGTCTACCTGGGCCCGGCTTCGAGCATCGAACCGGGTCAGCCGAAGGTGCGTGTTTCCCATTCGTCGATCAGCAGCGGACAAAAGTTCGTCGTTCACAACCAATAACCCTCGATGAAATCTATCATCGAATTCTCCCTGCAACAGCGGGTCTTCTTCAACCTCGTTTTCGTGGTACTGATCCTGGCCGGCAGCTATTCCATATTTCAGATGCCGGTGGACCGCTACCCGAACGTCAATTTCGGCGAGGTCATCATCAATACGCACTTTCCCGGAGCATCTCCATCGGAGGTCGAGACTCTGGTTACGCGTGAAATCGAGGATGCATTGGAACCAGTACGGAACATCGCTTGGATCAAGGCAACCTCGTTCCGGGAACGATCCAGGATCCATCTGAAATTCATTGATGACACCGATTACAAAAGCGGCTACGACGAAATCCGCTTCAATGTCCTGAACCGGCTCGACAAGCTACCGACCGAAGCCGACCCGCCGGAATTGATCAATCTGGAAACCGAGGACTTCCTGCCGGTGGTGGTGGTCAATCTGGTCGGGGACATCGGCAACCGCGCCCTGACTCTAATGGCAGAGGAACTAAAACCCGACCTGCGCCAGATTCCAGGCGTTGCCAAAATCAACATCATCGGCGAGTACGAAAGGGAATTCCAGATTCTTCTGGATCCGGCAAAACTGAATGCCCTGGGGGTCACCTTCGACGATGTGGCTCGAGCACTGGAACTGACCGGTGTTTCGATACCAGCGGGATACTACAAGGATCAATCCGGCCAGTTCACAGTCCGAGTTGACGAGAAATTCCGCAATCCTGACCAGGCATTGTCAACCATCATCCGGACCGATTCCGACGGCAGTTTCGTCCGGGTTTCGGATGTAAGCAGCCAGGCAAGGCTGGGCTACAAGGATCCTGCAGCCATCACCTCGGTCAACGGCAGAGGATCGCTGTCCATTCAGGTCATTAAGTCACCCACGAGCAACGCACTGGACATCAGGGACCGGATCCAACTGGCCGTGGCCCACTTTGGCCCTGTTGCAAAGGCCCAGAACGTGGAGATCGTCCTGACCCAGGATTCGACGGTGTACATCAACGACCGGCTCACCACCCTGGGCATGAACATGATCGCGGGAGTCACACTGGTCACCTTGATCATCTGGTATTTCATGGGGGTACGCAATGCCGGGCTGATCGCGGTCGGCATCCCCTTTTCGTTCATGCTCAGCACTACGCTGATGCACCTCACCGGCATGGGAATCAACGAAATCTCGCTGTTCTCCTTTATCCTGGTCACCGGCATCATCGTCGACGATGCAATTGTGGTGACGGAAAACATCTACCGCCACATCGAAAAGGGTGAAGCACTGCAGGAGGCAATCATCAATGGCGTGACCGAAGTCGCGCTGCCGGTGATCTCTGCAACCATGACCACCATCGCGGCATTCATGCCCATGCTCATCATGACTGGAGTCACCGGCGAATTTTTCGAGGTCATTCCAAAGACCGTGTCGTTCGCTATCTTCGCCTCCCTGATCGAATGCCTGCTGATCCTGCCGGTGCATTACCTCCAATTCGGGCCGCGCCCCGGGCACACGGACGAAATGCGGACAACCGCGTCGACCGGCAGGGTGCTGGCGTTCCTGCAACAGAAGGTAGAACAGGGCCTGCATCTGACCCTGGAACACAGGACAGCGGTCTTTTCCCTGGTCATCGCACTGTTCTTGGTTGCCATCACTATTCTAGGGCTGTCGATCAGCGGCCGCTCGTCGCTGATTCGAATCAAGTTTTTCCCCGATGACTACACTCTCTACTACATCGACGTCGAAGGAAGAAGCAATACCCCAATCGAGGAAGTCGACAGCCATTTACGAAAAATCGCCCGCTACGTCATGAACGATGGATCAAACATGGCGACCGCGGCAGCCGGGGCTGCGGGTTTCTATTTCAGCGAAGATTACGAACAGATCTTTGGTCATCATTACGGGACGGTCATGGTGACGCTCCCGTCCAGACCAAACCAGGGCTTCGAATCGCCGGCTAAACACCTGTTGGAAATGAATCGGCGCCTCACCAAAGAATTCCAGAACGAAGTATTCAGACTGAGCCTCCACCCGCAAAAAGACGGCCCGCCACAGGGCAAGGATCTGAACGTACGGGTTCTTGGTTCAAACATGGAGTCAATCACCCGGTTGGCAGACGAATTGATGCGGTTTATCAAAACAAGTCCCGGAATCGGCCCCCGACTGCAAGGACTCAAGGACGACCGAGGTCAGACCAGAAGAATCATCCGCTTCCGGGTCCGGCACGAGCGGGCAGCGGAATACGGGCTAACTCCGGCCCGTGTCGCCAGGCTAGCCGCAAGCGTTCTCGACGGGAGGATAGTGGGGAAATTTCGTCTTGCCGATGACGATATCGATCTCAAGATAGCGATCGATCCCGCGTTCTACAGGCGTCCCGAGGACGCTCTCTACATCCCGGTAATGGAAGATTCCAGCGGGCCGGTCCGGCTGGCCGACCTGGCGACTATCGAAACCTACATGGAACCCGGTGAACTGAACCGATACGACTACCAGCGTTCAATCAGCATCCAGGCAAACCTCGACCCATCCGCACCGACATCGATCCCGGTCATCGTCGAGGAAATCCAGCAGCATCATGATTCTATCCGCCAGGATTACCCAGGCGCGACAGTCAGTTTCGGCGGTGAACACGAAGCGACGCGTCGATCGTACACCTCCCTGTCCTACGCATTTATCCTGGCCTTTCTGCTGATCTACCTGATCCTTTCGAGCCAGTTCCAGTCCTATATTCAGCCGGCAATCATCCTCTCAACAATCAGCTTCGCACTGATCGGCGTGGTCTTTGGGAAACTGGTCAGCCAGACCCTATTCACATTGAATAGTTTTATCGCGGCAGTCGGCGTGGCCGGGGTGGTTGTCAACGACGCGCTGGTGCTGATCGATTTGATCAACAAAAATTACCGCGCCGGAATGAACCGTAGAGAAGCTCTTTTTGCCGGGGTTCACCAACGTCTGAGACCGATTTTGCTGACCACCCTCACGACAACCCTCGGACTGTTGCCGATGGCCGTTGGGTTCCCGTCCTATTCGCAGGTCTGGGGCAGCATGGCATCCACCTTCGTCTCGGGACTCGCAACCGCAACCGCCCTGACCGTTTTCATGGTCCCAGTATTATGGGATCTGTTCCAGTGTTTCAAGGAAAAACAGTCAACTGGACGCTCGGCCAGATAACCCGTCGTCCGAGGCGTCCAACTGCGTCTGGAAGTCAGGCTTAACCCCGTCAGTTTAACGAGCGCTTTCATCGAAAACATGGAAACACTTCTCCCAAACTGGATGAGACGATCAATTACACCCAAGTGAGACAATATGCCACATGCAAAATCCCGCAAAAGTCAAGTCTTTCAATTGACAGCACTTGAACAAAAATCTAATGTGAAAAGCAACGCTGGCGATAAGGACGTTGGATCAGAAGCCAGGATGCCTTGAAAATAAGGAGAAACGCCCATTCCGGACTGATCCCCGGTCAATAGCAGTCAGGAACCCAATCGCAGCGCGTTGTAGTCCAATTCATTCAAATTGGAGGATCGACGGTCAAGATGGATAATATCGACGTAAATTATGACGATCGTTCAGGCTCCGGCACTTGCTCGCCGGTCTTCAATGATGGGACCGAGAATTTCCAATCTGCGGTTCAAAATCTGCCGTCCATCCGAAGTGTCACTGCAACACTCGCAAACAGTCCTCAGCTAACGATTGCCTGTACAGAAGCCAAGGATAAGAAACCCGGGCTCCGTGCCCAAACCAAATCCGACAAACGCACTAACGCCTATTCTTCAGGACCCGCCGAGGGCTCTCAAGATTCCAGCCCGGCCGTGTTGAAAACCCCTTTGAATACCTTTTGGGCTGAGGTTCGGCGCACTAAATTGTCAACTCTGGAAGAAAACCAACGGAACCTGGCTCGCATGTCCAACCTTTACCAGGCGGTGATCGAACAGTTGTCACTGTTTCCAGGGACTGCACGCTTCTTCCTCAACAAATACCATCCCAGCGCATCGCAAATGGATTCGCATTCGGCTTCTGCTGCCGCGGCTGATTCTGCTGCTGCACGCGATGACGAGACAGAACAAGCAGGAACCAAAGCCGAGTCAGCTTCCAGCGAAAAAGACCACAACAGTCTGTCTGCTGTCACTGAAATCAGCAG
>DBZZ01000003.1:0-1088 GCA_002311315.1 Methylococcaceae bacterium UBA1147 | reverse complement strand
CCTCACGTCGGTACCGGGACAGCCTGTCACGTGAGTTCTGCCAAGTTCCAATGCCGCCTCAGGTCATTTCCAGTTTGATTGAACAACTGGAATCCCTTGCCAAACATCAACATCTGCAACGCCACCGTTACCAGAGTTTAAAGGTAGCGGATTTCGATAAGCGCAGACGCAGCAAAGCACTGATCGCCAGCATGAACCACAGATTCGTTCTGGCCTATGGTCTGGAATACAAAGACTTCCGCCAAATCGTTGGCCGTGTTTCCAGGCACTACCTCGACTGGCAAAAGGAAAGGAACCGGATCGCAAACACCCATTTGCGCCTGGTCGTTTACTTGGCACGGAGGTACTCGTCCAATCCGAATGAACTCAATGACCTCATCCAGGAAGGAAACATTGGACTCATCAAGGCGGTTGAACGATTCAACTACCGGCTCGGTTTCAGATTTTCCACCTATGCTACCTGCTGGATCAAGCAGGAGATCTTAAGATACCTCGCCCGTAACAACCGTGTCATTCGCTTACCCTACCGACAAAGCCAACACCTTGGAACAGTCAGGAAGAAACGCGAACAGTTCCAGCAAGTGCACGGGCGCCTACCTACCACGATGGAACTGGCCAGGGAGTCAGGGATCAGCGAACCCAGGCTGCGAAAGCTCGACGCCCTGCCGCAGACCGTGGCGTCCCTGGATGCCCCGCTC
The DNA here is from genome assembly GCA_002311315.1 of Methylococcaceae bacterium UBA1147. Lineage (GTDB taxonomy): Bacteria > Pseudomonadota > Gammaproteobacteria > Methylococcales > UBA1147 > UBA1147. Next base: position 390 of record DBZZ01000003.1, on the reverse strand, counting down.
GAGTACGGCGACAACCTGAAACTGAATACAATAACGGAACAACACGTTTACCCCCAGCCCGATGACGCCACGGTGGACAAAAACTTCAACCAGTCCATCGAAAAGGCCATCGGCACACTGAATCAGCGCGAAGCGTTCGTGATTCGTCAGCGGTTCGGCATTGGTGTCTACGCTGAAAAGACGCTGCAAGAACTCGGTTCATCGCTGGGGATTACCCGCGAACGGGTACGCCAGATCCAGATCGCGGCACTGAAGAAGATTCGTTTCTTCCTGGGGCCGCTGATGATTGAACAGGATTTTTCCCCGGAAACCGGCACGGCCTTCAAAACCCCTCGAAGACCTTCCGCAACAACCCGCATCAGCATACCCGGCATTCCGGGGCCGGAGGGT
>DBZZ01000062.1:30605-39217 GCA_002311315.1 Methylococcaceae bacterium UBA1147 | reverse complement strand
GGAAAAACACTACAAGGATGGTAATGAAGATGGACTCGATACTTTTTGGTATGAGAATGGGCAGAAGAAAAAGGAATGGAACTACAAGGATGGGAAGAACGATGGGCTTTGGACTTCTTGGAACAAAAACGGAAACATCACTGAAACCAAAATCTACAAGAACGGTGTGTTACTCAAATAGAACTACTCTGTGTACCGACTGATGAGAAGTGTTTAGAGGAACCTGTCGGTTCCCCTTTTTTGTTCAGGGAGTTGTTATGAATTCGTCAGATAAGACTTTGGGGGACAAACATCACGTTGACTACTATTCCCCCGAAGATGGTGGAGGGAAGAAGGGAACTGGAAGAATGGGAAACGAGATGGACATTGGACTTACTGGTACGACAACGGACAGAAGAAGTCGGAAGGAAACCTCAAAGATGGGATGGAAGAAGGACTTTGGACTTACTGGTATGAGAACGGACAGAAGGAAAGGGAAGGAAACCTCAAAGAGGGTAAACAAGAAGGACTTTGGACTTGGTGGAGTGAAGATGGAAATTTCACCAGAACCGAGATATACAAGGATGGTGTGGAAGTCCAATAAAACTACGTTTTGTACCAACTGATGAACCCTGACTAAATTCTTCATTCCTATATCCGTGTTAGTTCCGCTTCTCAAGAAGACGAGGGGACTTCTCCTGAGACTCAAAAAGAACTCGGACTGAAAAAATCAGAGGAACTTGGGTTTGGGTTCAAACTCTGGAACGAGGGTGGTCAATCCAGCCGATTTGATGACCTCGACAACAGACCTGTTCTGTTGGAACTCATATCAGAAATAGAATCGGGGACAGTCAAACACCTCTTTGTCTACAACACTGACCGTTTGTCTCGGAATCAAAAGACTTGGGGGATGATTCGTTTCAAACTCTTGGAACACGGTGTAACTCTCCACACTCCGTCTGGGAAGATGGACTTGAAGAATCCTATCGATGACTTGTTGATTGGGATTTTGAGTGAGATTTCATCTTACGATAATAAGGTCAGGACTGAACGGTCCCGGTTAGGAAAACTCAACAGGATAAAACAAGGATTTTGGTTGGGTGGACCTCCACCATACGGTTACAAGGTCGTTGACAAGAAGTTAGTGGTCAATGAAGAAGAGTCGAAGTGGGTCGAGTTTATCTTCGAACAGTATCGGGACGGACAACCCATCAGAGAAATCCGAATGTCTCTAATGGAGAATGGGGTTCATACAAGAAGGAATAACCCCACTTGGAGTTTTGGGTCCATCACCCAACTTTTTCATAACACTCACTTCTCGGGTTACTATGAGATGACCGATAAGTTGTCGGGTCAAACGATTCGAATCGTTTGACCTACGGTCATATCACCAACCCTCGTAAATGAAGTAAGGACTCTTCAGAAGAAACGGTCCCAAATACTGACTAAAGAACCAAATCTAAAGAAGTTCTATCTGCTGCGAGAACTGTTGTTCTGTGACCATTGTGGAACTTGGTTTTCAGGTCGGATTTATCAGAAAACGAACCGGTCCGTATATTACTGTCCCCGAAAAGAACGGAACTTCGTCTACAGGGGTGATCCTAAAAAAGATAAAAAGTGTGAGAACTCTCGGTATTTGAAGATTGAAGAGACTGACACTCTTGTGTGGGATGCGGTGACTAATGTTTTGTCACAGCCTCACCTTTACAAGGAGGAAGTGAAAAAAGAGGTTCTTCAGGATGGAGAGAAGACCCACCCGTTCGACAAAGAACAGATGAGGAAACTGAAAACGAAGTTACGGTCGATTGAAAATGAAATCCACGAGACTAGAAAGACCCTGATTACTCTTGAAACGGACCGCCTCCTAAAGAAGAGAAACCCTGAAGAAATTATTCCAATCATCAATAATGTTGATGAACATCTTCTTGGTCTTCGAGGTAAACGGGAAGAGTTCAATAACAAGATTCGTGGTGTTGAAAGTCATACGAAGTGGGTTGATTGGGTGTCACAGTTATCGAGATAAATTCGACGAACTCAACTCCTTTCCACCAGAAGAGAAGAAGGACTTTTTGGTCGGAATCCTTGAAAAGATTGGAGTCAGAACGATTGACTCTCAAACTCATCAACTTGACCTGACTTTCAAGATTCCAGTGGTCGGTGACAAACTTGTATGGAAAGACCCAAAGAGTAAACCCAAAGGGGGTTATGAGATAATCAAAGGGAAGTTCTCAAAGAGGGTGTTGGTCGATTCAGGGAAACTAAAAAAAAGAAAAAGGAGTCCAGTTGAGGTGATAGGTCATAATAAAACCACTCAGTTATTGTTGAATAGTGGGGAATGGTGGTCTTTTTTCTGCCTCTGCGTTGTTCGTTAGGGATGACTACCGTTGCATCGGCTTCATCCATTTACTTTCTCCCGGTTGACGGAAAAGGTTTTTGTCGACGAGTTCATCCTCATAGGAGGTACCATGGCAGAACCCTTGTTTGCCGCAACGAAGAGAGGCATACTCAAAAGAAATGGATTTGTGCAAAGGGGGCGCAAGAAATGAAGAAATTCATCTATATCGTCAGTGCGGTTCTGCTACTGGCGTCTTCTTTTGGAGCAAATGCTGGTGGTTGTAAGTATAGGGATTTAAATGACTGCAATGTGAAAGCAGAGCAAGGGGATGTTTCGGCACAAACAATGCTAGGGGTGATGTATGCTACAGGAAAAGGAGTTCCCAAAGATTATGTAAGGGCATATATGTTTTTCACCATTCGGGCAGCAAATCGTAGTGATGTGGGAGGAGATGTGGGAGCAGATAGCCGGGATTTTATTGCCAAGGGAATGACTTCCTCTCAAATAGAGAAAGCACAAGGTTTAGCAAGGGAATGGATGCAGAAGCACCGATAAAATTTAACCGAACAACAGCAAGGAGCGGAGTGGAAAATCACTCCTTTTTTTGTGCCTGTTATTAAGTCAATCCACTAGGACAATCCTTGTTTGCCTCAAAGAAGTAGTGGCATACTCGTTCCAAACGGATCTGTGTAAAGGGGCAGAGGAAATGAAAAAACTCATCTACATCATCAGCGCGGTTTTGTTGCTGGTGTCCTGTTCTGGGGTAAAGGTATCTGGGACAAATACGGGTAGTTGCTGGGATGGGGATTTCAATGATTGCAAGGTGAAAGCAGAGAAAGGGGATGCTCGGGCACAATTCAATCTAGGGTGGATGTATCACAAGGGAGAAGGGATTCCCCAAGATTATGTAATGGCACATATGTTTTACAACCTTGCAGCATGGAATGGTTATGAGGGGAAAGCAAAAGAATTTAGAGACACGATTGCCCACCGGCTGTTGACCCCATATCAGATAGCAAAAGCACAACGATTAGCAAGGCAGTGGATGGAGAAGAACCGATAAAAATTAATTGGAACCCTGCGAGGCATATGCTTTGTGAGGGTTTTTGTGCCGGTAAGACCGGATCTAAGTCTATTTACTGATCCACAGAAAAATTCCCAACCCCACTAAGACAAAGAAAGGAAACCTGAAAAACCAATCGGTGTCATCCCAATCCCATTTCTCCTTTGCAGATCCAAGCAACCACCCGAATAGACAACAAAGTCCAACAAGAAAACCCACCTTGAACAAAAATTCAATCATAAGCCTTCCCTACACGTCCTCTGATCTACAAGCAACATTACACCCAAACATCCTGCCGGTGTAGTAGATGATTCCATGAACTTCTGTGATCTATCCCGTGTGATGCGGGAGATGTGCCTGGATTAGCTCCAGGGGAATTATGAGTGAGTTCTTAGTGACCGAATTTCGTATCACCTGTGATGAATAAACGCAGAGACTCCAAATATCCCCACACCATTCGGTTTGAGGACCGTTGCTTGCGACTTGCACGGGAATACATGTTTCCACCCACATATCGTTGTGTTGTCAGGGGCGAACTCAACAACCGTCTACGGGGAAAGGTGTATAACTTTTAAGGTGATAGTTTGTCTTTTAACGGCACTTGACGGGTGCTTTCGGATTCCTTTTTTGTTTAGAAGGAACCTTCATTCATTCATGGAACTATGATTTGTTAGAAATGTCTATGTCAGTGGACGAAACCTAAAAAGGTATAGATATGGAAATTTTGCTCTATCTTGGAATCATAATCCTTATGGTGTGGGTGATTCGGAAAATAGGAAATCCCATCTAATTACCTTGTAGATTGTTGGACTAAAGGAGGAATGGCTGGGCAGGAGTTCTCTTTTTTATGGAGGGTCTTCCCCTACTGATTTCGGCAATGACGGAACGATTCCTTGCGACACCTTTCTAATTGATGCCGACTGAAAGCCCGTGGGGTTTTATGGAGTCATTGTTTTCTTTAGGAGTCGTGTTGGATGTTCTTTTCACGGTGGTCCTGTTTGTCTGGGTAATCGGTAAGGGAGGACAATCAATCAGTCGGTCTTGACCTTTGCAGTGTTCGTCAACAACCAGTGGAGACAGATATATGGAATCTCTACTCTATCTCGGTATGGTCATGCTGACAGGATGAGTGGTATGGAACATTGGAAAACCCGTTATTCGTTGATTAAATTTAGACGCTGAAAAAGGACCGGTTCTTGGAACCGGTCCTTTCGGTTAAGGGATCATCCCATTCTTGATGTTGTCATTGTAGATGGTTCGGCCCCCAACTTTTCTTCTGGTTCTGGCCATAGTGGTGGTCTGGATCAGGGCATGAGGTCGCATTGACTCATCTTGGGCTCAGGTTTCTGGTTGACTAATGTACCGTTCTTGTAGGTTTTTGTTGTGATGAGGCTCCCTTCTTTGTCCCAGCAAATCCAAAGTCCGTCAGGATTGCTATCCTTGTAGTTCAGTTCATGTCTCTTTAGACCATTGTCATACCAGTAGGACCAATGCCCATCTTTCTGACCACCCTTGTAATTGCCTTCACCCTGCTTGTGTCCACTCTCATACCAGAGGGTTAGACGCCCGTTTTTTTTCCCACCCGTGTATTTACCCTCGACCCTTTTCTGCCCATTCCGATACCACATGGTCAGAAGTCCGTTCTTCTGACCATCTATGACGGTTCCTTCTAAACTCTTCTGCCCGTCCTCATACCAACCCATCCAATTTCCGTCTTGCTTGCCATCTTTGAAGTTACCTTCGGACCTCTTCTGTCCACTCTCATAGTAGTCAACAAAGGGACCGTTTCTAGGAGGTTCGTGTCTCATATCGGATACTGTAATCAGGATTCAATGTGGTGGTCTGAATAGGGGGAGTCTGAGTTGATTGATGTTTGACTTCTTCGTGGGTTGCAATTGAAGGTTAGATAACGACTTCAAAACCCTCAAATACAGGATGTCCTATATAGACATCACTATGTCCTCCTGCTCCTTTATGTGCCAACCGGAATGCTGGTGATTTCGTCCAGTTGATGAAATCTGTTTTTGAACCCCAAGTGGAATGGGATATATAGAGTGTATGTGTCTCTTCTGTGTTCCCCTTTGCTAAATGGAACTTTTTGAAACCAACCACATCATCCAAATGGGTTTCTCTATTTTTCCAAATGATTTCAAACTCGTTTTCTCTGCCTAAAACAATTTTGAAACGGTTCATCGCTATATACATGGTTTAATTACTCTTTTAGCATTAAATGTTATTTTCGTTGAAAACGATTCTACGGTAACGGAATTGCTCTATTGGACTAATACACCATTTTTGTAAGTTTCGATTTTAGTGATATTCCCGTCTTCGTCGCAGTATGTCCAGAGTCCAGTTTCCTTTCCATTTTTGTAGTTTCCTTCCCACAACTTCTGCCTATTCTCATGATATCTAGTCCAAAGTCCCTCTTTCTTCCCGTCCTTGTGGTTTCCTACCCATTTCATCTGTCCGTTCCTATACCATCTAGTCCAAAGTCCCTCTTTCTTTCCGTCCTTGTAGTTTCCTTTGTCTTGCTTTTGCCCATTCACATACCAATTGGTATGAAGTCCTTCTTTCTTCCCGTCCTTGTAGTTTCCTTTTCGTCCCCGTTTTCCATTCGAATGCCATTTAATCCAAAGTCCGTTTGGGTAATCATATTTGAAGTTTATTTGCTCTTTCTTGGTTCCACTCTCATACCAAGAAGTCCTAAGCCCATTTTCCATACCATCCATGAAGTTGCCTTCTAACTGTTTCTGTCCTTTTTCATCCCAACCCATCCAAAGCCCGTCTTTTTTCCCATCCTTGATATTTCCTTCCCACTCCTTTTGTCCATTTTCATAAAATGAAACCCAAGAACCACTTAGTTCACCATCCTTGTAGTTACGTTCTGACTTCTTCTGCCCATTTTCATAGTAGTCAACAAAGGAACCGTTGGTAGGAATTTTATTATTCATTATTCAGTTAAACAGAAGTTCACCAATCTCGATTATACACACTGGGGATGAAACACAGGGTTCCTACTCCGTCACTGTAAGTCATTGAGTTTATGGCGAAGTTTTTGTCCTCGTTTGTAGATAGAAATCAGTGGTTAGAATATTCTTTTATAGTCAATTGGTTGACTAAAATGGGGTTAGGGAAACAATCAGATGATTTTGACCAAGAACCAAATCGAAACCAGGTTGTTGTATCTTGGGTCTACACAATACCACTTCGGAATCGAGTGATATTCTTTCTATGAAATTTGGGATGAGGTCTAAAGAAATCTCTGGAATGAAAGGATCGATGATGGTTTCATCGATAGGTGAACTTGGTGAGTCAATCCATCTGAACAATGATGTTTTGAAGGGGCAATCCGGTGGTTGGATAATCCCAATCCACAAAGAACTGAAAAAATTGTTGGTAGAACTCTATGGACAGGAATAATCGAGGAAGGATTTCGATGTTCAGACCTCCTATGTTGTTACGACTGAACGGTCTCCGAACACGGCATCTCAGTAAATAATCAATATGTTACAGAGAGGGTATCTGAAATTGGGCCTCGTCGGAGGTCTGAGTCTTTCGGATCGAAGAACCGTCATCACTGACTTATCCAAGAAAGTGTCTTTGGTCGTTGCGGGATATTCAGGTCTTGGTCGGTCACAAGAACCTACAGGCCACACAGAGATACATCGAGGTCCATCCAGACTATCAGGGGAAAATGGTTGATCCAATTCAGATACAGGAGATAAATTAATACCGAAATCAGGTTAAACTATGGCAATATTTCAAGTTAAATACCGTATTATTTTTCACGACCTTGGAGAAAATGGACGAGATGTTAAACACTATGGAACGTATATTGTTGATGATGATAGTGTGAAGACAGAAGAAGACGCAGATGAATGGGTATTGAAGTTATATGAGGACGGCGAAGGGAATTTAGTAGGATTACCAAATGAATATCACGATACTCGACTGGCAATTGATTCTACAATTAGGCTGAAAGATGGTGAAGATTGAAGAGGAAAAAATTATGATTAATGTAAATGAGACAGAGGACGGGCCATATACGGAATACTGGGATAATGGAAATATGATGGTAGAGGGCAACTATAAAGACGGAAAACCACAAGGGATTTGGACAGAATACTATGAGGATGGGCAAAAACATTCGGAAGGAGGATTTAAAGATGGGAAACGAGACGGGGATTGGAAAGTTTGGGTATGGGAGTGTTATGCAACGAAAAACAAAGATTGCTTAAAAGAGTTCCATATAACAAAATGGAAGGACGATGAAGAGGTAATTGAATGAAAAGATCACCATTAAGGATAAATACTCGATTACGGTAATTAACCCAGCTCGAATACATTATGAGTTGATTCTTCGTTAAATGCTATATTGATTTTCACATGGGGGTGTAAGATGAAAGCGTATTTAAATAAATTTTGGTATATATTGTTAGGGTTTATGATTGGGATAACATTTTTTTGTTGATTTGATTTATAAAATCAACGTTATCGTATTATGATTATTGTTTAGAATTGGGTTGAACTATTGAATTCAAAGTAGAGGGTGTCGACTGATAATAAGTGTTTAGAGGGGGTCGTGAGATGAGAAACTTTGGTTATATCATTTTATTGTTAATCCTTTTAACTGGGTGTGAAAAAGACGTTACGTATCTACAAGATAGGGGTGGTGTGAAGTACGAAAAAAATACAGAAGAACCCTTTACAGGGAAGTACGTGAAATACTACCAAGACGGGAAAAAGAAGTTAGAGGAACATTACAAGGATGGGAAAAAAGATGGACTTTGGACTTCATGGAAAACTGACGGAGCGAAGGATTTTCAGTTACATTTTAAAGATGGAAAGAAAGATGGACTTTGGACTCGGTGGGATAAAGACGAAAAAATCAGCGAAACTAGGACTTACAATAATGGTGCGTTAGTCAAATAGAACAACGAAGGTGCCTACCAATTGATGTGAAGTGTTTCGGTTCGGTTAAACCAATCTGGAGGGAAGTGCTTATGAAATCCATTCTATTGCTTACATTCACTATTTCTTTCGTCACGGATTGTTGTTTTAATCCCCGACACGGTTAGACGCCTGAAATTATTGCATGTGAACCTGATGTAGAAGAACGGAAATGTCTAAGCCAAAGAGAATGGGAACTAAATGCACACAACCATGGTCAGAGAGGGTCGTGGTTCTTTTAACGCGGGAAATGGTGAGTAAGTATGAAAGGGAACCGGATCCGGT
>DBZZ01000062.1:30089-30471 GCA_002311315.1 Methylococcaceae bacterium UBA1147 | reverse complement strand
GGACATAACACTGGTGAAAGAAACAAAAATAATGGGAAGTTAGACCGGCTCTGGATGAATTGAGATAAAGACAGAAACCTTATTAGAACCGACCTTTAGAAGAACGGTGAATTAATTGAATAGTGGATTTGACAATACAGCAGAAAGTCGAAGCAAAGCTGGAACGAAGGAAGAAGGAAACTACAAGCGTGGAAAGAAAGATGGGCGTTGGACTACTTGGTTCGAGGATGGAACGAAGGAGGAAGGAAACCACAAGGGTGGAAAGAAAGATGAACTTTGGACTGTCTGGGACGAAGACGGAAAAAAGGTTTCAGAAACCAACTATAAGGACGGTAAGTTAGAAGGACTTTCGACTGAATGGTATGAGAACGGACAGAAGTGG
>DBZZ01000062.1:26879-30028 GCA_002311315.1 Methylococcaceae bacterium UBA1147 | reverse complement strand
TACAAGGATGGTGAGAAAGAAGGTCTTGAGATTGAATGGTATGAGAATGGACAGAAGAAGTCAGAAGGAAAGTGGAAGAAGGGTAAGAGACACCGACTTTGGACTGAATGGTATGAGAATGGGCAGAATATGGAGAAAACATACTACAAAGAGGGTAAGGAACACGGACGTTCGACTCTTTGGTTTGAAACAGGAGATCAGATAGGGACAATAACCTACAAGAACGGTGAGTTAGTAGAAGAGGGATGACAATAGTATTTACCGACTAATAAGAAGTGTTTAAATTGGATTGGGGGTTGTTGTGGGTTTATTGGATAAGATATTTTCTAACAAAGTCAAAACCAAGACCGGTTCGTACAAGAGTGGACAGAAGAAATATGAGGGAAATCTTAAAAATGGAAAAAAGAATGGAATATGGACTTATTGGCATGATAACGGGCAGAAGGAGTGGGAAGGAAACTATAAGGATGGTAAGGAAGAAGGGCGCTGGATAGGGTGGCATAGGGATGGACGAAAATGGTGGGAAGAAACCTACAAGAACGGTGAGTTAGTAGAAGAGGAATAACGATAGTGTATACATTCTGATGAGAAGTGTTTAGGGTCGGTTAAATTAAAAGGAGGTAATGGTAATACGGAAATGGTGATGCGTGTTTCATTAGGAACCACAAACAACAGGGAGAGTGATGTGAAACAAGTTCTTTTAATTGCATTCATTTCTTTGTTAGTGGCAGGTTGGAAACTCTACTCTATCTACAATAGAATCATTTATCATTTTATGAGGCTTCACAAGTAATAGGGGATTATGAACCCCTGAAATTCTAAACACTTGCGAAGGAACTTCGGTTCCTTTTTTTGTTTACGAGGAACACTTCTCTTTAGTCTTTTAGCACCCTGTATGTCGTGGGACGAAAGCAGTTTTTCATACGGCTGATTGCCGCAATACACGCCTTAGTGTTTTACCATCGAAATCGAATGAAACGGCCTCACCGACCATAGTGGATCTTCTCCACCGTTTAGTGGGCTATTTACACGGTAAAATCGGGGGGGAATCGGAAGATTTCGAACTTCCTCAGTGGAGTTTTGATCAAGACCCACAGAGCCAAAGAATGCTCATCAACGCTCGATTCACTTGGTTCTGAATTGAATCAACTCGTCAGGACTTCTTTGTATTTCTGATGAGAGGTTGTTTCTGCTTTGAATTCGATGAATGAACTGGAAAGGACGACCCAATGACTTACTTCACACTCATTTGTAACGGTCTTTTGTTGATCGTAATCCCTCTTTCTATGGGGGAACAATTTCAAGAAAAAAATTTAGTGCTGACACTTCCCTTTTTGATAAACATCTTTGTTCTTTGGAAAAGAACCCGACCAGATGGACGAAAGAAAGGGTTAATCACCTATTTGTCACTCATTTTTAGTGTTTTTCTTTTCATCGGGACCGTGGTTGAATGGACCGATCACTACAAGGTCTCTTGGGATGAGGTTATGATTTTCTCTTCCCTGCTTCTTACCTCGTTGATGACCATCATTGTTTTGACTGGTTTAGGAGAAATTCTGTCCCTGTATTTTAAGAGAAAAAGGCTAGAAGGAGAATTGAAGGTCAGGGAGCTAGAAAAGAGGTTAAACGAGGACAAAAAGAATGACCTTCAGGTGGATTCACTCAATGCTGACTGAAGTGTATAAATCGTTGATTTAAGAAACTTTCAATAGACGACTGATTCTGATCAATAGAAACTGATCAAATTTCTTGTTCGGTTTCCACCACACTGAACACCAATTTGGCACCTAATATGAAAAACCTCTTCTCAATCCTTTGTATGGTTCTTTTTCTTGTGTCTTGTTCGGAAGAACGGGAAGTGTCGTTGTTACAGGACAAGGGCGAGTTGAAGTTTGAACCGAACCGAGAAGAACCGTTTACTGGTAAATATATTGTGTATTGGGATGAAGGACAAGGAACGAAAAAGGAAGAAGAAACGTACGTGGACGGTAAACCAGAAGGACTTACGACTCTCTGGTATGAAAATGGACAGCCAATGATTCAAGGGAATATAAAAAAGGGTAAGAAAGAAGGAATCTGGACTTATTGGGACGAATTGGGAGAAGTCGCCAAGATTGAGTTGTACAAGAACGGGGGGTTGGTCCAAACGAGGTGAGTTAGTGGAATGGAGATCTAACACCAAGATGAGTCGATTCGAACTCAAACCTGTCACGATCCTCCGATTTAGTTAGTTCTGCAATATCGGTAACTGTCAAATGAGGTCTGGACTAATAGAGATGATGGGTTTTCCAATGATCCAAAATCACTCATACCATCAGGAAAACTATACCGAAATAGAGTAAAGAGGTTGATCCCCGTCGTCGTCGAGCTGTCCATCCGAAGGCTGCTTCAACGGTCACCTTCTTCAACCGCCGGCTAAAGTCCGTCAGGTCCTGCGGACTTGAACTGCTTACTAACCGTGCAGGCCAATTCAGCGACCTCTTTGGGTCTCTTTGTGTCGCTGGTTTTCTATCTCCTTTTTCATCAAGAGTATTGAGTGAGGAGAAGTTACACCATTTAATTTACTCGCGTTTGAATTAAACTACAGTCAATGGTTCTCCTCGGCCAAGGGTTGTCGAATAATTAATCAGGACGGTTCCTGATTGATTGGTCACTTGGGATGCGCCTGTGGTGGAGGACTATCCTTTGATTAACGAACCGTTCCTGTAAGTTGCTTTTTTGGTGATCGTTCCATCGTCACTCCATACAGTCAAAAGTCCATCTTTTTTACCAGCCTTATAGTTAATTACCTTCCATTTTGGGCCGTTTGTATACCACTTAGTCCAAAGTCCATTTCTTTTGCCGTCCGTGTAGTTTCCTTCTGACCCCTTCTGTCCATTCATATACCAAACAGTTTCAATTCCATTTTGTTTCCCGCCCTTGTAGGTTGCTTTTGACTGCATCCGTCCACTTTCATACCAAAGGGTCGAGAATCCGTCTCTCTTGCCATCCTTGTAATTTTTTTCAGCCCTCTTTTTGTCCTGACCAAAGACCGAATATTCGATGTATTTACCAGTAAACGGTTTTTCTTGGTTCGATTCAAACATTAAGCCATTTCTCTCCTGAAGATGGATCACCTCCCCCTCCTCTTTTTCTGAACAGGATGCCAG
>DBZZ01000062.1:14008-26794 GCA_002311315.1 Methylococcaceae bacterium UBA1147 | reverse complement strand
TGCTGTTTGACTATCCGACTGTTTTTGATTCCTTCTGACCTTGATGGGGCCCCGAGACAACTGACGATCTAACTCCGGTGGAGTAGGAATAGGTGTTAATCCTCGAGAGCCTGTTAGAAAGGAGACACATTTCTTGTAAACCCCCGTCAAATCAGGTCAACCATCTTTCTCTGACAGTCGGTATCGACCTCAACATATCGCTGGGTCGTCTGTAGATTCTTGTGACCAACCAAGGTTTGAACATCCCGTAGTGACCCACCGACCAAAGACACTTTCTTTGATAAATCGATAATGAAGGTTCTTCGACCCGAATGACTCGAGTATCCCACAAACCCTAAATCTCGATACCATCTCTGGAACATGTTGACGACAGACTGAGATGAAGTGTTTATGGATCGTTCAGTCCTGACCACATAGGAAGCCTGGACATCGAAACCCTTTCTTGTTTGTTCCTGTTCATAGAGTTGGACCAACAACTTTTTCAGGTCTTTGTGAATTGGAATTACCCGGCCACCCAATTTACCTGTTGAAATATCGTTGGTCAGATGGATTGAATCATCAAGGTCACCAGTCGGTGAAATCATCATAGACCACTTTAGACCTGAGATTTCTTTGGACCTCATTCCGGATTTCACGGAAAGAAGAAAAATCACTCGATTTCGAAGTGGTTGTCGTGTAGACCCAAGATACATCAACATGGTGTCAATTTGTTTCTTGGTAAGGATTTTTGATTGTTTACCCAAACCCATTTCTCCCACCAAAGTGGTTATAAAAAAAGTTAATTCAATCTTACTATAATAACAGCTAGGTGTCTACATTTGAGGAAGATACAAAATAGCATAGAATCAATGGCTTATAACATCAGATCGCATCATTTTTCTTTCATGCCGAGTTTGTATAATAAAGTCTACGGAACTCCGTTCTAATTGAGTCTGCGGACCAAACACTGAACATAGATTGGTATCTAACATGAACAATACTCCCAGTAACTATTATGAAAACGGCCAGATGAAATCAGAAGGAATCATCAGGGATGGTAAGCGAGAAGGTCTTTGGATTTACTGGGATAAAGAAGGGTATATCAAAGGAACTAAAAACCACCGAGCCTAAGACCAGCACACTTCATTGGGTCTGTTTCCCCGACCTCGCACCGAAACTGTATTGGTGTCCGAAAATGACAAACGAACCGCCGACCAACGGTCCTTGCACTCGCTAGGATGACAACGGTGAAAAGCGGTGGGAACGGAACGACAAGGATGAGGAGAAAGAGGGGCTCTCGTCTCGTTGGGGTGAAGATGGATACCCCAGGGAAACCGTGCTTGAGTCAATGAATATTGTAAGGGAGTAAGAGTCTTATGAGGTTGTTAGACAAAAGATTTAGGGGCCGAATAAGAGTTCATATTGAGCCCTGTGAGAAAGGGCTGAAATGGTTAAAACGAAACTACGAGGAATTGTTAGAAGCAATATTTAGGGGCCGACTAAGGACTCATGTTGAACATCATGAGAATGGGCAGAAGAGAGTGAAAGGAAACTACATGGATGATAGGAAAGATGGGCTTTGGACCTACTGGAACAACAATGGACAGAAGTGGTTAGAAAGAAACTACAACTGTGGCAAGAGGGATGGGTGTTGGGCTTTTTGGCATGAGAACGGACAGAAGTGGCTAGAGGGAAATTACAAGAATAGCAAGAAAGAGGGTCTTGAGACTGAATGGTCGGTCAATGGACAGAAGAAGAAACAAGGACCCTACAAGGATGGTAAGGAAGATGGAACTTGGACTTACTGGAATGAAGATGGAAGTGTCGCAAAAACCCAGACGTACAGAGAGGGTAACCGGGTCGATTAGCGACTAGAACCAGAACAGGCTCTGGGGGAGCAAATCCATTCTGACCGACGGAAAGCGATGCAGATATCTTGATCGGTTTTCCCTGCCACACATTGAACCTAGATTTAGTGTCTGCAATGAACAAGGACGATGGGTTTTGTACTTTAATTATACAATCCGCCTATTTTAACCCTTCACAGACCTGAAAGTCACAAGGCCCTCTGACCGGAAGCCAGGCTTGCCTCGGGCGAGTTGCATTTAACATCGTTCCTAGGCCGGCAGACGCCGCTTTCTTGTGTTTTTCCCTCACGATGCCAGTTCAAGTCTGGTTGAACTGGGGTCGATGGGACGGAGTTCACCATCAGTGAAGTTTTTCCTGTTTTACCCATTCATTGGCCAGCGCTTCAGCTTTCTGTATTTGTTCAGGGGCGAGCCTCAAAGCACTCAGGGTTCTTTTTACTACGGCTTCTTCTTCACCGTTGGTTGCCGCAATGATGAAGTACATGTGTGCCATTACATCGTTATGAGGGGTTCCTTTTCCCTGCCTGTGCATCCTGCCCGAATTGTATTGTGCCAGTGGATGTCCCTGTTTTGCAGCCCTGATGTACCAGTAGACCGCTTTGTTGTAATCTTGGACGATACCCTTACCGAATTCGTAGATCATCCCCAGCTTGAATTGCGCGTTCGGGCTTCCCTTTTCTGCGACACGGGTGTACCAGAGAAGTGCTTTTCCGTCATCACGGGGTACACCTTCTCCAAGTGAATACCTTTGGGCCATGTTGTATTCTGCGTCGATATTGCCCTTGTCGGCGGAGAGGCTTGTCCAGTCGATCGCTTTTCCCAGGTTCTTGGCAATGCCCTTGCCGTAGTCGTAAATCATTCCCAGCTTGTACTGCGCGCCAGCATGCCCTTGTTTTGCTGCCATGCCGTACCAGTGAAGAGCCTTCTTGGCGTTCTGTTGCACGCCCTGGCCCGATTCGTACAGTGAAGCTAACCGGAATTGTCCTTCGACCGACCCCTGCTCGGCAGCCCTGGTGTATGATTGGATAGCTTTCTCGATGTTGCCGGTTCCATGTTCACTCGGGTCTAGCTTTTTTGCCAGGCTGAGTTGGGCCTGGGTATGGCCTTGCTCTGTGGCCCGGGCATACCAATAGACCGCTTTTTCGTAATCGGCGCGAATTCCCTTGCCTTTATCATAGATCCGGCCGAGATCATATTGGGCTCGAGCCAAGCCTTGTTCGGCGGCCTTGGTATACCAGAAGACGGCTTTTTTTTCGTTCATGGGAATCTTCTTGCCTGACTGGTGCAGTGTTGCCAGTTTGATCTGGGCTTCGAGGAAACCCTGTTCAGCGGCCTCCTTGTACCAATACACGGCTTGCTTCTGGTCCTGGGCGGCACCCGTCCCCTGTTCGTAAAGGGATCCCAGGATGAACTGGGCATTGGCAAGCCCCTGTTCAGCGGCCTTGGCATACCAGTAAAGAGCTTTTTTGTTGTCCTGTGCGGTTCCTTCCCCTAATTCGTAGAGGCGCCCCAATCTGCGTTGGGCCTCGGATAGTCCTTGCTCCGCTGCTGCCGTGTAAAAGCCCATTGCTTCATCTATTGGCAAAGTTCGTAGAACTCCGGGCTTGTCATCGCCGATGGCTTTTCTAAGTTCATGGATGATTCCCAGTTTAAGTTGGGCTTGGGTAAGCCCCTGTTCTGCAGCCCTCGTGTACCAGTAAAAGGCCTTCTCCATGTCCGGCTTTGTTTTAATTCCATAGTCGAACAGGATTCCGGCGATGTATTGCGCCTGGGCGTCTCCTTCTTCTGCCGGTTTGGTGTACCAGTACACGGATCGTTTCCCAACCTGTGGAACCCCTTCGCCATGGTCATGTCTGGAGCCGAGGTTATAGCGAACACTGGATTCGTTTCTTCCTCCGGCCTTGGTATACAAGGCAACCGATTTTTGGTGATCCCCCGGGACCCCTTTTCCGAAGTCGTAAATCATTCCCAGCGCAAACTGGGCCTGTTGATCTCCCTGCTCGGCGGCACGTGAATACCACTCGATGGATTGCTGCTGGTCAGGTGCGACTCCTTTTCCCAGGGCATAGCGCACAGCCAGGTTGTATCGGGCCTGTGGGTGTCCCTGTTCGGCGGCCCTGGAATACCATGCGACGGCCGTTTCCTCGCTTTTTGGAACCCCCTTGCCCAGGGCAGACCTCAGGCCCAGTTTCAATTGTGCCTGGGGATGCCCCTGTTCGGCGGCCCTGGAATACCATTCAACCGCTCTCTGTTCATCCCTTGGAGTGCCTCTACCGTATTCATGGATCCTGGCTATCCTGACCTGCGCCGCAGTGAAGCCCTGTTCTGCAGACTGGGTATACCATTTCTTTGCTTTTTCACGGTGAACGGGAATGCCGATTCCGAAATCGTGCCTTACAGCCAGGTTGTATTGTCCTTCGATGTTTTCCGAACCGTAACCTGGCCGACTCAGGAAGGATTCTTTGGGTGTCTTGTCGTCGGGTGTCGGGGAAGTGGAATCGGCGCGCGCCTCGGGCGAATTCCTAACTAGACTGCTCTTTGCCGCCCTGGCGTACCAGTAACTTGCCTTGTCATCATCCTGAAGGGTTCCTTTCCCATAGTCATACATCATCCCCGCCCGGTACTGTGCTTCAGTGATATTTTCTTTTGCCGCAAAAAGATACCAGTCTAGGGCCCTTTCGTGGTCCTGAGCAACGCCTTTGCCATCTTCATACATTCTGCCCAGATGAAATGCCGCTTGCGCGTGCTTCTGGTCGGCAGCCTTTCGATACCATGCGACAGCCTTTTCGTTATCCTGGGGCAGGCCTTTCCCCTTCTGATACCGTTTCCCAAGCATGAATTGTGCGTCCGGGTATCCTTGCTCAGCAGCCTTGGTGTACCAGTGAACTGGGTTTGTTTCGTCCCGAGGCTTGGTCTTTCCTGATTCGTACATAGTTCCCAGGAGGTGCTGGGCTCGAGGGTTTCCCAACTCCGCTTTCACCTTGCAATCGGCCAGCCGAATCTCGAATTTCAGTGTTTTATCAAAGCAAACCAGTGCATTCGCGGGAGAGCAGACCAATAGTAGAAACAGCATGCTGCTGACACCAAGAAGTCGTTTCATTTGAATAGCCTGTAACCTGATTTTGTGTGCGAGTGTACCATCAGATTCAGAAAAGCACCGGTCATCATGGGTGGTTGTGTATCGGAATGCCGGCTGGAACCAAGATAAAGGGCTTCTGATAAGCGTTCCGAGTCGCCGAGGTCTTTGCCAGGCCGTTCGCCTCCGTGGGTATGGCCATTGCTGCGTCAAGGATTGTGGATATACTTACCGAGCCCTTGATCGGTATCATGAGTGATCGTTGGCAAACCCGCTGGGGAAGAAGAAAGCCCTGGTTGGTGGTCGGTACACCATTGTTGATGCTTGCAACATAGATGGTCTTTGTCCCCGGCGGGCAGGTGTCAACCGCTTATCTTCCTGCCTGGACTTGTCTGCTTTATTTTTCCTTTACCCTGATTGTCGGGTCGTTGCCGGTTCTGATGCTGACCATGGTTTGCACCGTATCGGAAAGGAAACCCGATCGGGTTGGTGACATGGCAGTCGTCGGCTGGGCGGCTGGTCTTTAGAAACCGGCCTTTTCGCAGAACGTTGCTGGCGATTATCCTTTTCGGAGCGGCTCTCGTTACCCAGCCGACGCTACACAAGCTGGTTTTTTCCCTCGTGATTGGTAGTGCTGAGCAGTTTGCACCGATGATTCTTGTGGAGTATTTGGCCGCTCTGTTGGCATTGCCCTTCTGGATGTGGGTTTCGGATTGCACCAGTAAATACCGCGCGGTCATTTTTCCGGCCTCTGGGTCGGTGTCTGTAGCCTGTTTTCCCCTTGGTCGGCCCCGGCGACGGGGACTCTACGTCATGCTGATCGTATTACGGGGCAGCAGTTTTACCTCGATCTTCTTTCTTTCCAACTCGATGGCGGCTGGTGTCGTGGACAGTGACCCCGTCGCCTCGGGTCGGCAACGGACCGGGCTTTATTTCTCAGTCTGGGGAATGGGGATCAATCTGTCGATTGCCTTCGGCGTATTGCTGGGAACCGTGCTGCTCTCGCGTCAGGGTTTTGAGCCATCGGTCAGAGTTCACAGTGATTCGGTTCTGTTTCCGCTGATGATGGTGTACGGTTGGCTTCCGTTCCTGCTGATAGTCCTCGTTGTTCCGCTCTTGTGGAATTTTCCGATCATCCGCGACAGGCAACAGAAACTTCGGTGACAGATTGAAGTTGGAAGATCGATTCGTTAACGCTTGATCCGGCCTGTTTCACCAGAATATGGAGGGTGTCGTGATCATTGTCAGGTTGCTCGCGAACTGGCGCGCCGAATATTCCCACGAATGGCTGATAGCGTATTTCCTGCAGTTCCTGGGGTCCAGGGAGAGGCAGCCCAGAGCGGCGCGCATGAGGTTCTGGTCGAGCGTACCAACCTTCGGGTCCTGAATAACGTCAAGGGGGCCTGCTACCGGGTAAGCGGCAACCGGTACCCCGCATGCGAGAGCTTCGAGCAGGACCAGGCCAAAGGTATCCGTTCGGCTGGGAAAAACGAACGCGTCTGCGGCAGCCATGTAGCGTGACAGTTCGATCCCTTGCCTGTAACCCGGGAAGCGTACCGCGGGATACTGTTGCTTCAGCGACTCACGCTGGGGCCCGTCTCCAACCACGTACTTGGTTCCCGGCAGATCGAGGCGCAGGAACTCCTCAACGTTTTTTTCGATCGCGACCCTTCCGGCGTACATGAAGATGGGGCGCGGGTCGCGGAGGAAGCCCTTGTCTCGCGGCCGGAACAACAAAGTATCGACTCCTCGTGACCAGCGTGTCAGGTTGGAATAGCCTCTATTGCCAAGTTCTTTTTCCAGGGAGCTGGTTGCCACCATGACCCGGTGGCTTCGGCGGTGAAACCAGCGAATGTAGGTTCGGCTTACAGTTATTGGGAAACCAATCCGGAGGTTCAGGTATTCGGGGAACCTGCTGTGATACGAGGTAGTAAAGGGAAATCCCTTGTGACGACAATAGCGCCGCGCCGCGTAGCCAACGGCGCCTTCCGTGGCGATATGGATTGCGTCCGGTTTGAAGCTTTTCAATAGTGGGCGCAGATTGGGACCGCAAAGAAACGCGAGGCCCACGTCCGGGTAACCCGGGCAGGGCCAGGTCCGGAACAAGCCCGGATGCAGGAGTTCAACAGTGTGTCCCAGTCGCTCCAGGGCTTGGCGCGTATTGGTTAGGGTAGTAACGACCCCGTTGATCTGTGGATGCCAGGCATCGGTAATAAGGGCAATCCGTAAACTATCACGCATATGCGATGGCGTTATGGGTCGTGATAAGGATTGCCGTTGTTGGGCCTTGCTGGTTATTGGCGAAGACTCTAGCGGCGGGCTATTCCTGGACAAGGGGTCGCAGGACAGCTTTCGCCAGGGCTTACTCGGATGCCTCGACTGGGTGCTTGGCTCGCCAGGCCTCGAAGCCGCCATCGATGCTGTAAACGTTCTGGAAGCCGGAATTGACGAAATACTCGGCCGCTCCACGGCTGGTATGGCCATGGTAGCAATAGACAACCAGGGGTTTTGACTTGTCCGCAGAATTCAGGAATTCCTGGACGTTGCCGTCACTCAGGTGCCGGGCGTTCATGATATGGGCGGAGCCGTAGGCTGTGAAATCGCGGATGTCTACGATCTCTACGTCTTTCTCCTCAATGAGGTTCTTGACCTGGTCGGTATCAATTTGCTGGAAAGTCATGGGTTGTTCCCTTGTTTTTGGGCACCGTTGACGGTGCTGTCACCGGGACGGCCGAAAAAGGGCTATTATGACACGGACCAAGCTGGGCGAAACCATCCGCTTCAGACAGACCGCTGTACGATGCGCCCCGGAGTGCTGCAGATGGGGGGTTCTTTGTTGTCGGGTGCTGGATGGCCCGGTTGAATTGGTTACAACAAACCAGTTCTTATGACGGGCTTCCAAAGATCGCAACTTGAATACAGACTGTATTATGAAGCTTTGTACATTTACCAAAAACGGATTCTCCCGTGTAGGTGCCCGGATTGGCGAAGAAATCGTTGACTCACATGGAACAGAAGGAATCCCGGCCGACATGCTCGGCTTCCTGGCGGCAGGCAGTTTGGCAAGGGAGAGGTTAGCTGACCTTGCTGAACAAGGTGCCAATCGGGTTCCAGTGTCCGAAACAGTTCTCGAGGCTCCTGTCCCTAACCCGTCCAAGTTCCTGGCGATCAGCCTGAACTACGACAAGCACATTGCCGAAACCGGTAGAGACCGACCTGAGTACCCCTCGTTTTTCAACAAGCAAACCAGTTGCGTTACCGGGCCTGGTTACCCAATTCACCGGCCCCGGGTATCGGAAAAGCTGGATTACGAGGGAGAACTTGCTCTCGTCATTGGCAGGCGGTGTCGGCATGTGCCTTGGGAGGAGGCCGGTGGAGTGATCGCTGGATTCATGGTCGCCAATGATGTTTCGGTGCGTGACTGGCAGATCCGTTCGCCAACCTTTACGCTGGGCAAATCCTTCGATACTCACGGTCCGACCGGTCCGTGGATTGTCACCAGCGACGAGATAGCGGATCCGCATAACCTCCATGTTCAGACTTGGGTCAACGATGAACAACGGCAGTCTTTCAACACTGGGGAAATGATCTTCAACTGTTTCGAGCAAATCGAATATTTGAGCACGGTGATGACGCTGGAACCAGGCGATATCATCTCGACCGGTACGGGCAGTGGCGTTGGAGTCAAGATGAGGCCGCGCGGCTACATGAAAGCCGGTGATCGGGTGCGAATCGAGATCGAGGGCATCGGGGTTCTGGAAAACCCGGTGGTGGAAGAGCCAGAAAGTACCACCTGCTTCTGAAGCGCTTGGGACTCATCGGCCAGGGGAGGGGCGGCGTGATTGGGCTGGGGCATGGTCCGGTCCATGCCACGCCGCAACCATGCCAGCCTTCGGTCATTCAGCGACGTGACCAGATCAGGGTGCGGTTGTTGGCAGGCAACGGATAGTCTTTCAGAAAGCTGAGACCGACCGAACGGGCAAGACGATCCAGGTCTTCAAAGTTGCGGATGCCGCTGAGGAAATCCCGTTCTTTTAACCACTGGTCGAATCGAGCATTGCTTTCGCTGGTGTACTGGCCGGCGAAGTTGAAAGGGCCATAAAATGCCGCTTTTCCACCTGGGGCCAGGCATTCGCCGATGCCGGAAAAGAAGTTCTCCACCGACGCCCAGTCCATGATATGAACCGCGTTCGCGGAAAACAGGTAGTCAGCCTTCAAGCCGGTCCAGTTTGCAGTGCGAACATTGAGTTTCTGTGGATGTCTGAGATTCGCTAGTTCCGAATTTGAACACCACGCATTGATACCGGGGAGGTTTTCGGAAAGGTCGGTGGGTTGCCATTCCAGGTGGCGCAGGTGCTTGGCGAAATGCACTGCGTGCTGACCCGTTCCGCTGCCGATTTCTAGGACTAGGCCAGAATGAAGAAACTCTTGCCGCAGTACCTCGAGGATAGGTTCCTTGTTCTTGTCACAGGCCGGTGCATAGGGCCGCTGGTTGAGCATTCGACGTTAGGTTCTCGTTTGGGCCAGATCAGTCCCGGAAGTTGTTGTACTGTAGCGGCAAGTTCAGCTTGGCCTCCTTCAGTAAGGCGATGACCTGTTGCAGGTCGTCTCGTTTCTTTCCCGTGACCCGGACCTTTCCCCCCTGGATGGCTGATTGCACCTTCATCTTGCGGTCCTTGATCATCTTGACGATTTTCTTGGCAAGTGGTGTGTCGAGGCCCTGTTTCAGGGTGAGTTTCTGATGGGCCTGCCTGCCCGTGGTCTGTGGTTCGTCGATTTCCATGCAAGCGATGTCAACCCCCCGCTTGTGCAGTTTGTTTTGCAGAATGTCGAGCATCTGCTGTAGCTGGAATTCCACTTCCGCCTGAAGCGTGATTTCTGCGTCTTTTAGTTCGAAACGGGCATCTACACCCTTGAAGTCGAAGCGGGTGGATACTTCGCGGTTGGCCTGGTCAACCGCGTTGGCGGCTTCGTGCATGTTGACTTCCGAGACGACATCAAATGAGGGCATGGTCGGTAATTTCCTGAATCAATGGGCAATGTGCACCTGAACTGGATAGGCGGAATATTATCACAGGTTGATCGTGTGCCCGATTTGCAGGCACTGGTTACAGGTTTGATCCTGACGACCGTCAGCTTCATAGGCAGAGATCTTTTCCGCTATGTTGTCCAGGGCCCCTCAGCGAATGCTCCGTCTCTCGCGAATCAGTTCGTAGGCCTTGCGGATCTTCTGGGTTTTTTCGTTGGCAAGCCGGATCATTTCTTTTGGCAAGCCCTTGGAAACCAGTTTGTCGGGATGATGCTGGCTCATCAGACGGCGGTAAGTTTTTTTGATGTCGATATCGCTGGCCGAGGGGTTCAGCCCCAGTACCGCGTAGGCATCGCCCAGCCTTGGCGTGGAGGGGCGCTTGGGCACCCGTCGCCGTTGTTGACGATAGTCCTGTGCGGAAAATCGTTGCTGTGCCTGGACGATGGCTTTCAGTTGCTCATATTCGAATTTCGGAAATTGCAGGCGATTACAGATGTACAGCAGCATGCGTTCTTCGATTGGGTCAAGGGCGCCGTCGGCAAACGCTGCCTGCAATTGTATTTCGATGAACATCCGGATCAGCGTGGTCCGGCGATGACATTCGTCGCGTAGCTGGTCCAGTACATCATTGAGCGGAAAGTCGGAGCTTTTGCCTTCGTTGAAGAGCCGGATAGCCGCCTTACGCATGTCGGTGGTCAGATCCATGTTGCGGATGACTGCTTCGGCGATGTCGATTTCGGCTTTCGAAACCTTGCCATCAGCCTTGGCCAAGTGACCCATGATTGAAAATGTGGCGGTGAAGAAAGCCATCTGTATCCGGCGCTGGTTGCCGCGTCGGAACGAGGGCCCGGAAAAACCCTCGAGGCCATCCATGCCCTTGTCAAATTGATGCCCGAGCGCTGTGCCCAGGATCCCGCCCAGTGGACCCCCAAGAAGAAAGCCGAATGTGCCGCCAAAGGCTTTTCCGAGAAAGCTCATCGTGAACGGGCCGAATTTTCCAGTGTGGACATGTAAACACCGATTGCCGGCTGGATTTGGTTGGAAACACGCTTCCGATGCCGAAGGCAGTCGGACTTGCAAATGAAACAGCAAACTTACATGATTGGGCTTTTTTGTTCAAAGAGAATCAGATTTGATGCAAGGTCCCGAATTACTCCACGAAACCTCGCTGACCAGCTTGCAACTCCGGACAAAGGGAAAAGTCCGGGATATCTACGAGGTCGACGATCAGCATCTTCTGATTGTAACGACCGACCGCATTTCGGCATTCGATGTTATTCTTCCCGACCCAATTCCGGGCAAGGGTCGTGTACTGACCGCTGTGTCCCTGTTCTGGCTTGATTATACAAAGGGACTGGTACCCAATCACTTTTCCGGACTGACGCTGGCCGACGTGATTCCTTCCGATGCGGAAGAGAGGGCGATGCTCAGTGGCCGAGCTGTAGTGGTCCGCAAATTGACACCCCTGCCCGTCGAAGCCATCGTTCGTGGTTACCTGATTGGCTCCGGCTGGAAAGACTACCAGCGTAGGGGAGAGATTTGCGGTATCCGCCTTGAACCGGGGTTGCAACAGGCCCAACAGTTGCCGGAGGCGATCTTTACGCCGTCGACAAAAGCCGCCGTATGTGATCATGACGAGAATATCTCCTTTGGCGAGACCATCGAATTGCTGGGTCTGGAACTGGCTGAACAGCTACGTAGGGTCAGCATTTTGATCTACGAAGAAGCAGCACGGTATGCATTGAAGAGGGGCATGATTATCGCCGATACTAAATTTGAATTTGGTGTGGATGAGAAGGGCATGCTTCATCTGATTGACGAAGTATTGACTCCCGATTCATCCAGGTTCTGGCCGGTTGACCAGTACGCTCTTGGTATCAGCCCTCCAAGCTTTGACAAGCAGTTTGTCAGGGACTACCTGGAAACGCTTGACTGGGATAAGAAAGCGCCCGGCCCGGCGTTACCGCAAGAGGTGATTCAACAGACCGCCGAAAAATATCGTGAAGCCGAGAAAAGACTGATCACTTAAGGGTTGAAAATACCAGTGAGTCAAGCTCAATGGTTATTCAACCTCGAAGCCCCGGCACACCATCCCTTTCGATAGGGGTTCGCCGAATCGATGAAACCTTGGCTATTATGCTTCCCGCATCCTTCTTTCATGATGTGCTCTCAACGGAGAGCCGAGGAATCGCTCCTTTACCGAAAGATGAGCCGGCCATCAGCAGGATGGTCGAGTTGCTGTAAACCCTGATAGACACTGGCTATGGCGTACCTCCTCATTTATTTCGTATGCGCGGTCTCTCCCCTTCTGGCCGTAGCTGAACCGCTGGCCTTGTTATGCTCGCTTGATCCAGAGCTTAACTGGATTGGTGTAGCAATGATGGTAACGCTGGGGCAGGTCACCGGTTTTGCCTTCCTGTACACCTTCGGCGGCCAGGTCATACAACGAGTCCAATGGCTTTCGAATCGGCTTGAAGCACTTGACCTGTCGCGTTACCAGAACGCGAAGTGGAAGATCACGGCTTCGGCGGCAGTACTTGGCCTTCCGCCGGTTACACTGCTTTCATTGGCCGGGCGGGGTTACGAGACGAGGCGAAATTTTTACCTGCTGATCGTTCTAGCGGGCCGGTTTCTGCGTTTTCTGATGATTGCTGGAGCGCCGGCCCTGTTCGTGACTTACTTCGGTCCCTGGCTTTTGCCTGCCTGGATACATGACCTTTTTCCTGGCGTCCCTTATCCGTGATCAATTGCGTAGCCGGTCTTAAGGAGTCTGTGCTGTGCAAACGAATAACCCGCGCCATCGCCTATGGTGAAATGGTCGAGAACACGGATTT
>DBZZ01000062.1:12276-13924 GCA_002311315.1 Methylococcaceae bacterium UBA1147 | reverse complement strand
GGCGAATACTTCGCGAGGATAATTCCGCAAGCGTTCAACTGTGCATATTTAGTATTGCCGAGCCCCCGAGCCTTTTTGAACCGATTGCAAGCGGCTTCCAGCAGGACAGTGAAGATGTGCTCTGACGAATTAGTTTCCCCCGGGACCGTTCGTTTACCGGCCAGTCTGTAATCCGCATTTTGTCGTTTGCCAGAAATGCCATTGAAAGCAGCCAAAATATGCTGAAAAGCATAGAATGAATCAGCAATCCTTGCCATAATTCACGCCTGAATCAAGCCTTCCCGCGACAAGGACCTGCTGAATTGAAACTTTTTACTGAACTGCCCGCGGCCGGTATTATCCGGTGTCACCACAGCTGTTGGTTGCAGGGACCGTTATTGCCTGAGGGCCGAGATCTGCATGGGTAGTTTTCCCAACAAGAAGATCCTGCTCGGGGTAACCGGGGGAATCGCTGCCTACAAGGCTGCCGAACTGGCCCGGCTGTTGGTGTCGGAACAGGCATCGGTGCGGGTGGTGATGACGGGCTCCGCCCAGTCCTTCGTCGGTCCGCTGACCTTTCAGGCATTGACCGGAAACCCTGTCGCCACGGAGTTGCTTGACGCTGATGAAGAGGCGTCAATGGAGCATATCCGGCTGGCCCGCTGGGCCGACTGCATTGTCATCGCTCCGGCCACAGCAGGGTTCATCGCCAAGATGAGAATTGGTCTGGCTGACGACCTTTTGTCGACACTGTGCCTTGCGGCCGACGTTCCTTTACTCGTTGCTCCCGCCATGAACCGAGCAATGTGGTCCAGTCCAGCGACCGTTGAAAATATCCGCGTTCTGCGGGAACGGGGGATCGTTTTGCTTGGCCCTGGAAAGGGTTTCCAGGCCTGCGGTGAACAGGGTTATGGCAGGATGCTGGAGCCGGGTGAGATCGTTGGGAAACTGGATGCGCTTTTTTCGCGAGATCACGTGATGGCAGGCCTTTCCGTACTGGTTACGGCCGGTCCGACCCGCGAGCCCATTGATCCTGTTCGCTATATCACTAACCGCAGTTCCGGAAAAATGGGCTACGAAGTGGCCAGGGCCGCTGCCCGGGGGGGTGCCAGCGTGACGTTGGTCAGCGGGCCGGTCTGCCTGCCGAAGCCGGACGGCGTTGTCGTGGTCGAGATAGAAACGGCCGATGAGATGTATCGTGCAGTCATGGATAGGGTTCAGGGCCATGACATCTATATCGGTGCGGCGGCAGTGGCTGACTATTCGGTGGTCGAAACCAGTGAACGGAAAATGAAGAAAAGCGATGTCGCCCCGCAGCTTTTACTGACGCTGACTCGCGATATCTTGGCGAATGTTGCTGGCCTTGAGCAGAGCCCCTTTACCGTGGGCTTTGCCGCGGAAACCGATGATCTTGAGGCCAACGCCAAACAGAAGTTGGCGGCGAAAAAACTCGACATGATCGTTGCCAACCAGGTTGGCGGCGAGGAAGGAGGCTTCGAGTCAGACAACAATGCGCTGAGCATATTTTGGCAAGGCGGCAATATTGAATGGGGCATGGCCTCAAAAAAGATTTTGGCGGGCAAACTGATTGCCCTAGTGGCAGAACGGTATAGCCAGTGGATGACGTTGCCGAACAAATGAAAAAAATACAACTGAAGATTCTGGATCC
>DBZZ01000062.1:0-12156 GCA_002311315.1 Methylococcaceae bacterium UBA1147 | reverse complement strand
CCGTTACCCTGCAGCCCGGGGATTGCCAGCTGGTGCCGACCGGCTTTGCCATTCATCTGGAGGACCCGTATACCGCTGCGATCCTACTGCCGAGATCGGGCTTGGGGCACAAGCACGGGATTGTTCTGGGTAATCTGGTTGGGCTGATCGATTCGGATTACCAGGGACAGGTTTATGTGTCCTGCTGGAACAGGGGTACGCAGCCGTTTACGGTAGCCGTGGGTGAACGGCTAGCACAAATGGTCATTGTTCCCGTCATCCAAGCAGCGTTTGAGGTGGTGGATGAATTTGAACACAGTAACCGAGGAGACGGCGGATTTGGACACACGGGCCGAAAATAAGAGTTCTGAAACGGTACCAGCTTTGATTTTCCGGGCCTACGATATCCGCGGAATCTTCAATGAAAGCCTGACAGAAAACACGGTCCGTCTGGTCGGACAGGCGCTGGGGAGCGAAGCCTTGGAGTGTGGTCAGGACACGGTAATCATTGCGCGCGACGGCCGGCTGTCCAGCCCTTGTCTGAGCGAAGCGCTGGCCGGGGGACTTCAGGAGACTGGCTGCCGGGTCATCGACCTCGGAATGGTGCCGACTCCGTTGCTGTACTTTGCAACCCATTTCCTAGGTAGCCGGACGGGAGTGATGGTGACGGGTAGCCACAACCCGTCGAACTATAATGGCCTGAAAATGGTGATCAACGGCGAAACGCTGTCCGGCCAGCGAATACAGGAACTGAGGCAAAGGATTGAGAGCGGCGATTTCGCAGGCGGAGCAGGGGCGCTGGAAAGGTACGACATTATTCCGCATTACATCGACCGGGTTGTGGGAGACATCCGAGTCGTCGGCCCGATCAAGATCGTTGTCGATTGCGGCAACGGGGTTGCCGGGGCATTGGCTCCCGAACTTTTTCGAAAGCTGGGTTGTGATGTGGTGGAACTTTTCTGTGACGTCGACGGCCTTTTTCCGAATCATCACCCGGATCCGGGAAAACCGGAAAACATGCAAGATCTGATCGCCAGTGTCGAGCTGGAGAATGCGAATCTCGGGATTGCCTTCGACGGCGATGGGGATCGGCTCGGCGTTGTCGATTCGTCCGGAAAGATCATCTGGCCCGACCGGCAATTGATGCTGTTTGCCGCCGATGTTCTGTTGAGACAACCGGGTGCGGACATCATTTTCGATGTCAAATGTTCAAGGAACCTGGCAAAGGAAATCTCCCGGAACGGGGGAAACCCCTTAATGTGGAAAACGGGTCATTCCCTGATCAAGGCCAAGATCAAGGAGACCGGGGCGGCGCTGGCGGGTGAAATGAGCGGCCATATCTTCTTCAGCGAGCGTTGGTACGGTTTCGATGATGGACTGTATTCCGCGGCCAGGATGATCGAAATCCTGTCGGCGGACCGAAGGCTGAGCAGTGAAGTCTTTGCAGAACTGCCCGACAGTGTCAATACTCCAGAGCTCAACGTCACGCTGGCGGAAGGCGAAACGTTTGCTTTCGTCAATGAACTGGTGGAATCCAACCCGTTTCCGGACGCCAGGATCACCGATATTGATGGCCTGCGTGCGGATTACGATGATGGCTGGGGGCTGGTGCGTGCTTCCAACACGACCCCGTCACTGGTTATTCGTTTCGAGGCCGACACCGAACAGGCTCTTGAAGTCATCCAGGAAAAGTTCAGGATAGCTATGAGATGCGTCAAACCAGACATTCAATTGCCCTTTTAGGTTTATGGACAAGCAAGAAACCCTGCAGCATGGTGCTGCCCTGGAAATTGCCCGGGTTCTGACCGAGGCTCTTCCGTATATCCAGAAGTTCCATAATAAGACCGTCGTCATCAAGTACGGCGGAAACGCGATGATGGACGAGGGGCTCAAGAGCAGCTTCGCCCGTGACATTGTGCTGATGAGACTGGTGGGACTGAAACCGGTAATTGTTCATGGTGGCGGACCGCAGATTGGGAATCTGCTCGGCCGGCTGGGAAAGGAGAGTCAATTTGTTGGTGGCTTGCGGGTGACCGATCAGGAAACCATGGACGTGGTCGAGATGGTTCTTGGCGGGCTGGTTAACAAGGAGATCGTGAACCTGATCAACAGGCACGGGGGGCGCGCCGTGGGGTTGACAGGGAAAGACGGGGATTTCATCAGGGCCAGGAAGATCCGGTTGCGGCCCGGTACTCCAGGTTCAGATGAGAGTGAATCGGTGGATCTGGGCCAGGTTGGCGAGGTGACCAGCATCGATACCAAGATCGTCGAAATGCTGGGCGATAGCGACTTTATCCCGGTGATCGCGCCGATCGGTGTCGGAGAAGACGGCCTTTCCTATAACATTAACGCTGATCTGGTTGCGGGCAAAGTCGCCGAGAAACTGAACGCGGAAAAGCTGATCCTGCTCACCAATACGCCGGGCATTCTGGACAAGAACAGAGAACTGGTTACCGGTATCTCAATTGCGGAAATTGACAGGTTAATCGCGGATGGTACGATCCACGGGGGCATGATTCCAAAAACCCTCTGTGCCGCGGAGGCATTGCAGGCGGGCGTAAGATCCGCGCACATCATCGATGGACGGACTCAGCATGCTGTACTTCTGGAGTTGTTTACAGACCATGGGGTCGGAACCCTGATTGTTACGCGGTAGTCCGAATCTGCAATTCTCGAGCGGTGATGAGCCAAACAGGAGCGTTTGGCCAAAGACAGTCCTGGCCAGGTGTTTTAAGTCCCCGTGCGTGAGCGGGGTTGACGTACAGTCTCAGGGGCAACCGTACTGGCTATAATAGCGCTTGATGGTCGCGAGTTCTTCCGAGAAACTGGTTTCGTGATTGAGGTACTCGATGATGTGCTCCAGCTTGATGATGGAATAGACCGGCATGTCGAGCTCGGTGCTGACCTCGGTCACTGCGGATACGGGCTGTTGTCCTCGCTCCTGGCGGTCCAGTGCGATCAGCACTCCGCAGGGCTGTGCCCCGGCCTGCCGGATGATTTCCACCGATTCACGGACGGATGTGCCTGCCGTGATGACATCGTCCAGGATCAGTACCGACCCGGTCAGCGCTGCGCCCACCAGGGTTCCCCCTTCACCATGATCCTTGACTTCTTTGCGGTTGAATGTAAACGGCAGGTCGACTTCAAATTCCTCGGCAAGTGCGATCGAAGTTGCCGATACCAGGGGAATCCCCTTGTAGGCAGGGCCGTAGAGAACGTTGGTGATGATCCCGGCGTGCCGCAGGGCCCTTGCGTAGAATTTTCCCAGCTTCGAAAGCTGCTTACCGGAATCGAACAGTCCGGTGTTGAAGAAGTAGGGGCTCACACGGCCGGATTTTAGACGAAATTCTCCGAACCGCAAAACCCCCGACTGGATAGCGTACTCGATGAATTCGTGTTGATAACGCTCTAGTTGAGACATTGAAACAGTTCTCCTTCTGGCCCGGGTGAGAAGGCGGTTCGGCACTTGGTCCGGACGTTCCCTGCCGACTCCGATTCGATCCAGCGTCAACGATAAGGCCTTCCTAATCTTGGCTGGTCAAGATATCAAAAATGGGCCAGATGTCATAGTAGCCGGCCACGGGAAACCGTCATTGACAGTTGTCCGGTTCCGATCGCAGGGCTGGTGCATCATTGGGCAGTGGCGAAACCTGATTTTGTCTGGCCACTGGATGGGGTTCAGTCGGGAACGAAACGGTGCAGGATTTCGTCGAGAAAGGCCTGGCCTCTGTTGGTACAGCGAATGTGGCTGACATCCTGTTCGACCAGCGATTCCTCGATGCATTGGGTCAGTTGCGGTTCTAGCGCCGACAGTTCGAGTCCGGTGCGATGCCGAAACAGGTTTTTTTCAAAGCCGTCCGAAAGCCTTAGCGCGTTCATCAGGAACTCCAGCCTCATGTCCTCGCTGGAAATACAGGTACGTTTGCCGATACTTGCCGGCGTGCCTGCTGTTTTCAGGTATTGCTCCGGGTGCCGTGTTTTCCAGCTCCGATGGACCGAGCCGGCTTCCGTGAGTTTTCCATGGGCGCCAGCGCCGATTCCTAGGTAGTCTCCAAAGGTCCAGTAGTTCATGTTGTGCCGGCATCGGCAACCGGTCTTGGCATAGGCAGAAACTTCATACTGGGAGTAACCGTGTTCAGCGAGAGTCGACCTGTTTTCGGACTGTATATCCCAGCTTTCATCGTCGCTCGGCAGGCTGGGCGGGAAGCTGGCGAACCGAGTATGGGCTTCGATCGTCAGCTGGTAGTAGGAAATGTGGGAAGGCTCCAGGGCGATGGCTTTTTGAACATCGTCAGCAGCCTCGGCCCGGGTTTGGCCCGGTAGTCCGTACATCAGATCAAGGTTGAAATTGTTGATCCCCGCAGCCCGGGCTTCTTCTGCCGCAAGGACCGCTTCGCCAGCGCTGTGAACGCGCCCCAGGGATTTTAGGTGCGCAGGCTGAAAGCTCTGGATTCCGATCGAAAGGCGGTTGACCCCGGCATCCATGAACCCCTTGAAGCGGCCTTTCTCCACGGTTCCCGGGTTGGCTTCTAGGGTGATCTCAATGTCGGCTGAAAAGGACACTTTCTTGCCAATCGCCTGAATCAGCCCATGGATCGCTTCCGCAGTGAAAAGGCTGGGTGTTCCGCCACCGAAAAAGATCGTGTCGATTTGGCGATTGCGGATTGCTGGTAGTTCTTGTTCCAGATCACGGAGGAGAGCCTCTGTATAGTGTTTCTCGGGGATTCCGTCGGTGACCGCGTGCGAATTGAAATCGCAATACGGGCATTTCTTGATGCACCAAGGAATGTGAATGTACAGCCCTAGGACAGGAGGCTGATGGATCATAACCGGCTTTTCCCCAGCTGTTCTGCCAGAGTGTTCAAGGCCTGTGCCCGGTGGCTCAGGCGGTTCTTTTGATCGGGAGCGAGTTCGGCGGAGGTACACCCCAGTTCAGGAAGCAGGAATATAGGGTCGTAGCCGAAGCCATTGATACCCCGGCGCTGACGCAGGATAGTGCCTTCCCAGGTTCCCTCCGTGATGATGGGACAGGGATCTTCAGCATGTCTCATGTAGACGATAACGCAGCGAAATCGCGCGTTGCGATGGTTGTCAACTACAGAAATCATTTCCTGCAGTAACTTGTCCAGATTTTGCTGGTCGTCGGCAGCGGGCCCCGAGTATCGGGCAGAACGTACACCCGGGGCACCGTTGAGGGCGTCTACCTCAATTCCCGAGTCGTCTGCAATGGCTGGTAGGCCGCTGTGCTTGGCTGCATTGCGGGCCTTGATGATCGCATTTTCGACAAAAGTGGTACCGGTTTCCTCAATGTCCGGCACATCGAAATCGGACTGTGGAACGATCCGGTAAGGTCCGAGGATGGACTGGATTTCCCTGATCTTCCCCGGGTTCCCGCTTGCCAGTACGATTCGGTTAGGCATCAGTCCAGTCCGAGAGCGCTCCGCTGCTTTTCCATGATCTGATTGATACCGTTACGGGCCAGTTCCAACATGGAGTCCAGTTCTTCTCTGCGGAAGGCATGGCCTTCTGCAGTTCCCTGAATTTCGATAAACGCTCCGGCATCGTTCATGACGACATTCATGTCGGTTTCGGCCGAGCTGTCTTCGCTGTAATCCAGGTCGAGGATCGGGGTGCCGTTGTAAATACCGACCGAGACCGAGGCAATCTGTCCGTGAATCGGGTTGGTTTTGATCTGCTTTTTACGCATCAGCCTGAACATTGCCAGTGAAAGGGCAACAAACCCGCCGGTAATTGAGGCGGTACGGGTCCCTCCATCGGCCTGGATTACGTCGCAATCGATGGTAATTGTTCGCTCTCCGAGCGCCTGCAAATCGACCGCCGCCCGCAGTGAACGGCCAATTAGCCTCTGGATCTCCAGTGTTCGTCCGCCCTGTTTGCCACGCGCGGCTTCCCGAGGCATGCGGTCGTGGGTGGATCGCGGCAGCATCCCGTACTCGGCGGTGACCCAGCCCTCGCCGCGTCCTTTCAGAAAGCGCGGAACGCGATTTTCAACGCTAGCATTACAGAGTACCCGCGTGTCGCCGTATTCAACGAGAACGGATCCTTCCGCATGCCGGGTAAAGTTGTTGGTCAGTTTGATTTCTCTTAAATCGTTCGCGTTGCGCCCGCTTGGTCTCATGCTTGTTCTCAGGTCATAAAATAAAAAGTCTGGTAGTATACCGCATCCACCACAAGATTTTTCCGGATGTTTTCGAAGGGCTTGCGTGCGGCGGTGCTGGTCGTTGTTGTTGCGGTTGCCGTTGTGAGCGCGCTGGTTTCTTATCAGGTTGTTTCTTCCCTGCCGCAGCGCTCCGGACGGGTCAGCGTATCCGGCCTGGGAGCACCCGTGGCGATCCGGTTCGATGCCTACGGGATTCCGGATATTCGGGCCGCGACCCGTGAAGACGCGGCGTTTGCTCTTGGCTATGTAACTGCCGGTGACCGCCTGTTCCAAATGGATCTCGTCCGCCGTAAGGCCACTGGCCGCCTGGCAGAGATCTTCGGCGAAGCGGCGTTGGCAAACGATATCGAGCAGTTGCATCTGGACTTCGGGCATGCTGCAGAGAGACTTGTGGATAGTCTGCCGGCCGAACACAGGGCTGTTCTGGCAGCCTATGCCCGGGGGGTGAATAGCTATATCCGAAACGCGGATAGCCTGGCCCCAGAATTTACCTTGCTGCAATATGAGCCGTCTCCCTGGACTCCGCGCGACAGCCTGCTGGCTATTCTCGGGATGTTTCAGTTACTTTCCTGGACCGAACCGGAAGAGCGCATGCTGAGCGTCATGCAGGAGTGCCTGCCGGAACAGGTCATTGCCTTCCTGACCCCGGACACCGATCTCTACTCGTCGGTTCTGATTGGGGGCACGGGTTCGTCGAGGCCGGTTGTACCCGTACCGGCTGCCGACCTGGCTGCCGTTCTGATGGAAAACCGTGACTTGCAGGCCGTTGTGAGCATTGATACGGCGAATGAAGTTCGTGGTTCGAACAACTGGGTAGTCAATCGTCACAAAACAGCCGATGGTCGGGCAATTCTCTCAAATGACATGCATCTTCCTTTGTCGGTTCCGAATACCTGGTACCGGGCAACACAGCATTACGATGGGCGGGTGGTTTCAGGCCTGAGCTTGCCCGGACTTCCCGCCATTGTCTCCGGCTCCAACGGACGGGTTGCCTGGGGCTTTACCAACTTCATGGCCGATGTCTTGGACTTGGTCAAACTGGACCTTGACCCGGAGAATCCGCAGCGTTATTGGACAAGAGAGGGGTGGCGAAAGCTGCAGTTCATCGAACATCAGGTCCTCGTCAAGGAGCATAAGTCCCAAACGCTGGTCGTTCGAGTTTCGGAATGGGGCCCTGTGTGGATGCATCCGCTGTTGGGCCATCCGGTTGCGATTCACTGGACGGCCCTAGATTCGCAAGCGGTCGGCACGGGCCTGATCGACCTGGATCGTGCAGGGTCCGTGGAGGAGGCTGCAGCGATCATCCGTGGTAGCGGCGGTCCCCCGCAAAACGTATTGCTGGCTGATGAAGAGGGCAATATTGCCTGGACTCTTATGGGTTATTTCCCCAGGCGCCGGCCGGGCTTCGACGGGACGGTCAGCACAGATTGGAGCGATGGTACGGCAGGCTGGAACGGCTTCCTGAGACCCGACGAATTGCCGCAGGTTGTCAATCCGGAGGCCGGTTTTCTGGCGACCGCTAATAACCGGACGATCGGGCGGGGTTATCCGCACACACTGGGACACAATTTTGCTTATGGTTACCGTGCTTACCGTATCAGTGAAAGGCTGAGAGCGATGCAGGCAATGACTGAGAAGGAACTTTTCCAACTTCAGCTTGATTCAAGGACTGCTTTCTACGATTTTTACAGGGACCTGGTGGTTTCGCTCGGGTCAGATGAATACATGGCTGCCAGTCCGTTACTTGCAGAAATTCGTGCCGAAGTTGACCAGTGGGATGGTTTCGCCCGGGCAGAGAGCCGCGGTCTGCCGCTGCTGACGGCGTTCAGAAACCGACTGGTCAACCGCGTATTTGCGCCCTTTCTGAAATCGTGTGCCATTCGTGACGAGGAGTTCTCATACGTCTGGTATCAAAAGGAGACACCGTTGAGGCAGCTGCTGACTGAAAAAATACCGGAAACCTTGCCGAGTAGCGGTTTTGAATCGTGGGACGATTTTTTGCGTGCGGTTCTCGAAGAAAGTGCTATTGGCATAAAGAAAAGGCTTTCTCGTGCGACATTGGAAAATGTTACCTGGTCACAGTTTCGAGAGGTCCGGATCCGGCATCCTCTCAGTCATGCGCTACCATGGTTGTCAGGACTACTGGATATGCCCCAACAAGCTCTCGGTGGGTGCGTGTTCTGTGTTCGTGTCGTCAGTCAGGGATTGACCGCAAGTGAACGATTGGTGATTTCTCCGGGGCAATTCGGAACAGGAATCCTTCACCTGCTGGGCGGACAGTCGGGCCATTTTCTCTCGGATAACTACTCGGACCAATACCCTTACTGGGCGAACGGTCGTCCAATGCCCTTTGTTTCGGATCGGGCATCACAGGTGCTGCATCTAGAACCCTGATTCATGAAAAGTCCTCTGGCCCATGCATGGCTTCCGCTGGTGGTGTACCCTACCGGCAACTGTGAATGGCACAGAATAAGGGCTTTGGTAGGAAAATTTACCTCGGGCCAAGGTGTTTCCGGTTTGGTCCACCTGAAGCATGGCTTGCAGGATGACCGGAAAAGTCTTGCCCTGTAAGGGGTCATGGTGGGCTGGATGCGTCGATTTGGCGAAAATTTCGTTTTGATGCGCGGGTTTGAACTGTTTGATGATCTGGGGGTTTGTTCATGATTCGAAGCATGACTTCGTTCGCCGGTTCTGAAATGGAGATTGACGGATTCGTCTACGGATGGGAGGTTCGGTCGGTGAATCACCGGTATCTGGATGTTAGTGTCCGGATTCCGGAGAATTTGCGGGTACTGGAAGCTGAGTTCAGAGCCCTGGTTAGTCAGAAGCTGAAGCGCGGCAAGGTGGATTGTTCGCTGAGTTGCCAACGTCAGGCCGGAACCCGGGCCCAGGTGAGCATTGATCAGCAGCGAGTGCAGGGTTTAATCCGGATCATGCAGGAAATCCAGGCAGAAATGGAAGAAGCGGCACCTGTTTCAGCCGCCGAAGTCATGAAATTTCCGGG
This sequence comes from Methylococcaceae bacterium UBA1147, assembly GCA_002311315.1. Lineage (GTDB taxonomy): Bacteria > Pseudomonadota > Gammaproteobacteria > Methylococcales > UBA1147 > UBA1147. Next base: position 2,992 of record DBZZ01000062.1, on the reverse strand, counting down.
GGTTCTGATCGAAGAAAAGCAGGATCCAGCGAGCCTGGAGGTCCCGGTCGTCAAGCTACTGGAGAAGGCTCTGGAAGAGCTGGTTCAGTTCCGGGAACGTGAAGGCAATCGGTTGAGGCAGATCATTGCCGAGCGCTGCCAGGGCTTGCATGGGCAGGTTGAGCGGGTCCGTACCCGCCTGCCGGAAGTAGCGAAGGCGTTGCGCCGCCGCCTTGCCGAGAAAGTCGGGGAACTTGAGGCTGAACTGGATAATGCCCGCTTTGAGCAGGAGGTTGTGTTCATGTTGCAGAAGATGGACGTGGACGAGGAAATGGATCGCCTGGATACCCACATCATCGAAGTAGAGAGAGTGCTCGCCAACGAGGACATCGCCGGACGGCGACTGGATTTTCTTCTTCAGGAAATGAATCGGGAAGCAAATACGCTTGGCTCCAAGTCAACGGACAAGGAAACCACCCAGGCCAGCGTGGAGATGAAGGTGTTGATCGAGCAGATGCGTGAACAGGTTCAGAACATCGAATAGAGGCCTGCCTGTTCTCCCGCCTGATCATCCTATGATTCCCGGTGCTTTGCTCGTGATGCTGAGTGAGTCGGTAGAGCCCCGGGTGTGGAAATGAGTTCCGTTTATACCAATGCACTGACCAACTTGCTTCATGCGATGGCGCTTGGAGCCTATTTTGTTCTTGCATGGAAGAGATCGCGTTGTTGGCCGGACCTCTACAATGGCTGGGTGGTGGCCTTTTTCGGCCTGTTGTTGTTCTTGAAGTGCTCTGGGGTTCTCGTGCATTGGCCCGAGATGGCTTGGGCGGCACCGGGAATCTGGCTGGCGATTGCAGTCGGTGCTTGTGTTGCGGGATGGACTGCGCTTGTAGCGCAGGGCGTGAGTCAGCGTTACTTGCGTGGGGCGATCATTGCCGCTGTCGTTCTGACCGTGATCGGCGTTTCCCGGCAGAACTTCCTCTTTCTGGCTTGCGCGCAGCTCAGCATGACCGGGGTTCTGGCCTTTCAGGCCCGAGGTCTTTTACGCCTCGGTTGGATGGGTGTAATTGTCAGCAACCTTTCATGGATACTGATGCGCCAGTTGCTGCAGGATTATTCACGAAAGTACGCCGTCGACTTCGTCCATATACGGTACGATAACGATATCTATCATTTAATGCTGATCGTTTCGACCTACTTGCTGTTTAGGAGCGTCTCGCTGGGATTGTGGCAGAAGAAGGCTTGAGCTAGCCGAAAAGCGTGGTTGCTTCACGCTCGGGTTGCATGGGGGGCAATGGGCTCTTGCCGGCGATCCACCCATTCAATACCCAGCGCGAATTGCCACAGGATGGCCTGGTTCTCGATCCAGCCGAGCATCTCCTGCCCGAGTTTTTCCGTTAGGCAACCCAGGCTGTCTAGCACTAATGGTTTGCAGTTGATCTGTTCTTCCCATTTGGTCAACCAGTGGGTGAGATCCGATTGCGATTCGCTGACCAGGCGCCTCCACGTTTCGATTCTGTTCTTGTGTGGGTCAGCGGCCGTGGTGTCGTTGAGCGACTGTTCGAGAGCGGCAAACCACTGCTTCCAGAGTTCTCCTTGGCGATGGTTCCATTGTTCCATGGCCAGGTTGATTTGCCCGGTCAGGTCAGAAAACATCTGCAGACTGACCGATTCTTTCCCGGAACGGCGGATCCATTTTTCGACCCAGTTTGTTTGCAGTTCCAGCGATTGATGGACAGCCTGTTCCCCCCACTGCCATGCGAGGAGAACTTCAGGGCTTTTTAGGGTGATTGGTGTGGGGGAGTTGCCGCCCAAGGTGGGTTGGCAAAGGGTCTTGGTGATGCGGGATTGAGCGTCCTTCCAATAGCCGAAGAACCCGCTCTCGATCCAGTTCTGCATAGTATGAATCAACCTGGAATAAACGAAAAGGCGGGCAGAGGCATCCTGCCGAACCAGTATATGCTACAGCAGATACTGGTTTTCTGCTAGAAAGCCTCGGTCAGAAAGGCTTGGTGCAGAGTAGGTTAACAGATCTGGAGGCCTGAAAATACGTGCTTTGGTATCGATCTTCCTGTGTACATCCCCCCTGTTGGATTGTTGACAGACTGCGTTCAACTCGTCAAGGGGCTCGAGCCATCCGGCAACGGAGTATAAGCCAGAGGATCGTTTTTGAGGATTAACGCCCGATTGCGCGGTAATCGGTTATTTTCTTTCTTTCTTGGATATTTCAGTTAGTTAGTTGTTAGCTGTCTTTGGAGAAGTCCGTAGGTACACTTGTTTACGAACAGGAACTTACAAATTTCTTTGACGAAGATATGGGGAAAATATGTCCTCAAAACCACTAACAAATCCTCCCTCCAAGAAACGTCCACCCAAGAAACCTCTACGAACCGACATTTATGAGTTGTTTGGGGGGATTGTATCCTTTACCGAATACCAAAATCGGGGAGGGTGTACCAGTTCCAAATGTGGGTACAACAGGAACAAAAATATTTTAGGAAATCCACCAGAACGAAGAACTTGGATACTGCGATTTCTGTTGGTAAAGAGTTCTACTTGGACGTTCACTCCAAGTTGAGACACAACGAACCAATCTTCTCTAAAAACTTTAGGGACGTGGTTGGGGAATTTTTAGAGGAAAAGAAGAAGTTTCTTATAGTAAACAAACGAATTACCAGATTAGTGAAGAGTTAAAAACGAAGGGAGTGGACTTGGTGGTAATGGAACAGAACATAGACACCTCCACCAGTACCGGACGTTTGTTGTTTAATATGTTGGGTGTGATTGGTGAGTTTGAGAACGAGATTAGGAAGGAACGTCAGTTGGACGGAATACGGAAATCAAAGGAACGGGGAGTGAAATTCGGTAGGAAGTCAAAATTGACGAGGGAACAGGTTGTTGAGATGAAGGGAAAACGTGAAGAAGGTGTGTTGATAAGAGAACTGGGACAGGAATACGGAATTTCTAATGATAGTGTGTACCGACTGATGAGAAGTGTTTAGAAGGAGTTGTG
>DBZZ01000055.1:3119-7866 GCA_002311315.1 Methylococcaceae bacterium UBA1147 | reverse complement strand
GATCTTTGGCGTAATCCATTGTTATCACCGCGGGCACTCGGGTGACAGAGGCCTTTACAGACACGGCTACCCCACCCACTTTCAGACATCCGATCGTCCAGGCTCCGCTAATTGCTGTTTGTCTCTTTTTGTCCGACGCCAGACTCCATTTAATATAAACGGTTAACGCATTAAGCAGCGGTCACCGCAACACAATCGAAAGTTTTCTATTCCTCTACCTTCTCTTGCCGTATTGAATTCTCCCTGACCGGATAGTATGGTGGCCGTTCCTTCCCTGAGCGGTCTCCGCTTTAATCTAAAACTGAATTCCGGGTAGCGAATACTCGATGTACAAGCGCTGATTCGCCCAACCCGACCCGATTCTGCACAAAAGCCGGATTCGATGAACAAATTTAATCTTCTTATTCTTCTCTTCCTGGCGGGGTGCGCCGGGCAGGAGCCGAACATCCGGCCGAAAAACTTCGATTCCGGCGCGGTGGGTTCGATGCAATTTTCGATCCGACAGATAGCCGAAAGCCGGTCAGGACACTACAGCGAGCAGCAAAAAATCGACATGGCCGCTGAAATCAGCACCCGGTTTTCGGACGCAGGTTACCCGGTCACCAGCGCACAGGCCGCATCGAATGGAAAATCGGGAACTGTGGACCCACAGTACACCCATCGACTGGAAGTCGAAGTCGGACCTGAGAGTCTGACCGGTACACCCAGCGGACTGTCGATCAGCTTTGGAAATTCCGATCCGCGATCGACCAATTTTCAGAAAGCGATGACGATTCCCGTTAGCTGCACGCTAAAGTCGTTGGACAACAGCCATCCGCCGATCACCCTGAAGGAACGCAAGACTGCGTCAACCGATTTTGATTTGATCTCGAAGACCGAAGCCGAAATCGTCGAGAAAACCAAACGCTTCTACATCGAGAACATTGGAGGAACCTGCCACAATCTCCTGGAAAAACTGGCGATCTACCCTCCCCAGCCCAGCCGCACAGTGCAATCGACCTCTCCTGGCAAGGAAGAGTATTTGTGGGAAGGGGTCCGGATGAAGATCGAGGACGATGTTCCTGCCAAAAGCCTTCAGGGGCACCCGGAAACCGCGGCTGACCGCCACTCAAGCGAGAGCAAACAGTCAGGGGCGGAAATCCCCGAGTCCGCCGGGACAGTCTCTACAGAGGCACAGGAGCAGGAACTGAGAATCGTTCCGGCATCCAAGCCAGTCGACATCCCTGAAAGGGCAATTCAACCGGTAGCGGAATCACCCGGCCCGGATACCGTCCGCACATCCCCAGAACCCGAAGCATCCGCCGGGCAAGAACAACCCACCGTCTCGGTAAAAACCGAGGATTCTTCGACCGGAGACTGGCGAAAGAAAAAAATCACCATTTTCAACCAAGGCGACACGGTGATCCTGAGATTTGGAAATGACCTGAGACGATGAGGCTCGGCGCCAGCCTGCTGACTCCCGAACCGGTCTGTTTTTCACCGGTTTATTCCGTTAGCAATCTGCCCGTAATGAAACTGTAACATTGGAATCCTATCCTTGCCTTCGCTGTGAAAGTCGGAGCCGGTTGCCTGAGACACTTCCCGGAAACGATTGACTTTGCGACCGGATTGAGTCTAATTCGTGTCTGCCTGCTCGTTAAATACCCTGAAACACCGCAGCGAATAAGGGATTGATCTAAAATGAACATTGCGAACAGTTCGGCAACCGGCATTCTCATGATCGATCAGACAAGGGCAGAGAATGCGGCTTTGACTCGCAATGCGGTCTTTTCCCTGATCCAAGCGAGAGATGTATGACCGAAAAGAACGAAAACTAGCCATGTAGCGTCCTTATGTTCAGTTCAGTCCATCGATTGGCCCGGGGTTTGCCGTCCAGCGTGTAAAATCAATTAGAAACCGATCACTATCATGGAATTTTCTGGTGTAACCGGGTGGATGGGGATTGGCTTTATATTGGCCTCTTACTCTGTCATGAGTAACGACTCGATACAAACACTGGGTACATTCCTTTCTTCAAACAAAGATCGATTTAAATGGTATGTACTCTGGGCCGCGGCCTGTGTGCCGATGGCGCTCACCATTGCATACGGTTGGTATTCTTATGATGGGGACATCGCCTACGAACGGTTGACCCAGATCCCTTACCAGGAAGTGCAGTGGTACCACGCGATGGCACCGGCTGTCTTGCTGCTGTTGACGCGAGTCGGTATTCCTGTTTCAACCACATTCCTGGTTTTGTCCGCATTTGCCAGCACAGTGGTGTTGGAAAAAATGCTTGTAAAATCCATGATGGGATATGGTATTGCGGCGCTCGCTGCCTATATTATCTGGATTGTACTGGCGCGATGGATCAATGAGAAGGCGGATAAACTCAAGCCTGAGAGTATAAACTACTGGCGGGTCGCTCAATGGATCAGCGCCGGCTGGCTGTTTTTTGCATGGTTACAGCATGACATGGCGAACATCGCAGTCTTCCTTCCTCGCCAGTTGACATTCGCAGATTTGCTCGTCGTAATCTCCGTATCTGGCGGTTTGCTCGGGTATATTTTTTATAAGGAAGGTGGCCGAATACAGGAAGTTGTCCTTGAGAAACAAGGAACAAGATTTGTTCGTTCTGCCACCATTATCAATGTTGTTTATTTTTTTATCTTGTACATTTTCAAGGAAATAAACGATTTACCCATGTCGACCACCTGGGTATTTGTCGGATTACTGGCCGGCCGTGAATTTGCAATGTCGACGGTCATGAAAAACTATACCTTCAAGTATGTTTTTCCAATTGTCGCTAAAGATTTCGGGAAGATGATGCTTGGACTCGGGGTATCGGTCGGTATCGTGCTAGTGATCCATTACATCATCATCCCGAACGGCGGCTAGCTCCGTCCTCCGCCGATGCCGTTTGTGACCGAGGAACGGCGACCAAATTTTGATCGAATGGGTCAGACTTGAAGTTTATGCAAGCCCTGCCCATTCCATTCATGAGCCCTTTCACGCGCAGTGCCTTCTGAACCTCGGGTCTTCCATTGAACAAGGGCCCTAGACCGAAGAAGAGTTTGCTCACGGCTTAATCATTCCAATGTTCAGGGTCGAGACCTCAGACGCATTCATTCCCGGCTAGGATTAAATCCCGACCGCTCAATAGAGGGATGAAGACCGGCAGTTCTCGACTGTTCTTGTTTTTAGCGGATAGGAGCATAGCGCCCGTGTAGTGCGGCAAGTTCGAGCCACTCATCGTCGGTTTAACTCCATACGGCCTGCGTTGCGAAAGACTGATGATCCAGCGACCTGCAACCAACGATGACTGAACTTTCCAGAATCACTATCGTTGACCATTTTGAGCGAAGAAAAGGCGCTACCAAGGCTGGTTTTTCTTGGAGGTACTGAACGAGGGGTTCGACGAGCTGGTTGTGCAGGTTTTCAGTGAGTTGTTAAAGAAAGCGGGGGCTAGATCAATGAGGAATAACAGAAAGGTCGCTGCTTCGAGATGATCCCGTTTCAGGAATGACGGTTGGAAAGGAGTGTCCAACCCGAGATGCGGTGGCCGGCATTGACTGTTCGGTTTCTCAGTCTTGAAGGGTCTTGACTGACGTCAGATTTTTGATTTTTGGCTTAGGGTTCTTGCCTAGCGAAGCCGAGGTGCCGATCAATGTCCTCACTCCGTGTCGATTCGGCGGCCATCATATTGCTGACTGAAGCGATCAGACTCTATTCTTGCTGCTTGCGGACCACGACAGAATGATCGTCCAGTACTACCTAACCTCAAACCCTCTCCTTATCTCACCGAGATGGGTGTGAGTCGTTAAGCGTTGTAACGCACCGTTCCGCGTCACGGAACAGCGATTTCCAGAAATCCTTCGCCTGCTTGTCGTTGACAGGCAGGCGAAGGTGCTGGGGCATCAGGCCGTTTGATCCTCCATTATCTTTATCGTTATCGGGTACCAATGTCCAGTCGACTGGTGGGCTATGCTCCCTATTCACGGCCCCTTAATTTTTATTCTGACCTTTAAGTTAAGGAAAAAACAACGCCTACAACTGCGAGAAATGCGACAACAATCATACCTTGAGCACTCATGGGTTACCTCCTTATTTCTAGATTCAAAAGAGTTAAACACTTACGGGCTACGTCGACGCCCACCATTTTTATAACCGCTCCTGTTAAAAAAATCAATAGTTTTCCATACGCTTTCGGAACCGAGTCCATCTAATCGTTCTATGTTCGGTTCATCACCATCTTTAGGTTATTCGCTTAGGAATCAATCACTTCCGATATACTCACTGGCCCGGACACAAAGGCGTACCGATCCGGCCGCCCTTTGGGGCGAGATTGAAAACCAATGATACGGAAAAAATAGTCAGGTAGATCAATACCCTATAGATTAACTCCTTGACCGGTTGCGTCCAGACCCGATATTTTCAATCCATGTCATCTACAAGTTAGATGAGAGCTCATCATGATCCTGAATGGCATCATGTAACCCTCGACGAAATCCCTTAGAATGCGGCCGTGTATCGCCCGTACGCCCACTCTTTCGAGTAATGATCGGATATTTCTCCATATTCAGCCGCCATTTACCGAGCCTGTGATCGTGCCTTGCGCGGCCGGATCGATTGATCCTCGAGGGGCACTGGAAATCCACGATGAACTGAAGCCTACATTCAGGGCAACGGCCCCGTCGGATCATCACCTGCCGTTGGCCGGGAAGTTGCCGGGGCGACTTTGCGGCCCGGCGGCCCATATGAGGCGTAA
>DBZZ01000055.1:0-2956 GCA_002311315.1 Methylococcaceae bacterium UBA1147 | reverse complement strand
CGATGAGCGTGAAAATAACCGGAGAATTGTTCAGTAGTGCTCTGTCCAGGAAAACGGCCGGGGGCTGGCCTGAACGACCCTTCTGCTCGGGCATGAGCAGGCGGGGTACCGGGCGACTTTCAACGAAATGTACGACGGCGAAGTTTCACCCGTACTGTTTTCTAACATCAGCGATGCGCAGTTGGACCGGCAGGTCCATCTGCTCGATGAGCTTTGTCCGATCGCTGATCTGGCACTGGGAACCACACTGGAAGGTCAGAAGGAACGGCAGGACCTGTTGCTGGCTGGCAAGTTCTGGCTGTCGGAAATGACCGAACTGCGACACAGCGGGCTGAAGAAAGCGGATCGATCGCTAAACGTTGAGGACGCCAACCAGGACCTGGTCGCCTCGCATTCTGGAACAAGAAAACCCGACCATCAAACAAAACTGGAGATCCCGCTGACCGAATCCGTTAGCACTGTTTAATGATCCAAAAACGTCCGCCGGTGACCTACGCCAGAAAGCGGTCGAGTCCTTGGACTTGCGTGATCCACGGCCTTGAAGGTGTAGTGGCTCTAAGCGACCATGCAGAGTCGAAGAAATGATCCATGGCACTGCGTGTGGTTGGAAAGCGGTACTGAACCGTTTATCATCGAGCTCTCCGAACGTGCATCGGAGGCTCTGTAACCGGGCGGTTACAGAGCATTGTTTACCGACTCACTCGATTTGACAACAACGCGTCATCTACCAATCCTGGTTATTTGAACAGGGCTGACCGTTATAAAAGCATCCACCTTCCTTGCCGAATTCACTGGTCAGCGTATCTCCAGCCTGCCCGTCTCCGTCAATACAGCCGGTAACTGACACAGTAATAGCCAGAAACATGAACAAGGCAACTGCCTTCCCTAACTTTTTCATAAGATTTACTCTTTAAATGTGATCCGGCTAATTATAGCTTCTTTTTCGTACCGGATATAGCGCAGAGCAAACTGGGTTGATCAGAATCAAATAAGGGCCGCAATGGGTCGTTGCGCGGGTCCGGCTATACCTGTCGACAGGTCACAAAAAGATGCTTGTTTTTCCTATCCACAGCTCCGTCCGGGAAAGATCGGTGCCTTGAATCACGCCTGCCCCCGTGGATTCATTGGGTTTCTTGTTTCGCCTTCTATCCAAGACTTTCTTTTTAGCCGCATTCTCGCTGGCAATCGTTGATTTTGCTCAAGACTTTTTGAAGAGCACTGAGAGGCTGCTAACCGATGGCATCGATGATCAAAACAGGTCTGCAATCTGCGCAGGAATCTCGGCGACCAAAGTTCGGCAACTGGTGAGATCGTTGGCGCTGGTTGTGGATGCCATTATGAATCGCCGAACTAAGCCGTTTTAATCGCAAGAGGATCAACCGCTCTTTACCTGGAGTCCGCTAACACACCGACTTCCTCTTTTGCGGCATGTCCGCGGAATGCAATGCAAAATCATCCTTAGATGAAGACCTTCGCCTTGACGGTCAAGTTGCAACTCACTGATTGGTCATAGATCAGTTTGTCGCACGACAAACCGATGTTATTCCAAATCCGCCGGCATACCGCATTGAATTCAACGATCGGGTGTTTTGCCCGCGGCTCATTTTTCTGCAACAAAATTCCAGGAGGCCAATTCCCAACCATCATCTGGCAACACTCTTTTGTAACTCTTGTGTTCCATCGTTACTATTTTGAAGTTGTTAAACAAATCCAATAAATGTCCTTTATCTGAAAAGTGAACTCTACCTGCCCGAGCAAAATAACCATCGGTAAAATTAGTCCTTGTCCAACAATCCTCCGCCTGTTCACCATTTTGGTAGTCAGAATATTTTGTTGAATACCAGTCAACACCAACAAACTTTCCACCTTCAACCAATTGTGTATAGCAGTTTCTTAGACTGTTTCGGATTGACTGTTCATTATTGGAGGTCAAAGATGCTCTATCCACAATCAAATCAAACTCCCCGTCGGGCAAGCTGAGTGTGAAGTCGCCAAGAGAAATATTATTCTTAAGGTGCGGGTATTGTTGATGCATTCGTTTAACAGCCGTGGGACTGCCTTCAACTGAATAATAATCAACACCCAATGAGTCAAATAATGGAATGTTGGCCCCGATCCCACAACCCAGCTCTAATACTCTAAAGTTTTTTTTATCCGGCCTTGCGTACCGCATGACCAAACTGACTAAATCACTCCAAGGCCAGCGACTCATCTGGGTATTTTCTTGGTAACGCTCTTCCCACTCCTCTGAAAAACCCATTGTTTTCCTCCTATTATTCATTATTGTTTTGTGGCTATGAATTTTGAAGAATAGCCACGATCCACGACATTATTGCGCCCTTGCTTGAGCTCCAGGACTCACGACTGGACCGACTGGGTAATCCCCTCGTTGCACAGCAAGGTAGCATCCATTGGGTCGCTTTTCATCCGCTGCAGGATCCAATCTGCCAACCAGCACGCAACAGCCCAACAAGTAACCCGACCGGAGACGTGGTGATGATGTTCAAGGCCCAGGTGATTCAAAACCTCTACGGACTAGGTAATGAACAACTAGAATGCCGGATCGAAGCCCGTCGCGGTTTTCAGCGGTATCCCCGACTCGCCTGGCAGTCGTGCGCTGCGCACCAGAAAACCATCAGCACCCTCAGGACCAGCCGGTCCGGAACGGAACCTGATGGCATCGCGAACATCAACCAACCCCTGGCTGTCCATACTGCCATCACGACGGATAATGCGGTCTGCATTAACATTGCCGAATCATCCTCTGCAGCCTGCACTTAAGGTCGTATTGATCGAACGAACAATGACCCCGTCAATTCTGTACGCTTGGTCGTTGGTCAATCCATGACCAACGGCTACAAAAGCTGACAAATATTCCGCTCAAAGATGGTCGCCATTTTGTCGTCTCCGGTTATTCTTTTCAAAACGAAAACTTGGTATTGGTATTGGTCTGCTT
>DBZZ01000020.1:17236-20939 GCA_002311315.1 Methylococcaceae bacterium UBA1147 | reverse complement strand
TGTCGATACCGGATACCGGTTCCCCCAAGGCCGCAATACCCGTGCGGATTCTTGGCCAGATATTGCTGGTGGTAATCCTCGGCGTAGAAAAAATCGGGGACGCCCAGAATTTCCGTTGTGATTTCCGGCAAACTGTTTTCGGTTAATCTTTTCTGGTAATGGCTCCTTGAATCCTGGGCCTGTTCATACTGTTCCGTGTCAGCGGTGTAGATTCCGGAACGATACTGGGTTCCCCGGTCATTTCCCTGCCGCATTCCCTGGGTTGGATCGTGCGACTCCCAGAACAGTTGTAGCAGCGAGACATAGTCAATTTCTCTAGGGTTGAAAATGACCTGCACAAGTTCGTTATGTCCGGTCATCCCAGTGCACACTTCTTGGTAGGTGGGGTTGGGGGTGTGGCCACCAGCGAAGCCAACGGATGTTGAGTAAACACCGGGCGTTTCCCAGAACTTTTTTTCTGCGCCCCAGAAACATCCCAGCCCAAACATGCTAACTCGAGTCTCGCCTGGAAAAGGAGCCACTGTCTGGTTTCCGTTCACGAAGTGGCTGGTCGAAACCGGCATTTTTTGAGACCGGCCCGGCAATACCTGCTCCCTGAGGGGCATCGGCGGTGGTTTTGAGAAAAAGTTGAACATATTTCCTGTTTCCTCGCTGTTTTGACGTGACTGGAACCGGGAGCCTGGTCTGTGGTTTTTGTTCAAGACAGTGGGCTGATGTACTAGTGCTTGATCTTAACGGGTTTGTGTATTTTTGGACAGGCTGATTTAACCTGATACTGTGGTCGTGGATGTTGCCGTTCGCAACGGCTAATCTTCCAGTTCAAAGGTTATCCCCGTGTAAGCGCGAAGGCGTTCAATCAGGCGAATCCCCATGGCTCTGGCAGGTGTCCAGAAGCCCCCACTTTTTTCAATTCCGCTCTTGTCTCGAGCCAGGCAAATTGCAGCTTGGCAGATCATTTTGGCGGTTGTGTTGTAACCAGGATCCTGGTTTCCGGTAACTTTTACTCGGGTTGTTTGCGAGTCGTCAGTCCAGCCGGTGAACCTCAGGTCGAAGAAACCGGCTTCCCGTTTGTCCCAGTTAGGACCGTTGCCCGGTTTTGGGCATAAGCGCTGAAGTAGATTACGGGTCCCCGATGTTGAAGCGGCAAACAGGAAAATTCCAAGTCCCAGGGCGGTCGTCGCTGCCCGCCATGCTCCCCGCAGACCTTTTCCTGTTAACAAGGCTTCGTCGTACCTGAAGCGGGAAGGAAATTGCTCCGGCATCAGTGCGGATGAACGAAGTACCGTCTGGGTATTGATTCCGGCCATGAGGAAAGGGGTGACCCAACTCCCTATAATGCGGTCAAATTTCGGAAATCTGACCTGGTTTTGTTTAATCGGGTCCACACTAAGGCCGACGCAAAGCGAATAGGGATTCGACAATTCGCGCCGGACGCTCGGATCGGTCGCCGCTTCGACTGCGGTATTCAGCCCGCTTGCGATCGTACCTCCGCTTAGCCCGCCGCGTATCGCCTTTACCCTCATAATGACGCGGTCTGCAGCCTGACCGAATCGGACATGGCTCTGCTGCTGCAAGAAGTAAACACCGAGGTCAGAAGGAATCGAGTCGAAACCACAACTGTGGATGATGCGTGCTCCGCTTGTAATCGCCCGCTGCTCATATTGTATTATCATTCGTCGGATCCATTGCGGTTCGCCGCTAAGGTCCACGTAATCGGTTCCGGTCTCGACGCAGGCAGCGACAAGTCGGCTTCCATACAAAGCATAGGGTCCGGCGGTCGAGAGCACTACAGAAGTGCGGCGGCATAGTGCGATCAGTTCACTGGTATCCGCATTGTCCAGGGAAATTAGCGGTACAAGGTTTTGCGCGATGTTGAGTGCATGCTGAACGGCCTGGAGCCGAGCCCTGGAACGACCGGCCATCACCCAGTGCAGCGGTTTCTTTTCTGCCGAATAATCACGCAGGTATTCGCAGACGATTCGTCCTGCGAAACCGGTGGCGCCAAATACCACGAGGTCCAGTTCCCGTTTGTTGCCTGCCATGAGCTACACCATATAAGAGTATCTGAGCACTTTATTACAGCTTATCACTCTGGTTGCAGTAGGCTACGCGTTGATCCCGACCATCGACGTTTTCGGCCGGCGCGGTTGTTTCAATTCACTAGGTGGCTATTTATTGATTCGTTTTATGACACCGCTTTTGGAGGTCCAAGGGTTCTGCTTGCTGTGCCCCTTGACCTGTGGCATCTGCTGGTTAAGCAGGGTGCCTCGGGAGTGGTTCCGGTCGGCCTGGGAAATGTCGAACATCTCCGCCTTTGTGTGGCAGAATGGCGGCAAAAGGCAGGTTCGTCAGTGGCATGGGATGAACGATTTTCGAATGACCAGAATCATAGGAAGGGGAAACGACGTGCGGATATCTCATTCGGTAATTACTGTATTGGTGTTCATTCTTTTTTCAGCTTTTCATCCCGGAGTCGCAGTAGCTGCTGACCTAGACCGGGCGCAAATCGAAAAACTCCTGGAATCAGCAAAAAAGTCGAAACCGGCAGACCTGCGGCGAAAGAATCTGCAGGGTCTTGATCTTTCCGGGATGGATTTACGCAATGCCGATTTGTGGGGTGCAAATCTCAAGCAAGCCAACCTTAGCCAGTCCAACCTTTCCGGGCTAAACCTGGATCTTAGCGTCATGGTCGGCATCAACCTGTCCGGGGCCAACCTTTCCAACACCAGTATTTTCGGAGTTCACATGGGGGGAGCCGATCTTTCCGGCGCCAACCTTAGGGGAAGCCGGATTATTGCTACCTTGGATGGCGCTAACCTGTCCAATGCAGATCTGTCGGGAGCGGATTGGGGCGTGGATATCAAGAACCAGCCGATGGGTCAGATGAGAGTCAGCCTCAAGAACGCCAACCTGTCGGGTGCACGGCTTGTCGATGCCAACCTGAATCGTGCGATGCTGAGGTTTGCAAAGTTTATCGGTGCAGATCTGCAAGGGACCAACCTGTTTCGGGCAGACCTTGCTGGGGCAGATTTCACCAGGGCCAATTTGCAGGGTGCGGAGCTTTCGCAAGCCAGGCTGGAGGAGGCTATTTTCCGGGAGGCAGACCTTAGCGGTGCACGGTTTCGCGAGATCAGAGGGAAATCGGCGATCCAGGGTCTCAACAAGGCGAAAAACCTCAACAAGGCCATTTTCGAATAAGGTGATCAAAGAATATTGAGCCTCGCAGCGAAAGGCAAGGCCGTGATCCCGGATGGCGTCGAATAAAGAGCGAATTGACCGGGTGGATTCTATGTGATCGATGCAGAGTGGGTGTTATGCACAGTCTCTCTTCCGCAGCGTAAGATTAGATTTTGAACACGGAAACCGGCGTCATTGATGCCTGGATTGCTTTTTTTTCATTCACGCTTGGTATAGGGTTACGACTGGTTCATCATCGGGATTAAAAAAATAGGGGGACTGGTTCATGCCAAACACTTACAACAACAGTTTTTCGTTCAATCCTAAGGATATTGCGCTCATTGAGGAAGGATTGCGGGCGTTGTCCGAACATCACGACACGATCATGATGATTTCGCGGGCAAAAACTGCTGATCAGAGTGCCGTGATCGAATCGAAAGAAGGAAAAATCAGGGAGGTTAACGAGCTTTTGGGCAAAATTTACAACCAGAAGATTTTCTACAGTCAGACCCACGAGCATGAGGGG
>DBZZ01000020.1:338-17130 GCA_002311315.1 Methylococcaceae bacterium UBA1147 | reverse complement strand
TCTGTTGGTCAGTCACGATTGATCGGCCGCTGATCTGAGGGAGTGCTGACCGCCGAATAAGTCCGGACTTCGGGAACGCCTGTTCGCCGCAGTTTCATGAGCCTCAAACAAATATTATCCTAGCTGGCCAGGGAGTGGATCTTGGTCTCCTGAACCTCTTGAGCCGGCAGGTTGTTTCCAGCCTTTACTACAAGGGCCATGCATGAAAATCAACGGTGTCAAGATTGACAGTACTTTTGCGGAGGCTTTTCCGATGAAAGCCACCCGGATTATTATTACAGCGATGAACCATTACTGGGCCTACCGGGCGGCCAATTCGATTCGCGGTTTTGCATCATCGGTTATAGCCTGCGGCATCGAAGCCGATATCGAGAGGAAACTGAAACCCTCGGAGACCCCGGACGGCCGGCCGGGGTTTGCGGTCATGATTTTCGCGTTGACGGTTAAGGAGCTCGAAAAACAGCTTCCGCACCGGGTTGGCCAATCGGTAATGACCACCCCCACAACGGCCTGTTTTTCGGGAATCGAGAGCACGGTCAAGTTACCGCTCGGCAAGAGCCTGCGTTACTTCGGTGACGGATACCAGACGTCAAAAACCTTTGGCGAGCGTCGTTACTGGCGAATCCCCGTGATGCACGGTGAATTCGTTTGTGAGCATACCACCGGGGTCTGCGATGCGATCGGCGGCGGAAACTTCCTGGTGTTGGGTAAGAACGCGCATCATGTGTTGTCTGCCTGCCAGAGTGCGGTTGAAGCCATCGAACAACTGAACGACGTTATCACATCCTTTCCCGGGGGGATTGTTGGTTCCGGGTCTAAAGTCGGTTGCAAGTACAGGTTTCTGCCGGCGTCAACAAACGAGGCCTATTGCCCAACGCTGAAAGGACTCGTTGAATCGAGGCTTTCCGGAGAAGTCGAGTCGGTTGTCGAGAT
Organism: Methylococcaceae bacterium UBA1147; assembly: GCA_002311315.1. Lineage (GTDB taxonomy): Bacteria > Pseudomonadota > Gammaproteobacteria > Methylococcales > UBA1147 > UBA1147. The sequence goes on along the minus strand of DBZZ01000020.1, from coordinate 16,197 downwards.
TGTGATCGACGGGCTTACAGAGGAGGCTATCAAGAAGGCAATGCGGCTCGGAATCACTACGGCCTGCAACTACTGGGGGGAGACCCGGGCCTTGTGCGGAATCAGTGCGGGCAACTATGGCGGACAGCTCGGCAAGCATCACTTCTTTCTTGAGGAAATTCTCTCCCAGCCCGACTGAAGGCAGGTATTTTTTCGCTGTCTATCACGGAAAGTCGCTTTGTCAGCCCGGAAAATGTTTGGCGCTGGGCGCCCCGTGGAGCTCAAAGCCAGATCGAAACAAGCTGTCAGCCAGGGAAGACGAGCCGTCTACGCTGCGAGTAGAACATGTTTAAACGATGCGGAGAACGGTTTGTAAATACGCAGGTGGAGCGGTTGCAAACCAAATGATGTGTGGGTTGTTTGGAATTCAAATCAAGTGGATTCCTGAACACTAAGGATTAGTTAATTAAGTTAAGGCAACGCAAAGGATGTTGCCGACCAGGCGTTTAAAATGCCTGGAGCGCCGATTTTGCCAGGTTCGGTGTATGAGGACTGATATGAGTGAGAATACTGTGGTTCTGCACGACTGACTGGGTGGGCCAGAACCGCGATTGCTTCGGCATTGGTCGGGTAATCGCTGTTTGCCTTCCAAAATTCTGCCCTAGAGGGGAAAAGTTGAAGCCCTTTCCTGTTCTGAAGAGCGATACCTAACCGAGAGGTGGTCCTGGACTTACCAGGTCGCTAACGGCATCCTGGTTCCGAAAATAAATTTTCCCTGGTGCCAACCCGGCGACCAGTTCCGATTGTTTCAGTTTGTCCATCACCGGCCCTTTTACCTCGGTCAGGTGTAAGGTGATTTGGTTGATCCGTAGACTTTCCATGATCTGCACCAATGATTCGAGCCCTGTGGCGTCGACATGGCTGACGGAAGAAAACACCAGTGCTACATGTTGGATTCGCGGCTGTTTCGCGATCTTGCCATAGATGAAATCTTCTACCTTGCTGGTGTTGGCAAAGGTCAGGTTTTCGTCAATCCGGATCATGAGTAGTTCGGCCCAGGTCGTGACCGAGTGTCGTTGGACATTCCGGAAATGCTCGGTGCCCGGTATCTGGCCCACCACGGCGATATGAGGTCTACTGCTACGCCACAGGTAACTCATCAGGGTCAGGCTGATTCCCAGCATCAGTCCTTCCTCGATCCCGAAGATGATGACGCCAAGAAAGGTCGAGAGTTCGGCGATTCCGTCGTTTCTGTCAAAGCGAAAGGTGGCTGCGATTCCTCGTACTTTTATTAGCGGGATAATGGCCACCAGGATCACTGCGGCTAGCGAAGCCTTGGGTATCGTTGTCAGCAGATCAGCGAAGAAGAACACCGACAGTGCCAGCAGTGATGCCGCTATTATGCTGGCTGCCTGGGTTACAGCTCCTGCAGAAAAGTTCACCATGGTTCGGCTGAACCCCCCTGCGACAGGCATTCCACCCGACACTGATGCGATCATGTTGGCGGCGCCCAGGGCCAAGAGTTCCTGGTTAGGGTCGATTCGCTGGCGTCTCAGGTTTGCAGTGACCTTTGCAATCGCAACGCTTTCCACGTAAGCGATCAGAGCGATCACAACGGCAGGTGCAAGGAGCAGTCGCCAGCGCTCAGGTTCGAGCAGCGGAAAACCGAGACCCGGTAGGCCGGAAGGAACAGCGCCGACAATCGCCACTGCGGCATTCTGATCAAGATCCAGGGTTTCAACGGCCAGAGCACCGAACAGAACCACGATCAGTGCCCCACTTCTGCCGATGGCGGTAGCAAGACTATTGTCAAGATTGCAGTGGGCCAGCAATTTCGGCAGTGGGCCAGCAAACAAAAGAAGCCCTGCGATACTGAGCAAGCCGATCAACAGTGTCACTGGCTGGTAGGCCTGTAAAAGGGCGGGCAGACAATGGAAATCGAGCGTGCATTCGTTCCAGTCTCCAGCCTTCAGTATATGGTTGCTCTGGCTGAAAATGATCAGCAGTGCCGCGCCGCTGGTAAACCCCCTGAGTACGGGGTGACTGATGAAATTGACCAGCAGACCCATTCGCAGCCATGACATTAGAGCCAGAATCAGGCCGGTTTCTGCAGCCAGGACAAGAGCACTTCCCGCCGGGTCCTGAAAGGAACGGATTTCCGGAGCTGACAACGCGCTTGCGATCATGATCGCGGCAACCGAAACTGGTCCGACCGACAGTGTACGGCTGGTTCCCATGAACGCGTAGAACATGGGTGGCAATATACTGGCGTAAAGGCCCGCTTGCGGCGGCAGTCCAGCTAGCATGGCATAGGCAATGCCTTGGGGAATAAGTAAAATCGCAGTGATGATGCCGGCAAAGACGTCACTGCCAAGATCATCACGGGAATAGTGTTTGGCCCAGCGCAGAATCGGAAAGACTTGCTCGAGGCCGCGGGGATTGGCAGGCGGGTTCATTCCTGGGACCAGGGCGGAAAGAAGAGTATCGTGCCGGCTAAGGTGATTGTGCAGAATCGGTTGCCCGCTGTCTCTTCAACTGGCGTAATCAAGGCGCTCCTTCCGTTTGTTTGTATTGCCGTCCGGTCGAAAACGAATCCACGGGCATTGCCACCCGTTTGTGAATTAGCCGCTGAGTTGCGCAGATGATCGGGCTGTTGTGATGGGAACAAAAACACTTGACAGTGTTTCCGACGCACAATCGACCTCGAGGATCCACAGAGCCATTATCCACTTTGCCGATTATACGGAATATCTTTCGCACCATCATGCGGTTTTAGCTGTCTCGGGTGGGATTGATTGCGGGTTTTCCACCGTTTACAAACGACAGGGGACTGGCTTCACGTCCTGACCGAAAGAATGTAACGGAGTAAAACGGGTTTTTCAAAAGGGGGCGGCGTCGATGAATCTGGAACATTTAACCAGGGTAGCCTGTGATATAGCGGTCGAGGCGGGTCAGGCTATCCTGAATGTTTATCAGGATGGAGATTTGGAACTGGTGGTCAAGGATGATGCTTCACCCCTCACCCGGGCCGATATCGTCTCCCATGAAATTATTGAAAAGTCGCTGATTAGTGACTTCCCCGGAATTCCGCTATTGTCAGAAGAGTCGGTCGAGATTGCATGGGAGGAAAGAAAACACTGGACGCGTTACTGGTTGATTGATCCGCTGGACGGGACCAAGGAGTTCATCAGGCGCAATGGAGAATTCACCGTGAATATCGCCCTGATCGAAAAGGGTGTACCGGTTGTCGGCGTGGTCTTCGCGCCAGTGTTTGATCGGCTTTACTGGGGTAACGATTCGGGTGCTTGGTGCCGGAACGGAGCCGAAATACCACGAACGATCCAAGTGGCTCATGATTCGAGGCCGGGGCAACCATTGCGTGTCGTGGCCAGTCGTTCGCATGGATCAAAAGAACTGAAAGTTTACCTGGATACTCTGCCTCCACACGAATGCATTGCCATGGGGTCTTCGCTGAAGCTTTGCCTGGTTGCTGAAGGCGAGGCTGATCTGTATCCCCGACTGGGACCCACGATGGAATGGGATACTGCGGCCGCAGACGCGGTGGTCAGGGCAGCAGGCGGGAAGTTAACAACTCTGGATAAAAAAGAACTTAATTACAACAAAAAGGATCTTCGCAATCCATTTTTCCTTGCCCACAGTTGTTGCCTCGGCGATTGCATCTACCCGTCTTCAGTCTGACTTTGCACAGAACCATCTGCTGCTGCATGGATCAGGTGCTGTGCTTGGCGACCAGCCTCTTCAGTTCATCGGCATCGTCTTCCGGCAAGTTGATGACGAGTTCGATCCCTTCCGTATAGGTGCGTGATTCGATTTTTGCATCCCTTTTTTTCAGCCAGTACTCCAGTTGCTGTAGCTGGTTGTATTCCATGGTCACCCTGATTCTGCAATATTCCATGAAAGGGATCAGGTGGTTTGACTCGATCGCAAGCCTCGCGGTGTTCCCATAAGCTCTGGCCAGGCCCCCGGCACCTAACTTGATTCCGCCGAAGTAGCGGATGACTGCAAGCATGCAGTTGATGATGTCCTTTCCTTCTAGATGCTGGTAGATGGGTCTGCCGGCGGTACCGGTAGGTTCGCCAGCATCAAAAAACCGCGAAACGATACCCGAATTGGTTCTGATCCTGAATGCGAAAGCGATGTGGCTGGCGTTGGGGTGCTCTGCCGACAGGTGGCGAAGGATGGATTTGATGTCTCCAGGTTCGGAAACCGGAACCATGTGACTGATGAATCGCGATTTCCTGATGGTCTCTTCAGCTGTAGACGAAGATCTGACACAATACATGGAGCCGTATCATAACGCAGGTTCGGGAGATTGGAGTCAGCGTTTTTTACCGGATCACAACAACCTGGGTAAAATTCAATGCTGGAAAAAGATCGCCTTGCTGGGTGGTTCCGGGATTTCCTCGACGATGAATCGATTCTGACTGAGCAAGAGGACCTCGGGCCCTACGAATGCGACGGGTTATCGGCTTATCGGCGACTGCCTTGGATGGTTGTCCTGCCGAGTACCGTCGAGCAGGTGCAGACGATCATGAAACTCTGTTTTCGGCACAAGGTTCCGGTGGTTGCCCGTGGAGCAGGGACTGGCTTGTCTGGGGGTGCTTTGCCGGTAGATGAAAGCGTATTGCTCAGTCTCAGCAAGTTCAATCGGATTCTCAAAGTTGATCCCGTGAATCGTGTAGCAAGGGTTGAGTCGGGGGTTCGCAACCTAGCGATTTCCCAGGCCGTTGCGCGGCACGGCCTTTACTACGCCCCGGATCCATCGTCGCAGATCGCCTGTACCATCGGCGGAAACGTTGCCGAGAATTCAGGGGGCGTTCATTGCCTGAAATACGGGCTGACGGTCCACAATATTCGTGAATTAAAGGTGGTGACGGTTGACGGATCGATCCTGCACCTGGGAAGCTCCGGGCTGGACGCCCCTGGTTACGACCTAATGGCTTTGCTGACCGGTTCGGAAGGGATGCTGGGGATCATTGTCGAGATTACTGTAAAACTTCTGCCGGTTCCGGAAACGGCACAGGTCATCATGGCGAGTTTTTCCTCCGTAGAACAAGCTGGAAGGGCCGTTGCCTCGATTATTGCAGAAGGTATTGTGCCGGCTGGCCTGGAAATGATGGACAATCCGGCGATCCGTGCTGCGGAGGATTTTGTTCGGGTCGGTTACCCGATCGATGCTGCGGCTCTGTTGCTGTGTGAATCGGATGGAACCAGGGACCAGGTCACCGAAGAAATCGAGAAAGTACGATCAATCTTGACCGATGCCGGAGCCCAGGACATGCGCACAGCATCCAACGAGACAGAAAGACAGCAGTTGTGGGCTGGCAGAAAGGCGGCTTTTCCGGCAGTCGGCAGGATCGCTCCGGACTATTACTGCATGGACGGGACAATTCCCCGAAAAAGGCTTGGTGAAGTACTCCGACGGATCAGCGAACTGGCGGAACAACACGGGCTGGGTGTCGCCAATGTATTTCATGCCGGGGATGGTAACCTGCATCCGCTGATCCTGTATGACGCGAATCGCCCCGGCGAACTCGAGAGTGCCGAGCAGTTTGGCAGTGATATTCTTGAACTTTGCGTATCCGTTGGTGGAACCATCACCGGTGAGCACGGGGTTGGCGTGGAGAAAATCAACCAGATGTGTTTCCAGTTTTCCGAACCCGAACTAGAGCAGTTCCACGCCGTAAAACGCGCCTTCGACCAACATGGCCTGCTCAACCCGGGCAAGGCCGTCCCCACGCTTAAGCGTTGTGCCGAATTCGGTGCCATGCACGTTCACAAGGGTGAACTGGCCTTTCCCGAGTTGGAGAGGTTCTAGCAGTGCTTGGGGAATGGGGTCGGTCGATGAAATGGGGTGAAATCATGGAGGCACTGCGTGCCGGATGACTGCCGGGGCTTGCAGACCAGGGTCCGGCAAGCCATCGATGAGCGGACATATTTGTGCTTCCAGGGTGGCGGTACCAAATCATTCTATGGTCGTGAACCGCGCGGTCAACTCCTGGAAACATTGAGCCATAGCGGGATTATTAGCTATGAGCCAACCGAGCTTGTACTTACAGCCCGTTGTGGGACCCCGTTGACCGTAATCGAAGAAACCCTCGCGAATGAAGGGCAGTTCCTGGGTTTTGAGCCTCCCAGTTTCGACGGCAATGCGACGCTCGGCGGCGTGATTGCAACGGGTCTTTCGGGACCCCGTCGGCCGTTTGCCGGCGCAGTCAGGGATTTTGTACTGGGTTGCCGCATCATCAACGGGCGCGGTCAAATCCTGTCGTTCGGCGGCCAAGTCATGAAGAACGTGGCTGGTTACGACCTGTCGCGGCTCATGGCCGGTTCGCTCGGCACGCTGGGCCTGATCCTTGATGTATCACTCAAAGTGTTGCCGAGTCCAGAGGCTGAAATGACGCTGCGCCAGGAGATGCCGGCCGGAAAAGGGATAGCGAAAATGAATCAATGGCTGGGGAGACCCCTGCCGATTTCCGGTCTGGCGTGGTGCGAAGGAGCCGTGTATATGCGTCTTTCTGGAGGGCGACTCGCGGTGGATGCGGCTCTGGCCAAGCTGGGTGGCGAGAGACTGCCCGCGGAGGACGGATTCTGGAGTAACCTGAGAAATCAAAAACTTCCGTTCTTTGATCAGCCTGGCGACCTCTGGCGCATCTCCCTAGAGCCAGCTGCCGCGGTGCTGGATACCCCGGGGGAATGGCTCTACGAATGGGGTGGTGCACTGCGCTGGCTGATGTCGGAGGATGCCGGGAAGCTCGTGTTCCCGATTGCGGAACAACAGGGTGGGCACGCTACGCTGTTTCGTAGCATCGGGCCGCGCGAGACGGTGTTCCACCCGTTGCCGGAGGAAACGGAGCGTGTTCAGCAACGATTAAAACGCTCGTTTGATCCCTGGGGGCTGTTCAACCCGGGTCGAATGTACAGAGAATGGTGAGTCATGCAAACCCGTCTTGCCGAAGCGATACGTGATACGGACGATGGTCGGGAAGCTGAAGGCATCCTCCGCAGTTGCGTGCATTGCGGCTTTTGCAACGCAACTTGTCCCACCTATCAGTTGCTCGGAGATGAACTGGACGGTCCGCGCGGAAGAATCTACCTGATCAAGCAATTGCTGGAAGGGGCCTCAGTGAGTCGAAAAACTCAGCTTCATCTGGATCGCTGCCTGACCTGCAAGTCATGTGAAACGACTTGCCCCTCGGGGGTTCGGTACGGGCGTCTACTGGATATCGGCCGTCGTCTGGTGGAGCGTCGAGTAAGGCGTGTTCTGCCGGATCAGGTTCTCAGAAAGGCATTGCGGCTGGTCTTGCCGTATCCGCAAAGGCTCCGGCTATTGCTCGGTCTGGCGAGAAAGATTGCCGGTTTTTTGCCGTCTTATCTGAGGGGTAAGTTGCCGCTTGCGGCGGTTTGTAGCGAATGGCCGCAGCCGAGGCATGACCGGGTGATGCTGGTGTTGGATGGATGTGTTCAGTCGGCCACTTCCCCGCAAATCAACCTGTCAGCGGCGCGGGTCCTGGACAAACTCGGGATCAGCCTGATGCGGATTCGGGGAACCGGTTGCTGTGGAGCTGTCAGCCAGCATCTTGGGGAGCCGGAAGAAGCTGCGGGGTTTATGCGGCACAATATTGATGTCTGGTGGCCCTGGGTCGAATCGGGTACAGAGTGCATTGTGATGACTGCGAGCGGCTGCGGTGTGATGGTCAGGGATTACGGTGAGTTGCTGAAACACGATCCTGAGTATGCAGGAAAGGCCCGCCGAATCTCTGAAATGACCCGCGACCTTTCAGAAGTTCTGGCAAGCGAAGATTTGTCCGTGCTTGGCAGGGGGAACAGGACCCGGATCGCCTTTCATTCACCTTGCACGCTACAGCATGGGCAGCGAATATATGGATTGGTGGAACGAATACTCGCGGATAGAGGATACGAGCTGAGCCCGGTTGAAAACGCTCATTTGTGCTGTGGATCGGCCGGAACCTACTCGATTCTGCAGAAAGCACTTTCTGAGCGGCTGCTAACGGACAAGGTCAGGGTGCTGGAGGCGGGCGATCCGGTTCTGATTGCTACCGCGAATATCGGTTGCCTGCTGCATCTCCAGTCCGGAACAGACCTCCCGGTCAGGCACTGGGTTGAGCTGCTGGCCGATTAAATGTCTGGATTCCAGAACATCCTGGACGCGTGCAGCCAACGCAGTGTTGACGATGGATTGGATGACAATTACGAGTTGCCCGGAAAAATTTGTTAGAATGGTGTCCGCTCCCACTTTATCCGATTTATGACAGAAAAACTCTATATCCAGACTTTTGGATGCCAGATGAACGAGTACGATTCCGACAAGATGCGGGATGTGCTCAAAGCCTCTCACGGGCTGGAACCAGTCGCAACGCCTGATCAGGCCGATATCCTTCTTCTGAACACATGCTCCATCCGCGAAAAAGCCCAGGAAAAGGTGTTCTCCCAGCTGGGTCGCTGGCGCAAGCTCAAGGACCGCCATCCCGGGCTTGTGATCGGGGTCGGTGGTTGTGTTGCCAGCCAGGAAGGTGAAGCGATTCGAAGACGAGCACCCTACGTTGATATCGTGTTCGGCCCGCAGACCCTGCATCGTCTGCCGCAATTGCTTGACCAGGTTCGTAGTAAACAGGCTTCGGTGATGGATATTTCTTTTCCGGAAATCGAGAAGTTTGACAACCTTCCGGAACCGCGAGCTGAAGGCCCCAAGGCCTTTGTTTCCGTGATGGAGGGTTGCAGCAAGTACTGTACGTTTTGCGTGGTGCCTTATACCCGCGGCGAGGAAATCAGCCGGCCATTGAATGACGTGATCCACGAGGTTACGGTGCTGGCGGAACAGGGGGTTCGGGAGGTCAACCTACTTGGGCAGAACGTGAACGCTTATCGGGGAACGATGTCCGAGGGGGATACGGCTGACTTTGCCCTCCTGCTGAACTACGTTTCTCTGGTCGATGGGATTGACCGGATACGGTACACGACTTCGCATCCTGTGGAATTCAGCGACAGCCTGATCGAGGCCTATGCGGAGATACCGGAACTGGTGAACCATTTGCACCTGCCGGTACAAAGCGGCAGTGATTCGGTTCTCGCCAGAATGAAGCGCGGACACACACGGAAAGAGTACATCGACAAGATCAAGCGGTTGCGCAGTATCCGGCCGGGAATCAGCCTTTCATCAGACTTCATCATCGGCTTCCCTGGCGAAACGGATCATGACTTCCAGGAAACGATGGATCTGATCGAAGAAATCGGTTTCGATCATTCATTCAGTTTCATCTACAGTCCGAGGCCCGGTACGCCAGCCGTCGATTTCGAGGATTCGGTTTCCATCGAGACCAAAAAGGACCGGCTGGCCAAGCTGCAGACAGTGATCAGCAACGCGGCCGGCAAGATTTCCGACAACATGGTCGATAGCGTTCAGACCGTGCTGGTTGAGGGAACGTCGAAAAAGGATTCCCTGGAACTGTGTGGGCGGACCGAAAACAACCGAGTGGTCAATTTTATTGCCCCACCGCAACTGATCGGACAATTTGTCGACGTCGTCATCACCCAGGTACTTCCGAATTCTCTGCGAGGAAGACTGGTGCCGGGTACCGTTCGTTTACCCCGGGAACCGCGTCTGCAGGAATATGGCACTGTCTGAATTGGATACCGCGTCCATTTCCACGGAACTGACCCTCACGCCTGCTGACAACCGGCGGCTAGCCAACCTTTGCGGGCAATGCGACGAGCACCTTCGCCAGATCGAAAACCGCCTGGGCGTAGAGATCGCTTCCCGTGGAAACCAGTTCCAGATCATTGGTTCGTCGAGGCCAGTGGAAGTAGCACGTCGGTTGATCCAGTCGCTGTTTGATACCACCGCTACCGAGGCCATTACGCCCCATCAGGTACACCTTTCAATGCAGGATTCATCGATCGATGCCCTATTGACCGACCAGGCGGCGGAGGAAAAGAGTCCGACCCAGGTTGAAATCCGGCGTATGGTCATCAAGGGTCGCGGGCCCAACCAGCAGAGGTACCTGCGAAATGTCGCCAGCCATGACATCAATTTCGGGATCGGGCCTGCGGGAACCGGGAAAACCTACCTTGCCGTGGCCTGTGCCGTTGCGGCCCTGGAACAGGAACGCGTGCAACGTCTGATCCTTGCGCGACCAGCCGTGGAAGCGGGTGAGAAGTTGGGGTTCCTGCCCGGAGATCTGGCGCAGAAGGTAGATCCCTACCTGAGGCCGCTCTACGATGCCTTGTACGAAATGCTGGGTTTCGAACGGGTTGGCAAACTGATCGAACGAAACGTGATTGAAGTGGCGCCCCTGGCCTTCATGCGGGGACGAACGCTCAACGAAGCGTTCATTATCCTCGACGAGGCGCAGAACACGACGCCGGAGCAGATCAAGATGTTTCTCACTCGTGTCGGCTTTGGATCGACGGCGGTGGTCACGGGAGACATTACCCAGATTGACCTACCGCGTGGCAGTCCATCCGGTTTGAGACATGTACTTAACATACTCAAGGGTGTGGAAGGCATTAGCTTTACCTTTTTCGATACCCGCGACGTGGTACGTCACGCTCTGGTCAAGCGCATTGTTTCTGCCTATGAGGCCTATGACAATGCCATGCATACGTCCGAATGAACAGCGTAGAGATCCAGCGTGCTTTCGAGATTCCCGGCGTGCCTGCTTCCACGCGGATGAGCGAATGGGTCTTGGCGGTTATGGCCGACAGGGTTGAAGATTCCGAATTGGTTATCCGCGTGGTCGGGATCGAAGAGAGTTCTGCCCTTAACCATCAATATCGTAGAAAAAAAGGTCCCACTAATGTACTTAGTTTCTCCTATGAAAAATCCTACGCCTTGCCGCTGGAAACGTTCGGTGACCTGGTGATCTGTGCTCCCGTGGTCGAGAAAGAAGCGGCGGAGCAGAAAAAATCACTCGATGCGCACTGGGCTCACATGATCGTTCACGGTGTACTGCACCTGCTGGGTTACGACCATGACGAAGGAATCGACGCTCTGGAGATGGAAACGCTCGAGCAGGCAATTCTCGCAGGCATGGGTTTCCCCAACCCGTACCGGGAGGCTGTAGAACAGTGATTAGGCAGGGTGTCGAAGAAGTAGGCGGTCCTCGATCGTGGATCGACCGCATCAGTCATTTCTTGACCGGCGAACCCCAGGACCGGAGCCACCTGGTTGAACTTCTTCGCGAGGCACGGGATCGCCACCTGATCGACGGTGAAGCCCTTGCTATGATCGAGGGGGTTCTACAGGTTTCTGAAATGCGGGTGCGCGACATCATGGTTCCGCGGGTGCAGATGGTTGTGGTTCCCCGCGATGCGAATCTGGATACCATCTTCCCTCTGGTCACTGAATCGGCCCATTCTCGGTTTCCGGTAATCGGGGACGACAAAAGCGAAGTCGTGGGCGTACTGATGGCCAAGGATCTGCTGGCTCGAAGCCGCGAGAACCCCGGGATGCAGGTAGAGGCGATGTTACGTCCCGTGCGTTTCGTGCCGGAAAGCAAGCGACTCAACGTTCTGTTGCGGGAATTTAAGGAACATCGCAGTCACATGGCCATTGTCGTCGATGAATATGGCAATACCGCAGGGCTGGTGACCATCGAGGATGTGCTCGAGCAGATCGTTGGGGAAATCGAGGACGAACACGATTTCGAGGAAGAAGAATACATTTTTCAGCGCGGCGAGAACAACTACCGGATCAAGGCGCTGATGCCGCTTGACGAGTTCAATCAGTACTTCGAGGTCGAGTTCAGCGTGGAAGAATTCGATACGGTTGCGGGCCTGGTTGTACATTATTTCGGCCACGTGCCTTCACGCGGCGAAAAAATCAGCCTGGGCAACTTCGAGTTCACCGTTTTGCGTGCCGATACTCGCCGTGTTTTTCTTCTTGGCCTGCTGATTTTAGAATGCAAGGATGGTGGAACGGGTCGCCTAAAGGAATCGACCTGAATTGCGGTCAATCCAGTCTTCTTAGCTAAATTTTTCTTCGGCTGAATGCATGTATCGAGCTTTGGTAATGGCTTGAGGAAAGATCTCGCGGCCCTGGCCGCGGGAGTGCTGTTTCCGTTTTCCCTGGCGCCCTTCGAATACGCTACGCTGGCTTTCGTTTCCCTGGCCGTTCTTTTTATGGCCTGGGACGGGGCTGGTTTGTTTCGTGCGGCATTGCGTGGTTTTCTCTTCGGGCTAGGGCAGTTTTCTATCGGGCTCTACTGGGTCTACGTGACTCTGCATGACTATGCGGGTACAACAGATCTCGCGGCCTTACTGATTACCGCTTCCTTTGTCTGTTTCCTGGCTGGATTCCCAGCGCTTGTAGGCTTGATCGGGGTATTCGTCAGGCCGGCGACACCTGCGATTCGTCTGATACTGGTTTACCCTGCACTCTGGATATTTCTGGAATGGCTTCGTGCCTGGATGGAGTTCCCGGGATGCCCGTGGTTGCAGGTGGGATACAGTCAGTTGCAGTCGATTCCGGGGGCTATCGCGCCGGTGATGGGACAATACGGTGTTGGTTTGTTCGCCGTCATGACAGTCGGTACGGTGGTTTACATTGCACGTTCCGGCTGTCCGCATCGAAAGGCCGCGTTGGCTGGGTTGTCCGTAGTCTGGTGTCTGACAGCATTGTTTCAGGGGTATCAATGGACCGAGCCGGTCGGACAGGCTGTGAAGGTTTCGCTGTTGCAGGGAAACATTCCCCAGGAACTGAAATGGTTGCCTTCAACGACAAGGCAGACCCTGAGATGGTATATCGACCATACCGTTGACCACTGGGATTCCGATCTGATTGTCTGGCCAGAGACCGCTGTGCCGGTTCACTACCACAACTTGAAGGCCCTGTTCGATGAGCTGGGCCAAGAAGCCACCGAGGAGAAGACGGCGGTTCTAATCGGGGTTCCGATTTACGATCAAGAAGCCCAAAAGAAATTCAATGGAGTGGTAGCGATAGGGTTGGGACAGGGTCGCTATCTGAAAAGGCACCTGCTCCCGTTCGGCGAGTATATTCCGTTCCCGCGGGTGGCGGGATACGTCGCCCAGTTCATGGATTTTGCTTATTCCGATTTCAGCCCTGGATCCATGCAGCAGTCACCGGTTTACGTGGCTGGTATGCCGGTCGGTGTATCGATTTGCTACGAAGACGTCTTTGGCCAGGAAATCCTTTCCACGCTACCCGATGCCTTGTTCTTGGTCAACGTGACCAACGATGGCTGGTTTGGTCACAGTATTGCGCTGGACCAGAATTTGCAAATGGCTCGTATGAGATCGCTGGAAACCGGCCGCTACATGATCCGCGCAACCAATACCGGCCTCACCGCAATCATCTCTGCTGGAGGTGAAATCGTCAGCATGGCTCCAAGACTGGAGGCTGCGGTCCTCACTGGAACCGTGCAGCCAATGCAGGGTGTTACCCCGTATGTGCTGGTGGGGGATTCCATGGTACTGGTGCTGATTGGATTGGCCTTGTCCATCACCTTTGCGCTACCGAGGGTCGAGCAGCGCGCAGGCTGATCCGGATTTTTAGGACAAGGCCTCCAGTTCTGCGTGAAGTGCCTGGAATTCATCCGAAAGCTTGTGCCTGGTATCGAAATGGATCAGCGGTTTTTCCGCGCTGTGCGATTTGCGGACCCTGACAGACGTGGAAATGCGCGGGTTCAATACCCGTTGTCCTTCGTCCACGAGGTTCTCCACAAGCCGACGGGGCAGGTTGGCCCGGTTCTGGAACTGGTTGACGGTGATGCCTTCCACTTCAAGTTTTGGGTTGTGATCTATCCTGACCTCTCCGATCACTCCAAGGAGCGTGTAAAGAGCTTCCCTGGAGAAAGCGTTTTAGTCGAAAGGAGTCAGGCATTTCTGGTTGGCGATCAGTGCAAACAGGCTGTAAAAATTCAGTACGGGCGGGGTATCAATGTACACTTCGTCGAACTGGCTCTGATTAGACAGGGCGTCGCGCAGTTTATAGATCTTGTGGTGTGACTCCACAGCTGGTTCTGCAACGATTCCATCTCCACGTGAGGACAGATGATGGACAGGTTCTCGAATGGTGTTGGTTGCGCGATTTTGTTCAGTGAACAGGATGGTTCGTTGGCAAAAGGATTCAGGCTCAGGCATTCGCGGAAGAACTTCGCCAGAGTCTGGTTTTCGTCCTAGACCTGTTTCCCGAGGAGGTAATGGGTCGAGTTTCCTTGCATGTCAAGGTCGGTTACCAGAGCTTTCTGGCCTGCCGCAGCACTGACGGCCGCCAGGTTGTATGCGATCGTCCACTTTCCAACACCACCCTTCTGATTGAATATCACCCTGCGCATATTGGACTCTTAAATGTTCATTGGGATTACCGTCTTTGTCCATGTACCAAGACGTGCCGCGAGCCGTTGTCCCTGCCGTGAGAAGAGGGTAGTCCGGTTGTAGTTGGTGGCTAATCGTGATCCGGACGGGCCAGGTAGCGAATGCCAATAAAACACAAGAATCTCGAAAATTTAATCGCAAGCCGCGATCGGATACCGTCTCATGGAATACCGCCAGGCCAATGTCAGATCGCTGAATTCAGGTTGTCGAAGTAGAGATTCCGAGGGGTAATACGCTTTTGATCTTCAGCACTCTACTGTATCCTAAACGGTTTTATCAGAATCTGATTAGGCGCGACGTGATCGACGAAATCTACAAGCCTGAACTCATCGAACCTGAAGTCCAGAATGAATGGGCAAGCGCTGGTACTTTCTCTGTTCAGGAGGAGGAAGGTAAGGAAAAATACTATTGCCTTTCGATGTTTCCGTACCCTAGCGGTCAGTTGCACATGGGGCATGTAAGGAATTACACGATTGGGGACGTCATCAGTCGTTACCAGCGGATGCTGGGAAAGAACGTACTCCAGCCGATGGGCTGGGATGCTTTCGGGTTGCCGGCGGAAAATGCCGCTATGAGCCGCAGTGTGCACCCGGCGGACTGGACCCACGAAAATATTTCCTATATGCGGAACCAGCTGAAGAGACTCGGTTTTGGTTATGACTGGGAGCGGGAACTGGCGACCTGCGACCGTGACTATTACCGCTGGGAACAGTGGTTCTTTCTTCGCCTGCTGAAAAAGGATTTGGTCTACCGCAAGACTGCATCAGTGAACTGGTGTCCCACAGACATGACGGTGCTTGCCAACGAGCAGGTGGTGGACGGGGTCTGCTGGCGCTGTGACACGCCGGTCGAGCGAAAGGAAATTCCACAATGGTTCATGCGAATCACCCGTTACGCCGACGAACTGCTCAAGGGTTTAGATCAGTTGCCTGGCTGGCCGGATCAGGTCAGAACCATGCAGGCCAACTGGATCGGCAAGTCCCGCGGTGTCGAAATGCATTTTGCTGTGGAAGGAGAGGATGAGCCGCTAACCGTTTACACTACCCGTCCGGATACGCTCATGGGAGCGACCTACGTCGCGGTCGCTGCGGAACATCCGCTGGCGAAGATCGCCGTGAAGAAGAAACCCGAATTGGAAAGTTTCATCGCTTCGTGCAAGCAGATCAAGGCGTCCGAGGCCGCGATCGAAACCATGGATAAACTGGGGGTGGATTCCGGAATCAGGGCTACGCACCCGATTAGCGGCGAACCGGTGCCGATCTGGATCGCCAATTTCGTCTTGATGGGCTACGGGACCGGAGCCGTCATGTCCGTTCCGGCCCACGACCAGCGAGATTTCGAATTTGCCATGCGTTACGGGATTGCCGTGAAGCAGGTGATCTTCCCGGTTGATGGCAGCGACGTGGATTGTTCCGCACAGGCTTTTACGGACAAAGGAATACTGCGAAATTCGGGCGACTTCGACGGCCTGACCTCGGCCGAGGCCTTCGAGGCCATCGCCAGC